>JBPPMV010000403.1:0-22504 GCA_051306235.1 Mycobacterium sp. | reverse complement strand
GCGGCGAACTCGGTCGCGGCCGTCGCGGGCACCACATCGTCGGCCGCCCCGGTGAGCAGCGTGAACGGTGTGCGCGTGGATGTCTCGGGTGCCCCGTCGAGAACCGGTCCGCCGGAGATCGGATCCGCGGCCATGAACGCGCCACCCAGGCAGATCGTGTGTGCCACAGGGGTATTGAACTCACTCGCGCGCAAGGTCAACCCCGCGGCGGCGGTGCCTCCCAGCGACCAGCCGACAAGGACGAGGTCTGCACCCGCGGTTTGCGTGCCGGTGAACTCGACCGAGCTCAGCAGATCGGCGCGCCCGCCATCGGCGGCATGAGAATCCCAGTCGGGCGCGATCACCCCGATCCCGTGCTCGGCGACGGCCTCGGCGAGAACGCGCACCGCTGCGCGCGAATCGGTCTGGGTGCCGTGCCAGAGCAGTACGGTCGGGCGGGACGGCTCACCGAACAGGTCGGCCTGCCGCCCGGGGGCGTACTCGACGGTGTCCATCGGCTACTGCGCGGAATCGGGCGTCGGGCTCTGGGTCGACTCCCATTTGGACTCCAAGGAACGCTTGACCGGCGCATCGGCGGGCAGTTCGTGCTGGAACGTCTCGCCGTCGTCGCCTTCGAAGGTGATCAGATAGGCCGTGTCGGCCGACTCCTTGTGGACCACCTTGTACGCGCGCTCGCCGGCGCCACCGTCGAAGAAGATGATGTCGCCCGGGGCCACGTCGGCAATTCGGCTGTCGGTAAGTGGTTCAGACATGCTTGGACGGTAGCCAGATCGGGCTATCCGCAAACCTGGGCCGGTCGCATCGGCCGGTCCGCGGACGTGCGCCGTCGCGCACACCACTAGCCACGGAGCGAATCGAACGGCTGCTGGGCCATGATCAGGGCGTACGGTCTGGGTACCGAGGGTTGAACGGTTGCTTCGCGCCCGGAGTACGAGGTGACGCGTCGGATGCAACCGTGAGGTTCAGAAAAAAGCCTCGACCCTCGCGTTACCGCCTCAAATTTCGGTCCGCGGCACCCCGAATGCCAGTACCGCCACATCGTCCTCCACGCCCGCGCCCAGCTCATCGAGCAGGCCGCGGATGGCGCCGACGATCGCGGCAGAGCTCGCCGGTGCCTGTCCGCGAATGAACCGCAACAGGGCCCCCGCATCGTCGTACCGTTCGACCCCCGGGCCGACACGCGCCTCGGTCAGGCCGTCGGTGTAGAGCACCAGGGTGTCGCCGGGGCCGAGATGTATTCGGGTACTGAAGAAGTGGGGCTGTTCGATCATGCCGACGGCTTGGCCGCCGATGGTGTCGGCGAAGTACGCGTTCCCGTCGGCGCCGATCATCAGCGGCGGGAGGTGGCCGGCGCTGGCGAGGTCGACATCGAACCCGTCGCCGACCGGGGTCAGGTTTCCGTACACGACGGTGCACAGCCGGTGATGGTCGATGCCCAACTGTTGGAGCAGGACGGTGTTCAGGTTGTGCAGTACCTGCACCGGGTCGTCGTCGGACACCGCGGCCGAGCGCAGCACGTAGCGGGTCAGGCTGGTCACGACGGCCGCTTCTACCCCCTTACCCGCAACGTCGCCGAGGAAGAACCCCCAGGTCCGCGCCGATAACGGGAACATGTCGTAGAAGTCGCCGCCCACATCGTCGGCCGAGGCGGTGTGGTAGTGATCGGCGGCTTCCAGACCAGGGGGAGGCGACAGCAGGGGCGGGTGCAGTGAGCGGCGCAGCGTATCGGCGAAGGCGCGTGCGCGCTCCCGCTCGGTCTCGGCGCGACGGCGCTGCTCGAGGAGCGCGCGTTCGTAGGATCTGCGGTCGCTCGCGTCGACCGCGGTGACACGCCACATTTCGGGTGACCCGTCGGCGGCCGGTTTGACGTTGGCAGTCAAGAACATCGGCAGCCGGGAGCCATCGGCGGCCAGCATGTCGACGGTGACGCCTTCGAGCGTGCCGGTCATCCGCAGCATCGGCACGAAGTGGGTTTCGTAGTGGATGCGGCCGCCCGCCGTCAACAACGTGGACAGCGATTTTCCGCGCAGCGATCCAGGTGGGTAGCCGAGCCAGCCGACGAAGGTGGCGTTGGTGCTGAGGATGTGCCCGTCGGCGGTCAGCAGCAGGTGGCCCGCCGGGGAGTTGTCCCAGAAGTCCGCGAAGTCGGCGGATTCCATCACGAACGTGACGTGGCGGCGAAGGCGGAGATGGCAGCTGCGGTGGCATCCGGATCACTAACGTGCGGGCAATGCCCCAAAGCGTCGAGGGTGACCAACCGGCTGTCCGGAATCTGCTGCTGGACGTACGTGCCGACGGTGCGCGGCGCGATCGCGTCGTGAGTGCATTCGATGATCAGGGTCGGCACCGGGACGTCGGCGAGGTCGGCACGGTTGTCCGAGAGGAAGGTGGCGCGGGCGAACACCCGGGCGCAGTCCGGGTCGGTCCGGCAGAACGTCGCCTCCAGCTCGGCGTGTAGGTCGGGGCGGTCGGGGTTACCCATGATCACCGGTGCCATCGCGTGCGACCAGCCGAGGTAGTTCGCATCGATGGACTCCAGCAGCTCGTCGATATCGGCCTCGGAGAAGCCCCCGTGATAGTCACCGTCATCGATATAGCGCGGTGACGGCGTCACCATGATCAGCTTGGCGAACCTGCTGGGGTCGGTGATGGCCGCCAGCGCGCCGATCATCGTCGCGACCGAATGACCGACGTAGATCACCTCGCGCAGGTCCATTTCGCGCACGATGTCGAGCACGTCGGCGGCATACCCGTACAGGGTGGAGTACTTGTCCGCATCCCACGCTGCCGGGTCCGAGGCGCCCGCCCCGACATGGTCCATCAGCACGATGCGGAACTGCGACTGCAGGCGCTCGACGATGGGCCGCCACAGATTCTGGTCGCAACCGAAACCGTGGACCAGCAACAACACGGGAGCGCCCTCGACGCCCACCACATTGATGTTGTTCCTGGCCGCTGCCCCCATGCTGTGCAGCATAGAACCAGCGGCCGAACCCGGTACCGGCGGTTACCGGGCCTGCTGCAGAACCGTCACCGACCGCGCCGCGATCTTGCGGGAGGCACCTGCGGTAATGGCTTCGTCACCGGTCCCGGCCGGTGCCGCGGTGTCGATGACGGTGTGCCACGCAGGCCCGAACTCCTCCGGTGGAAGGGTGAATTCGAGGGGCTCGTGGTGCCCGTTGAAGCACACCACGAACGAGTCGTCGATGACCCGCTGTCCGCGTGAGTCCAGGTCGGGTATGCCGTTGCCGTTGAGGTAGACAGCCACGGATTTGCCGAACCCGGTGTCCCAGTCCTCGTCGCTCATCTCCGAACCGTCCGGCCGGAACCAGGAGATGTCGGGGACGCCCGCGGATCCGCGCTGCCGAACCGGCCGGCCGTTGAAGAACCGGCGTCTGCGGAACACCGGGTGCTCCGCGCGCAGTGACGACACGGTGGCGGCGAAGTCGATCAGCTCCTGATCGGCGTTCTCCCAGTCGACCCAGGTGATCTCGTTGTCCTGGCAGTAGCCGTTGTTGTTGCCGCCCTGCGTGCGGCCGAGCTCGTCGCCGTGGCAGATCATCGGGACGCCCTGGGACAGCAGGAGCGTGGCCAGGAAGTTGCGCTCCTGCTGCGCGCGCAGGGCGGTGATCTCCGGATCGTCGGTCGGCCCCTCGACGCCGCAGTTCCAGGATCGGTTGTGACTCTCGCCGTCGTTGTTGTCCTCACCATTGGCGTCGTTGTGTTTGTCGTTGTAGGACACCAGGTCCCGCAGGGTGAAGCCGTCATGGGCGATGACGAAGTTGATCGACGCCACCGGACGCCGGGCGCTCTGCTCATAGAGATCGGCCGAACCGGTCAGGCGGGAGGCGAACTCACCGAGGCTGGCCGCCTCACCACGCCAGAAATCGCGCACGGTGTCGCGGTACTTGCCGTTCCACTCGGTCCACTGCGGCGGGAAGTTGCCCACCTGATAGCCGCCGGGCCCGACGTCCCACGGCTCGGCGATGAGCTTGACCTGGCTGACGGTCGGATCCTGCTGCACGAGCTCGAAGAAGGTCGACAGCTTGTCCACGTCGTAGAACTCGCGGGCCAGGGTGGAGGCCAGGTCGAAGCGGAAGCCGTCGACGTGCATCTCGGTCACCCAGTACCGCAGGGAGTCCATGATCAGTTGCAGCGAGTGCGGGTGGCCGACGTTGAGGCTGTTGCCGGTTCCGGTGTAGTCCATGTAGTAGCGCTTGTCATCGTCGACGACGCGGTAGTAGGCGGCGTTGTCGATACCGCGCATCGAGATCGTGGGACCGAGGTGGTTGCCCTCGGCGGTGTGGTTGTAGACCACATCCAGGATCACTTCGATACCGGCCTCGTGCAGGGTGCGCACCATGGCCTTGAACTCCTGCACCTGCCCGCCGGGGGTGCCGCTGCTGGAGTATTTCGAGTCGGGGGCGAAGAACCCGATGGTGTTGTAACCCCAGTAGTTCGACAGACCCTTCTGGATCAAGGTCGAGTCGTTGGCGAAATGGTGCACCGGCATCAGTTCGATCGCGGTGATGCCGAGCGCCTTCAGATGGTCGATGATCGCTGGGTGCCCGATCGCGGCGTAGGTACCGCGCACCGCGTCCGGGATATCCGGGTGCGTTTCGGTCAGACCCTTGACGTGTGCCTCATAGATGAAGCTGTCGGCGTATTCGCGCTGCGGGGGCCGGTCGATGCCCCAGTCGAAGAACGGGTTGATCACCACCGACTTCGGCATGCTCGCGGCGGAGTCGTCATCGTTGCGGCTGTCCGGGTCGCCGAAGTCGTAACCGAACAACGACTGGTCCCAGTCGAAGGTGCCATCGATGGCCTTGGCGTACGGGTCCAGCAGCAGTTTGTTCGGATTGCACCGATCACCCGCGGTGGGGTCGTACGGGCCGTGCACCCGGTAGCCGTAGCGCTGGCCCGGTTCGACCGTGGGCAGGAATCCGTGCCAGACGAACGCGTCCACCTCGGGCAGCACAAACTTGGTCTCCGTGCCGTCCTCGTCGAACAGACACAGCTCGACCCGCTCCGCAACCTCGCTGAACAGGGCGAAGTTGGTGCCGGAACCGTCATAGGACGCGCCCAGCGGGTACGCCTTACCGGGCCATATCTCCTGATCCGGGACTGCGGATGACTGCTTGGTCGTCGGGACGGGGGTTACCGGCATGTACGTCCTCACTGCTCAACTACGGGTACTGACTGATCGCGCAACTCAGCGTCGAGCAGCGGTGTTACGGAGTACCCCGCGTGAGTAGATCGTATTCTGCGAGTTCGGTCACGTCCTCGCGAAGGTACCCGCGCCGGCCTAGCTCGCAGGTGAGACGGTCACCGCCTCCAGTCGCACCGCCACTCCGTTGAGCACCGACATGCCGGCGAGCACCTCGAGGTCCTCGGGCCGGTTGGAGGTCAGCTCGTTGACGTTGACGCCGGGGTTGGCATTGGCCAGCCGCCACCCGCCGCCGCGGTGTCCCCAGCCCTGCGGGATGGCGATGGTGCCGGGGCCGACCTCGTCGGTGATGCTCATCTCCAGCTCGACCGCGCCGGTCGCGGACACCACGCGGGCGACCTCGCCGTCGGTGATCCCGGCGGCCTCGGCGTCGGCGGCGTTGATCCGGGCTCGTTGCCTGCGGTTGCCCTTCATCAGGATGGGACTGTTGTGCATCCAGCTGTTCTGGGACCGTAACTCGCGGATGCCGATGGCCGACAACGGGAATGCCGCGCTGGTGCTGGGTGCGGTGCCCAGTCGGGCGACCTCGGCGACGATCTCGGCCGGGTCCAGGCACACCTTGCCGTCGCGGTGGGCCACCACATCGCGCAGCACCCCGTGCGGCGCATGTTCGGCCAGCACGATCCCGTGCGGATTGTCCTTCAGCCGTTGGGGATTCAGCCCACCGCGACGCAAACCGAAGCGGTCACCGTAGGGCCCGATGCGCAGCAGCATGTTCATCATTTTCTGTGGGGTCAGCCGCAGACCCCGGCGTTCCAGCCAGCGCAGGACCGGGTTGAGCCGGGCGATCGGCCCGGTGGCCAACAGGGACAGGTCCATGCGGGCGGCCAACTCCTCGAACACCTCCCACTCGGGCCGGGCCTGACCGTAGGGTTCCAGCACCGGCTCGGCGGCCTGCAGGAACACCGTGGGGCAGCAGCCGGCGAACGCCATCGGCATATCGTCGCGTTCCAGGAAGGTGGTGGCCGGCAGAATGTAGTCGGCTCGCCGGTTGGTCTCGTTGACATAGAGATCCAGCGACACCAACAGATCCAACGTCTGCAGGGCGTCATCGAGTGCGGCGCTGTTGGGCACCGACAGCACCGGGTTCCCGGCGAAGACGAACAAGGCCCGCAGCTGACCCTCGCCGGGGGTGGTGATCTCGTCGGCGATGAGCGCCGCCGGGAAGGATCCGAAAACATCGGGAAAATCGCCGATCCGGGACCTCTTGCTGTTGTAGCCGAAGGCGCCGGATCGTTCGCCGAAGTCCTCGATCGGGATGACCTGATGGGACATCAGCGCCCCACCGGGGCGGTCCAAATTGCCGGTCACCATGTTGAGGGCGTCGATCAGGAAGCTGACCAGGGTGCCGTGATGGCCCAGGCAGGCGCCGGTGCGCCCGTAAGCCACCGCGGTGCGCGCGGTGGCGAAGTCGTGGGCCAGCGCGCGGACCGTCTGCGCGGGCACCCCGGTGCGGATGGCGGTGTCCTCCGGCGCGAAATCTGCGCACAGGGCGCGCAGGGTGTCGATTCCGGTGGAGTGCGCGGCGATGGCAGCCCAGTCCTCCAACCCGTCGGCGAAGACGACGTGCAGCAGCGACAGCATCAGCCAGGAGTCCGAGTCGGGTCGCACCGCGACGTGCTCGTAGGCCGCCGCCGTTTCGGTGCGCCGCGGGTCCACCACGATGATGCGTCCGCCGCGTTTCACGATCGCGGCCAGATCGTCCTTGACTCGCGGTACCCGCAACGCACTACCGTGGGAGACAAGGGGATTGGCGCCGAGCATGAACAGGAAATCGGTACGCGGCAGATCGGGGAACGGGATCTGGGTGGCCGCGCCGTAGAGCAGTCGGCTGGCGACATAGCGGCTGTTGATGTCCTGTGAACCGGCCGAGTACAGGTGCCCGGCGCCGATCCTCTTCATGAACAGTCCCGACCAAAGGCTGGCGGCGTACCCGAAGGCCGACGGGTTGCCGAGGTACTCGCCGACCGACGCACCCCCGCGGGTGTCGAGCACGTCCTGCAGCCTGCGCGCGATATCGCTGAGCGCGTCATCCCAACTCACCTCGGCGAAGCTGCCGTCGGCCTGTCTGCGCAGCGGGGTGAGCACCCGATCGGGGTCGTTCTGCACATCGGTGAACGCGATGCCCTTGGGGCACGCCCGGCCCTGGGACAGCGGATGGTCCTTATCGGGTCGCAGGGACTGCAGACGGCCGTCCTCGACCGTGGCGATCAGCCCGCACAGCGGCTCGCAGATGCGGCAGTAGGTGACTTTCTGCTCGATGGTCACAAGACGGCTCCTCATCGCGAACGTGTGGTGCCGGTCACCGTAAGTCCGCGACAATCCCGCGGGCAACCATTTGCACAATGCAAAACATGCAGGTGTCAGCGGCCGCTGAGGCGTTCCGTGATCGCGTGGGCTGCGGTACTGACCCGCGCTCCGAGCGCCAGCAGTTGGCGGCCGGTGCGGGGTTCGGCCATCGTCAGCGCGGACAGGGCGGCGATGGGTGCACCACTGGGATCGAAACAGGCCGCACTGACCGACAGCGGCGCGTAGACCGCGTCCTCGTCGATCTCACCCAGCATCAATTCGAGCGTCATCACCGGGCGCTGGCCCCCGATCATCCGTTCCGCGCGCCGGGAGCCGTGCACCTCGCCGATCGCGAAGTCGGTCATCTCCTGCATCTCCGATTGCGGGACTGGTGACAACTCCACCGAGAACCGCCGCTCGCGGATCATCCGCAGGATCTGCCAGGTCCGGACCGGTTCGTCGGGGCCCGACTCGACGCGACGCAACCAGGTGTCGACGGTGTACTGACTCGCCCACGCGGCGAGCACCGCCCCGAGCGGGGGACCGAACTCGATGTGATCCCCGGCCTGCAGCGGAAGGCGCTGGACGTCCATGCCGGTCGGATACGTCAGCTCGGCGATCACCAGATCATCCGAGGACGGGATGAACAGGCAGGCCGGCACGCCGGTGCTCGTACTCAACAGCTCCATCTCGGGCCGGGCGTTGGTGGCGATCTGCAGTGACGCCTGCGCCGAGGTGCCGACGGCGACCAGGCGCGGACCGAGCCGGTAGGTCTTGCGGGCCCGGTCCTTGACCAGCCAGCCGACCCGCGTCAACTCCGTGAGCATCGGATAGCAGGTCGCCGCATCGAGATCGACAAGGCGGGCCAGCTCGGTCAGCTGATACTCCCGATGCGGGTCTGCGGCCAGGTACTCGACCATCTCGACGAGACGTTCGGTTTGCGGTGATCTGCGGGCCATTTGGGCCGATCCTATTCGCGATGCGCTGCAACGCGGCAACTCTGGGACCGCTACGCGTCGTCGCGTCGACACTGCACGACACGGTCCAGCCACGCCACCGTCGGCGGGCCCACCTGCGGGAGTGCAGATTCGGCGATGATCCAGTGCGGGAGTCCGGGGTAGACATGGTGCTCGGCTCCGTAGCGTGCGGCGAGCCGGCGTGACATCCACGGCGCGACGTTGCGGTCGGCACCGGCGGTCGCGCACAGCACCGGGCAGGTCACCTCGGCTGAGTTGATGCGCATGATCGGCAGCCCGAGGGACATGGTTCGGAACACCCGGCCGGAGTCGCGAACCAGTCTGGGAATCAACGCTTCTCGCTCGTCGATCGGCAAGGTGTTGAGTGGCACCGCGCGCATGGTGTTCGCCGAAGGCCGGAATGGTCGCCCGGCGATGATCGCAGGCAACACCGGGAACAGGTGCGGCAGCGATCGCAGTTGCGGCCACAACACGCCGGGTGGAACGGAGGCGAGCGTGACGAGCGCGACGCAATCGCGGGCGGCTGCCACCTTCTGTGCGACGAACCCGCCGAAGCTGTGCCCGATCACGATGGCGGGTTCACCGATCTGGTCGTAGGCCGTGAGGGCGATCTCGACGCAGCCGGCGACACTCATCTGTCTCAGAGCGGCGTCATCGGACGGCTCCCGGCCGGGGAAGGTCGGCACATGGCAGGTGTAGCCGGCCTCTTCGAGGAAGCGGACCCACGGTGCCAGCAGGCTTGGGCTACCGAAGACTCCGTGCAGCAGCAGGATTGGTGGATTGCTCATGGTCCCATCGTCGGATGGGTCAGGTGGTGAATCAATTACCTCACAGGTAGGCGGCCGGCATCAGATCGCCGAGATCACTCCGTGTCAGGTTCACGGCGGGACGCGCGCAACGAACCGGCGTGCGCCTTCGCCGACGGGTCGTTTCGCGTCTTGGCCAGGCTGGCGACCGTGACGATCACCAGGATCCCGATGATCACGACGAGGCTGAGATAGGTGTTGATCTCTGGGATACGTGGATCGATGTCGACATGCCCCCAGTGCAGGATGAGTTTCATACCGATGAAGGCAAGGATGATCGACAGCCCCGTCGACAGATACACCAGCCGATCCAGCAGGCCCTTCACCAGGAAGAACAGTGCCCGCAGGCCGAGCAGTGCGAAGGCGTTGGCGGTGAAGACGATGTAGGGCTCGCTGGTGACACCGAAGACCGCAGGGATCGAGTCGAGTGCGAACAGCAGATCGACGCTGCCGATCGCGATGAGCACCGCCATCAGGGGCGTCACCATCCGCCGACCATCCCGACGGGTCAACAGCTTGCCGCCGTCATAGTCATCGCTGATCGGAAGGACCTTGCGGGTCGCCCGGATCATGATGTTGTTCTCGACGTCGGGGTCCTCGTTCCGATGCCTGAAAAGCTGTACTGCGGTGTAGATCAGCAGCAGGCCGAACAACAGGAACATGAAGGAGAACAACGACAGCAGCGTGGCGCCGAGGGCGATGAAGATCGCCCGCATGATGAGCGCCAGGATGATGCCGAAGGTCAGCACCTTGTGCTGATGCTCCTCGGGGACGGCGAATGTCGTCATGATGATGACGAACACGAACAGGTTGTCGACCGACAGACTCTTCTCGACGATGTAGCCGGCGAAGTACTGCGTGCCGAAGTCTCCACCGTGGGCCATGGTGAACCACACCCCGAAGCCGACCGCGACCAGGATGTAAAACACCGACCACGCGGTGGCCTCCCGGAAACCGACGCGATGGGGACGAAGAGCCGCCAGGATGAGGTCGACCGCCAGGAGGCCGACGATCACGCCGATCGTCACACCCCACGTCAAGCCGCTGATCTCGAGCATGCAGAGGACACCTTTCCGGTCAGTCGGTGGGCCGGCAGCGCGCCTGCCGCTGTCTGGCATCCACATTAATGACACGAAAACTTAGCCTCGCTAAAGAGCGCGGAGGGGCGAGATCAGGACACCGCCATCCACAGACCGCGCGACACCAGGCTGCCCGCGATTATCACGTCGAGCACCCGCCACATCGCGGGGTTGGCGACCCGACCGGCCAGCTTCCGCGCTCCCAGGCCCAGGCCGGTGAACCAGACGAGGCTCGCGGCGACTGCGCCGGCGCCGAAAAGCCAACGCTGCTCCTGATGTTCGTTGGCCAGCGAGCCGAGCAGCACCACGGTGTCCAGATACACATGGGGGTTCAGCCAGGTCAGAGCGGCGGCTGTGAGCAACACCTCTACGAGACGGACCGGGGTTTCGTCGGCCGGGTTGAGTGCACTCGGGCGCCAGGCGCGACGGGCCGCCAGCGCTCCGTAACCGATGAGGAATGCCGCGCCGCCGATCTTGGCGACCATCATGGCGCTGGGGTGTGCGGTTATCAGCGCGCCCACTCCGGCGATTCCGGCGGCGATCAGGATCAGGTCCGACACCGTGCACAGGGCGATCACCGGCACCACATGTTCACCGCGGATGCCCTGGCGCAGCACGAATGCGTTCTGCGCGCCGATCGCCGCGATCAGCGCCATGGTGGTGAGGAATCCGATGAGGACAGGTGAAGCCATGCGAGTGACGCTAGGCCTCGGGGCTGATCAAGTACAGCTAATGATTCTTACCTATGATTAGCAGTATTGATGTCAACGGCTTGTGGCCCGGACGTCACTACGGCCGATTCGATCGCACGGTCGAAATGCTGGTGCGACATCGATTCGGCGAGAGAACCTATCCTGAGTGCATTCGTCCGGCCGCGGACGAATTCGGCGGCAAAATCGCCGGGGGTGGCGCCGAATCTGGTGCGGAACTCCTTGATGAAGTGCGAGACGCTCGAATAACCCACTGTGCGCGCGACGTACCCGACACCGAACCGCCCCTCCGCGAGTATCTGCCGCCCCCGGACCAGTCGGCTCTCCTTGATGTACTGATACGGTGACGAACCCGTCGCCTCGCGGAACAGCCGGGAGAAGGCCGAGGGACTCAAACACACGTAAGCGGCCACAGACTCGACGGTCAGTGGTTCGCCCAGGTGTGCCGAGATGTGGTTCAGTGCCGCGGCCACGGGGTCGCTCATCTCCTCGCGCATCGCCGACCGGGCAAGACGCGTTCCGTGTTCCCGCTGGAGGATCCGATAAATCAACTCCTGCAGATGAAGTGGAGTCAGGATCAGCCGGTCTGAGTGGTCCTCGAGCGAACTTATGAGCCGAAGCACGACAGTCATCAGTTCGTCATCGACGGCGGACACCGCATACGCGTCGGCGTCGCCGTCCGTTGTTTCGATGGCGTTCGGCCCGTGCATGTTCGCCCACACCCACCGGACCAGCCTCGGCTCGAGCTTTACGAAGAGGCCCAGTTGCGGATGTGTCGAGGCTTCCCCGGTCAGCGGGCGGTTTGATAGGCGACGCCCGCCTGCCACCGTGTAAAGCGCGTGGGTGAGGACGTGGCCGCCCGGGTCATCAGCGTTGACGAAGACACCGAGCGAAACCGAGTCGGCGACGTCCAACCCCGCTGACGCCGAGATCATCCGGCGGACCGTGAGCCCTGGCCACGGACTGGGCGCACCGGCGAGGGCCTCCAGCCTGCTCGACAGCTGAGCCGACAATGCCCGGTTCACCCGGTGCTCCTCGTTGCCCACCCCACCGCACGTCCTTGCCGCTCTGAACGCGGTCGCCCTGCTCATTGTGGGCGCCCGTTTCTCAGTCGAAGACGATGACGGCGCGCCCGACGATGTCACCGCGGCCGAGGGCTTGGAGGTTCTCGTTGACGTCATCGAGTTCGACGGTGCTGACCTGATGTTTGATCAGACCCCGGCCGGCGAGCGCCAGGACCTCCTGCAGATCGTTGTGGTTGCCCCAGAAGGATCCGAAGTAGGACTTCTCCCCGTTGACGACGGGAAAGACCGGGATGTCGAGTCGTTGCCCGATGAAACCCACCTGGGACAACGCCCCTTCGGTCGCCAGTAGCGCGAACGCCAGCCCTAGCGAGTCCGGAGAGCCGGCACACTCCAGCACCGCATCCACGTTCCGGCGGCCGGTGAGATCTTCTAGTTCGTCTTGTACGTTCTCGAGCGTCTTGTCGCGGACGTTGATCGTGTGGTCGGCGCCGTTCTCCCTGGCCACCGCCAGCTTCTCATCGCTTCGCGCGAAGCCCAGCACGGTGGCGCCGCCGCCGAGAAGTTTCGCGTACTGGACGCCGTAGCTGCCGAGGCCGCCGATGCCGTTGACGACGACGGTGCGGCCCGCGCCCAATTTGCCCGCGTCGCGCAGCTTCTTCATCCCCCGGTAGGGGGTCAACCCGGCATCGGTGAGCGGCGCCAGGTTCTCGGGCCGGGCGTCCGGCTGTCCGGCCACGGAGACTGCGTTGCGGTAGGGGACCACCACGTACTCAGCGAATCCGCCGTTCGGACCGAAGCCGATGAGTTGCCCACTGCCACAAAGTTGCTCGTTACCCTCGTGGCATTGGCGACAGGTGCCGTCGCCCCAGTTGGGGTTGACGATCACGAGGTCGCCCTCGGACAGGCCGGCGGACTCGGGTACGTCGGGACCGAAGCCGGCGATGGTGCCGGAAATTTCGTGCCCAGGGGTAAAGGGCAGATCCACCGGGAGGCCCTCGCGAAAGTAACCGTCCAGCAACTGATAGTCGCTGCGGCACATACCTGTCGCGGCGACCTTGAGGAGGATCTGCCCCGGTCCCGCGTCGGGCACCGGGACCTCATCCAGTTCCAGAGGTTGGTTGAACCCGTGTATACGTGCGGCTTTCATCTGCATGAGCTGTCCTCCGACCCGTTCGGCATGTGCTGTTGCCGAACGTATTCGGACACTGTTGACGGACAGTGGACGCTCAGTGGACCGCCGGTCCGCTTCCGATCAACCCAGCCCGGTGAGGAAGTTCTCGGCACGCCGTGCGAACAGCCCCGCCTCACGATCCAGAGCGGTCGACCGGGCAGTCTCGGCCGCTGCCCGCACGGCGCTCACCGGTGCTCCTTGCGCCTGAAGCAGGCGCGCGCGCAGCAGCAACGTCAGCGCCTCCGGATAACGTTGACCATAGTTGGTTAGGTAGAGGTCCGCTCGGTCGAGCGAAACGGCTGCTTCGGCGATCATCCCTGCCGCCAAGTGCATTTCACCCAATAGCGCATACCACGTCGCGACACAGGACCGGGGTGGGTCGAGAAGGTTCGCCGCGATGAGTCGTTGGGCCTCTGCGATGGCGGCGGCCATGCGATCGGGATCGTCGCCGGCCAGGACAGAAGCCCAGCAGTGGACAAGCCGTTGGTACGTGCCGAGGAATATGAAGGAGAACCCGGGGTCCGCGGCGATTCCCCGCTCGGCACCACGCATCGCCCAGACCGGTTCGCCGAGTAGGGAAGCCGTGCGGGTGACCATGGTGGACCACACCGTGATGCGATAGGGATTGTCATCCGCGGCGGTCTCAAGTGCGCGTAGAAGCGTCCGGGCCTCGTCGACGTCGCCGTGTACGGCCGCGATCTCGGCCAGCATTCCGGTCATCAACAATTGGAGGTCGGCCAGGACGGGGTTCTCTTCGCGATGATAGAGACCCGCCAGCAGACGCTCCTTCGACTGGCTCGCATACCGGTACCCCTCACCGATGTTTCCGACGTGGTACTGGTGGATGCCCCAGGCCTGCAGCCCATAGGTGACGATCACCGGGTCGTTGGACGCGGAGCCCTGTTCGAGCAGCCGGCGAGCCAGAGGTTCGCTGCGCTCGAAGTTGATCGCCTGATGGTGCGCCGTCCAGCGAGAGAACAGGAATCCGGCGGCATCCTGCTCCCGGCCGAGGCTGCCGGCCAGCTGTTCGGCACGCTCCAGCAGCATCAGCGACGCCGTGCCGTACATCGACCGCATCCCGACCACCGCGGTCAACTGTGCCAGCGCCGACAGTTCAAGCTCCGCGAGGCCCGCTTCGCGAGCTACCTGCACGGCCGATCCGAGTTGCCGCTCCGCCGCCTCGAGCGCGGACTTCGCCGCGGCCCGGCTGCCAGCTCGCACAAGGGCATTCGCGGTTCGCGCCGAACCGGCGAGTGGTCCCGCCGACCACAGGTGGAACGCGAGGCGCTCGGCTGCGGACTCCTCGTCGCCGCCCAGCTGCTCGAGGGCGTTCGCGATCCGCAGATGCAGATGTGTCGCCGCCTTGGGGGTGGTGATCTCGGTGACCGATTCGCGGATCAGGTCGTGGGTGAACCGGACGGAGTACGGGTCCGCGGGTGTCGGCTCGAGCAGGCCGAGCCCGTGCAGGGGTTCGAGGCGGGTCAGGCAGGTGGCGACGTCGAGGTCGGCGACCCTGGCGAGCAGGCCCAGGCCGACGTCGCGACCCATGAGTGCAGCGATCTGCAGGAGGGCCTCGGCGTCGCCGTCGAGTTGGCTCAACCGGTCGCGGACGACGTCGCGCACCGTGGACGGCACTCCGGACCGCGCCGGCGCCGCCGTGCTGAATCCACCTCCGTCGGCAAGGAAGCGGCTCAACTCCCGCACGAAGAACGGGTTGCCGCCCGTGCGGGTCCTTATCCTGCGGATCGCGTCGGTGCCGGGGTCGCGGCCCGTCTCGCGACGCACGAGTTCGGCGACGGCGTCGATGTCGAGGGGGCCGAGGACAATACGGCGGTGACCCGGTACGCGGCTGGCCGCGGCGAGCACGCGGGCCAGCTCGGTGCCGGGGGCCGGAGCACGGTCACGCAGCGCACCGAACACCACGGCGCCGTCCGGCAGACGGGCGGCCAGGTGGCCGAACAGCTGCAGCGAGGTGACATCGGCCCAGTGCAGATCGTCGATGATCAACACGAGCGGGCGCCGCGCGGCGATGTCGGCCACGACGGTGACGACGTGTTCGAAGAGCCGGAACTGGCCGCCGCTGTCGGGAAAGACGGGGCCGGCCCGAATGCTGTCCCGCGGTTCGACCAGGCGGCCCAGGTCGCTGTCGAGCCACTCCCGCCGCAGCCCGGCGGGAAGTGTGCCGACGAGCGCGCTGACCACCTGCACCCAGGGCCACATGGACGGTGTGCCGTCGCCCTGCAGACAACTGCCCCATACGACGAGGGCCTGTCGCTGGTGCGCTTCCGCGGCGACCTCCTCCAGAACCCGGGTCTTGCCCGCCCCCGGTTCGCCCTCCACGACGACGAGCGCCGTGCCGCCGGCGTACGCGGGTTCCATCGCGCGGCGCAGGACCGCAAGTTCGTCGGCGCGGCCCACGAGCACATCGGCGGCGGGGTCGACTGGCCCCGGGGCCGACAGGGCCGCGGTCGCGCTCTGCGCCAGGACGCGGTGGCGGGCGGCTTCGAGCGCTGGGCCGGGGTCGAGACCGAGATCCTCGGCGAGACGGGCCCGGATGGTCTGGAACAGCGTGAGCGCCTCCGCCGGTCGTCCCGCCGCGCCCAGAACCGTGATGAGACTGGCGTGGATAGCTTCGTTCAGCGGCGCGATACTGGCGGCGCGCTGCAACGGGGCTACCAACCCGTCCGGTCGGTCAAGGACGAGAGCGAGTTTCGCGGCGTTGAGGCAGACCTCGAAGAAGCTGTTGTCAAGCCCAGCGAAGACGGCCATCGCCCCGGGGCCCGGCGTCGGCCCGGACCCCGCCGGGCCGCTCCACAGTGCGAGCGCCTCCTCGTATCGGTCGAGGGCCGTCCCCCGGCGTTGCTCGGCGAGCGCCGAACTCGCTGCGGCAACGACGCGTCGGAAGTCGACCAGATCCAACTCGCCCGGCCACGCGGTGAACAGATAGCCGTTGCCCCGCCGCAGCAGATGCGCGCCCACTCCCCGCGCCGGGAGCGCCGGCTCGAGCAGGCGCCGTAGGTTTCCGACGTATTTGTGCAGGACGTTGAGTGCGCTGGCGGGCGCCTCCTCGCCCCATAGCAAGTCGACGAGTTCGGTGACGCCGACGGGGCGTCCCTCGTGTGCCAACAACAGGGCGAGAAGGAACGCCTGCTGCCGCGGGCCGGGATCGACTTCGGCACCGTCACGCCAGATACGCATCGGACCGAGGATCTGCATTCGCAACGTCGAGTTGGAGGCAGATTCGGCGGGGTCGGTCGGCACGGCCACGTGCGCTCTCCCGGGTCGATCAACAGGTTGCCTGTAGCTGTGACTTTACAGTCAGCGGACCTTCGACGAGCGGTTATCGGATTCCGACCCCGCGATGGCGAAGACCGACTCGATACCGCGGTTCGGGATTCCCCGAGCCAGGGTCTGCGGGGAGGATCGACGCCGGACCGATAGGGAGGCAGCAGTGACTGACTACACCGGAGCCCGCTTCAGCGGCGTCCACCACGTGGCGCTGACGGTCACCGATCTCGAGGCCAGCGTCGGGTGGTATCGGCGGGTCTTGCGTGCCGAGCCGATGGGCGTCACCGTGCCGCACTACGGCCGCGAGGAGACGGGTTACAGCGTCCTGCTGGCGGAGCCGCGGTCGGGCCTGATCTTCAGCCTGCACAGGAACGTCGGCAATCAGGGCGAGCGTTTCGAGGAGTCGCGCACCGGCCTGGACCATGTGTCGTTCGGAGTCGCCGGGCGGCCCGCACTCCAGACGTGGGCGGCATGGCTCGACGAGAACGGCGTGGGCCACACCGGAATCGTCGACGAAACGGATCCGATCACTTACTCGACCATCGTGTTCCGCGATCCGGACAACATTCAGCTCGAGCTCATCGCCGTCGATTGAGGTAGCGGCCGTAGCGGCAGCCGGACGCTGAAGCGGGTGTCGCCGGGCGCGGACTCCACCGCGAGGTTACCGCCGTGCTTCTCGACGATGCGCCACGCGAGATCGAGACCCAGTCCGCTGCCCTCCCCGGCGGGTTTGGTGGTGAAAAACGCTGTGAAGATGCGGTCCACTACGTCGTTGGGTATTCCTGGTCCGTCGTCGCCGATCTCGACGCAGAGCATCGCGTCACCTTCAGTCATGGTCCGCACCGTGAGGGTGCCGCCGCCGTCCATGGCTTCGAGGGCGTTGTCGATGATGTTGGTCCATACTTGGTTGAGATCCCCTGCATAACAACTGATCTCAGAAAGACTCTCGTCCCACTCGGTGACCAGTTCAATGCCGGTGCCGGCACCGATGCGGCCGTCGAACATCAACAGCGTGCTGCGCAGCAGGTCGTGGACGTCCACCCGCTGGTAGGTCCCGCGATCCATCTGCGAATACTGCTTCGCGCCTGCGAGCAGGGTGGACATCCGCCTGCTCGCGTCGGTGACCTCGCCGATCCGCAGATCGCCGTCGATGAAGTCCTTCAGCCACTCGACCGCCACTTGCAAACCGCTCCAACCAGATCGGGCGTCGGCGCCGGCCATGGTGCACGACACCCGTTCGAGCCACGTGATGTCCAGACCGGCCTCTGCGAAGGTCGACGCGTGGTCCCACGCGTCGGTGACGCCGCGCTCGGCGAGCCAATCCCCCACGCGCTCCTCCAGATCGGCGGCGGCGAGCGCGCCACCGGTGGGAGCGACCCGGGTCCGCAGGTGGATCGAGACCTCGCTCTGGAGGTGTGCCAGTGCGTGGACCGAGTTCGCCGACAGGGGGCCCTCGGCAACCAGCGCAAGTCTGCGCCCCAATCGGTTGAAAACTCTGCGCAGGTCGGCGGCGGCGCGAGCGATGGCGGCGGCCGGATTGTTCAGGTGGTGGGTGAGGCCGGCGGTGATGGTGCCCAGCGCCAGCAACCGTGCCCGCTGCCCGAGAATCTGCTGCTGCCGCAGCGTGCCCAGGGTGTGGCCGGCGAGCAGATGTACCGCCATCGGGAATTGCGAGTGCATGAAGTCGGCGAACTGCGGTGCGTCGAGAACGAAGAAGCGGGACGGTCGGGTCAGGTGGATCGTCACCTCGTGAATATGGGATGCGGACGGGATGTAGGCCAGCCACGCCCCGCAGTACACGCCCCGCTGGGACGTCCGGTGGGTCTGGACGTCGATACCACCCATGCGCGAGGACATCACCAACTCCCCGTCGACCATGACGTAGAAGCACGTCGCCGGTTCGCCCTCCCGGATCAGCGGTCCCTCCGGAAACGTCTCGATTCGGCCCTGCGCGCACAGAATGGCCAGCTGGGTATCGGACAGCTGCTCGAAAAGGAACAGGGTCCTGAGTTCATCGATCCGGCACTGCTGCTCGCCCACAGGCATCCTTGTCGCACACGCGATCACTGGCCGGCCACAACGGGTCGTTCTCGGAGCGGAATGGACAACCGCCGGGCCGGGATGCGGCATCCGCTGTCGATAGCGCATTCGCGGCGTGTCGTTGTCGCATCCGGGCGGGGTTCCCGCTGACGGCGAGGCCGGCAGCGCGATCGTGTTGTCATGCCGCACAGAGACTTCGCACTTACTGCCAAGGAGAGCTGTGAGCACACCGTACGTCCTGTTCGTCGCCACAAACGCTGCCGTGATCGGACCACACGGCAGGGAGACCGGCTTCTTCTTTCCCGAGATCGCCCACCCGTACCGGGTGCTCGACCGCGCTGGGATCGCCGTCGACTTCGCCTCCCCGTTGGGCGGCAAACCGCCCGAAGACGGTTTCGACGCCGACGATTCCGAACAAACGGACTTCCTCGACAGTAAGGCCTACCGGCGGCTGTCCCGCAGCCGCAAACTGTCCGAGGTAGACGTCCTCGACTACGACGCGGTGTTTTTCCCCGGTGGGCTCGGGCCGATGGTCGACATCACCGGGAACCCGGAGGTGCAGGACACCGTCTTGCGGGCGTGGAACGCCAGGATGGTCGTGTCCGCGGTATGCCATGGGCCGGGGGCGTTCCTCGGTGTGACGCTCGAAGACGGCGCACCGCTGGTGCGCGGACGGAGGCTGACGTCGTTTTCGACGGCCGAGGAAGACGGCTACGCCGATAAGGACGTGCCCTTCGACCTCGAGAGTGCGCTCCGCGACGAGGGCGCACTCTACGAAGCGACGGATCCGTGGCAGTCCAAGCTCGTCGTGGACGGGCGTCTGATCACCGGCCAGAATCCTCAATCGGGGACCGTGGTCGGTGAGGCCCTGGTCGATGCGTTGAAGCAGATCTGATGGCAGATCCTGAACCGGCGCCGTGGTCGTCGTCGGCACCGTGGGGTTAGCGTGGGCACAACGCCACAGGGCTAGCTGTTGGCGCCGTGGCACCGCAAGGGGCGAGATCGACGGACGGACGTCGTACAGGGCTGCAGGCACTTCTCGGTAGCGTGTTTCCGCCGTCCAGTGATCCGTTCTGCGCGTGAAGATCTCATCACGGTGATCCGCCCAGACGTGCGTGTTGAGATGGGGAAGAATGAGTACGCGAAAGCAAGTGCGCCACTGCCATTTAGAGAAGAGCTCAGAGCGCAACTGTGTTCGCGCGGCTCGTCGCCCACGCCACTAAAGGAGAGCCGTTATGACCGTCCCCTACGTCTTGTTCGTCGCAACCAATACTGCGGTGATCGGGCCGAACAACCGACCCACGGGTTTCTTCTTCCCTGAGATCGCGCACCCCGTCGAAGCGCTCCATCGCGCCGGTATTGCAGTGGAGTTCACCACCCCGCTGGGCGGCACGCCGCCGGAGGACGGGTTCGACGGGAGTGACGCTGGGCAGGTCGAGTTCCTTGAAAGCAAGGCCTATCGACGGCTGAGCCGAAGCCGCAAGCTCTCCGAGGTCGACGTGCTCGACTACGACGCAGTCTTCTTCCCCGGCGGTCTCGGACCCATGGTCGACATCACGGGCAACAAGGAGGTCCAGGCTGTGGTCATCGACGCGTGGAACGCTAGGATGATCGTCTCTGCGGTCTGCCATGGTCCATCCGCGTTCCTCGGGGTCACCCTCGACGACGGCACCCCGTTAGTCAAAGGCCGCAAGCTCACCTCATTCTCCGCGGCGGAGGAAGACGGCTACGCCCTCGACGACGTGCCGTTCGACTTGGAGGCCGCGCTGAGGGAGGAAGGCGCCCTCTACGAGGCGACCGAGCCGTGGCACTCCAAGGTCATCGTCGATGGGCGCCTGATCACCGGCCAAAATCCTCAATCCGGCGCCGCGATCGGCGAAGCCCTCGTCGCCGCTCTCAAGGCGCGGTGATGACCACACCAGCAGGAGTCGTCGTCGTCGCGCACTGGCGCACCTCCGAAGCGGCCCTGCCCAAGGTCCTCCAGTACGTGGCGCAAGCGAAAGCGCCGTCGCTGGCCGAACCAGGATGCCAGGGCTACGACATTCTGCAGGACACCGGTGACCCCACCCACTTGGTGCTTGTCGAGCACTACCGCGACGGTGCAGCCCTCGAAGAGCACCTCAACTCGCCGCACTATCAAGAGCTGGTCGTCGAACGTATCCGTCCGCTGCTGACCGACAGAATCGTGGAACTCCTCCAACCCCGCGACGCCCAGTGAGACCGCGGACGCTCCGAGAGGACTGAACTATGCCTATCGCCTCGGTCAATCCCGCCACCGGTGAGACCATCGAGACATTCGAACCATACGATGCCCACGGCGTGGAGGCCCGCATGGACGAAGCGGCGAAGGCCGCCTCTGTACTCAGGCACCACACCACGTTCGATCAACGCGCCCAATGGATGCACGCCAGCGCCGGCATCCTCGAAGCCGACCTCGACGCCGCAGCCCAGACGTTGACGCTGGAGATGGGCAAACCCATAGTCAGGCACGCGAAGAGGTCCGCAAGTGCATTCACGCCATGCACTTCTATGCCGACCACGCCGAGCAGTTCCTGACCGGCGAGCTGCTCGATAATCCGGGCAGCGTCGGCGCCTCGAGGGCCTGGACGAGGTGGGAACCGATGGGAGTCGTCCTGGCGGTGATGCCCTGGAATCTGCCGCTCTGGCAGGTGATTCGCTTCGCCACTCCCGCACTGATGGCCGGAAACACCGGACTACTCAAACACGCCTCGAATGTTCCCCGTTCGGTGCTCTACCTCGACACCCTCTTCGAGCGCGGCGGATTCCCCACCGGCGCGTTTCGCACCCTGCTCATCAGCGCCTCAGATGTCGCATCAGTCATCACCGACCCGCGCGTCCTCGGCACGCTGAACTCCTGTGCAATCGCTTTGATTTTGTCGACCTCCGCAACGACGGTTGGGAGGCGCCGTCTGGTACTCAAAGGTCCGCGCGGTTCTAAGATCCGCCATCTCGGCGGCAAAACCCCTCCGCCATCTCCACGGCAAGAATGAGAAATTGGCAGGTCGCACGACCGGCGCATGTAACGCAGTTTGGCAACCTACAGCCCTATCGGTAGGACGAGTGTGAATTGGGCGCCCGGAGAATGCGTCTCGCACCTGAGGTCGCCGCCGTGGGCGCGGGCGAGGGCACGCGCAATCGGCAGACCGAGGCCCGCGCCGCCGTGGTCGCGGTTGCGGGCATCATCGAGGCGGACCAGTCGGTCGAAGATCCGCTCGCGCTGATCCTCGGGTACCCCGGTCCCGGTGTCGGAGACGGTGACCACCGCCGTACTGCCTCGCCGGGTGACATCGAGGCTGATCGTGCCCCCGCCCGGTGTGTGCCGACGAGCGTTGTCACCCAGATTGGCCAGGATCTGCTGGACGCGGACCGGGTCGATTCCCATAACCAGCCGGTCGGCGCCGGTCCGGGTGGTGATCACCGACGGCGCGAGCATGGCGACGCGTCGGCGTTCGGACTCGGCCAGATCGACGAGGTCGCACTCCTGGACATCCAGACGAACCCCGGCGTCGATCCGGCTGAGATCGAGCATGTCGGCGACGAGGCGGCCCGCCCGGCGCGCTTCGCCCAGCACCAGATCGGCGCGGTGGCGTTGAGCGTCCGCGCCCACGTTGTCGAGATCCTGCAGGGCAGCCGCCGAAATCTGCTGGGCGCCGGCATGGATACCGGCGATCGGGGTGCGCAGCTCATGAGCCGCATCGGCAAGGAACTGACGGGTGGCGGCATCGGCTCGCTCGGCCTTAGCGGCGGCCGCGTGCGCGCGCTGCTCGGAGGCCTCGAGAGCATCGAGCATCGTGTCGAAAGCGACTGCGGCGCTGCCGAGGTCGGTGGTGGGACGATCCGGGCGCACGCGTCTGCCCCGATCGCCCGAGGT
>JBPPMV010000402.1:0-13140 GCA_051306235.1 Mycobacterium sp. | reverse complement strand
GACTTCGAGTCGCTGCAACTGCGGCTGCACCCGGCCGCGTCCCGCGTGCAGATGCTGGCCGGGCAGACACCGGCCCAGTTCATCGCCTTCGATCTGCTGGCCCTCGGCGATGACGACCTCACCTGCCGCCCATTCGTCGAGCGCCGTGCTGCGCTGGTGGCGGCGATGGCCGGGGCCGGGCCGACATTTCATCTCACCCCGGCCACCACGGACGAGGCCGTCGCCCGCCGCTGGTTCACCGAATTCGAGGGCGCCGGGCTGGATGGGGTAATCGCCAAACCCCTCGACGGCGTCTACCTCCCCGACAAGCGAACGATGTTCAAAATCAAGCACACCCGCACCGCGGACTGTGTTCTTGCCGGCTACCGGCTGCACAAGTCCGGTGCGGACGCGATCGGTTCGCTGCTGCTCGGGCTCTACGGCGACGACGGTTCGCTGGCATCGATCGGTGTGATCGGCGCGTTCCCGATGGCGCGACGGCGCGAGCTGTTCACCGAATTGCAGCCGCTGGTAACCACATTCGAGGATCACCCGTGGAACTGGGCCGCCCACATCCCGGTCTCGCCCACCGTGCGGCGCACCGCGAACTCGCGATGGAACCCGGACAAGAGCCTGTCGTTCGTGCCGCTGCGGCCGGAGCGGGTCGTGGAAGTCCGCTACGAGCACATGCAGAACGGGCGCTTCAGACACATGGCGCAATTCAACCGGTGGCGCCCGGACCGCGAACCCCGTTCGTGCACCTATGCGCAGCTCGAACAGCCGGTGACGTTCCGCCTCGGCGACATCATCGGTGGCCTCGGCCCGCAACACGATTGAGCGGCCCTGCCAGGTCAAAGATGCCCAATCGGCCATCCCCCGCGCCACCCGGGTCGACAATCATGAGGTACCGCCCGCCCACGACCGGCGAAGCGGGCTGATGAAAGGGATCCACCCATGAGGCTGACACTGAACCGACTCAGGGGTGCCGGAGCGCTCGCGCTTGCCGCCGGCGCCCTGCTGGGGGGTGCCACGGCCCAGGCCGAGCCACCCACCGAGCCGCCGCGCCCGCCGCACTGTTCTGCCGCCGATCTGGCCGGCATCGCCTCCGGGGTTGCCGCCGCGACGTCGGCGTACCTGTTCACTCATCCAGAGCTGAACGCATACTTCACCGATCTACACGGACTCCCGCAGGACGAGGTTCCGGAATCCACCAGGGTCTACTTCGACGCCCATCCTCAGGAGCACGCAGAGCTGAGGGGCATCCGCCAGCCGTTGGTCGATTTCCGCAACCGCTGCGGCTACAACGCACCCAATCCCCTTGGAGGACAGCAGTCGTGAACAGCTCGAGTAGGTCGATCCGGGCCCGCGTCATGGCGGTCGCGTTTGCGTTCCTGACGCTGCCCGGCGGGATCGTGTTGGCCGCGCCCGCCGGGACGGCCCTTGCGGATGTGTGTGCCAGCGCCGGGCGCCGGATCTCCGTGGGCGGGTGCGTCAACATCGCCGACGCGGTGGCCCCCTACGTGCCACCGCCCGCGTACTACGCCCCGCTGCCCGAAGACGCGCCACCACCGCCACCGCCGCCCGGCTCGAATGTGAGCGGCTGTATCGGTTACAACGGACGCTGGGTCAGCGCCGGCGGCTGTAACTGATAAATCGCTTGACCTCAACAATGGTTGATGTTGAAGGCTGGGTGCACTCGACAAGGAGGCACTCATGCGACAGATCCGCACCGATCTCTGGGAAACCCGGCAGGACAGCCCATTCCCCGGTCTGACCACTCATGCTTATCTGTGGACCGGCGGCCCGGACGGCAACGTGCTGTTCTACAGCACGCAGACCGACGACGATTTCGCCGAGCTGCACCGGCTCGGCGGCGTGGCACACCAATACCTTTCCCACCGTGACGAGGCGGGGCCGATGCTGGCCCGCATCGCCGAGCAGTTCGATGCCCGCCTGCACGCACCGGTGGCCGAGCTGGTCGAGATCGGCAGACATGCGCATATCGACGTCCCGATGGGCAGCCGACATGTCGACGCCAACGGCATCGAGGTGATCCCCACCCCCGGACACTCCCCCGGCAGCACCTGCTACCTGGTGCCCGGCGCCAACGGGCAGAGCTACCTGTTCACCGGAGACACCATCTTCCTGGGTGAGGACGGCGCTTGGGCGGCCGGCTATCTGCCCACCATCAGCGAGGCCGGACCTCTGGACGACAGTCTGCGAATCCTGGGCGGTCTACAGCCCGACCTGGTGATCTCCAGTGCCTTCCCGTCCGAGTCGGGAGTCCAGGTGCCCGGGCCGCGACGGTGGGCGCAGTGCGCCGAACAGGCCCGCGAACGGCTGGCCGAGGTGGCGTGACGCGCATACACCCCGCCAGGACCACCCCTATTGCCCGACCTCACAGCGGCCAAACGCACTGCGGGGCACCATGGAGGGGTGCGAGTACTCGTTGTCGAAGACGAAAGATTGCTGGCCGACGCGGTAGCGGCCGGACTACGCCGGCATGCCATGGCCGTCGATATCGCCTACGACGGCACCGCCGCCCTGGAACGGACCGATGTCAACGACTACGACGTCATCGTCCTGGACCGTGATCTGCCGCGGGTATCCGGCGACGCGGTCTGCGCCCAACTCACTGAATCCGGCGGCACCGCGCGCATCCTGATGCTGACCGCCGCCGGGGCGGTGGCCGACAGGGTCACCGGGCTGCAGTTGGGTGCCGACGACTACCTCCACAAGCCGTTCGCCTTTGCCGAACTGGTGGCACGTGTGCAGGCTTTGGCGCGACGATCCCGGCTGGCGACGCCGCCCGTACTGGCGCACCGCGATATCCGGCTAGACCCGCACCGGCGAACCGTGACCCGAAGCGATAGCCCGATTCCGCTGTCTCGTAAAGAGTTCGCGGTGCTGCACGAACTCCTGCTGGCCGATGGCGGCGTGGTTTCGGCCGAACAACTGCTGGAGAAGGCTTGGGACGAACACACCGACCCGTTCACGGGTGTGGTGCGCTACACCATCATGATGGTGCGACGAAAACTCGGCAATCCGCCGGTCATCGAGACCGAACCCGGCGTCGGATACCGGCTGCGATGAAGATCCGCACTCGCCTCACCCTGCTCTACGCCGGCACCTTTTTCCTTGCCGGGGCCATCCTGATCGGCCTGATGTACTTTTACCTGCAGCACTCCATCGACCAGCGACCCGGGCGTGCCGCCCAGCAGGCCATCGAGCAGTTCGCCGGGCAACGCGGCCTTCGTAACTTTCCGCGGCTGGACAGCCTGATCAGCACCGTCGCCGCCCAGGCCGAACAACAGCGCCAGGAAACCCTGCAAGGCATGCTGATCTGGTCGCTGGTCGCTCTCGTCGTGGTCGGCGCACTCGCCGGCGGGCTTGGTTGGCTGCTGGCCGGCCGGGCGCTACAACCGTTGCAGAGTGTCACCGCGACTGCCCGTCGGGTTGCCGATCGCAGCCTGCACGAGCGAATCGCCTTGCGCGGACCGGATGACGAAATACAAGAGCTCGCAGACACGTTCGATGCCATGCTGGAACGGCTGGACCGCGCCTTCGACGGGCAGCACCGCTTCGTAGCCAATGCGTCGCATGAACTGCGGACCCCGCTGGCCATCAACCGGACCCTGGTCGAGGTCGCACTGGAGGATCCCCACGTACCCGAGGCCACCCGCCAGCTAGGGGAAACACTGCTGGCGGTTAATCAGCGTCAGGAGGACCTGATCGACGGCTTGCTGGTGCTTGCCGGCAGTGAGCAACGGCTGCAGACACTTTCGGCCGTCGACCTCGCCGCGGTCACGCACCGGGCGATCGGCACTACGGGCCCGATCGCCGAGCGTGCCGGTGTGGCGGTTCACACAAGCCTGGTCGCTGTCGTGGTGCTGGGCGACCACGCCCTGCTGGAGCGGATGGCGGGCAACCTCGTCGACAATGCGATCCGCCACAACACCCCTCAGCACGGTTGGATCCGTGTGACGACCCGTCGTCAGGGCCACTCAGCACACCTCACCGTCGAGAACAGCGGCCCGCCCATCAACCCCGGCGATGTCGATGGCCTCTTCGAACCGTTCCGCCGACTGTCCCGCACCGCAGGGTCCGGCACCGGCAGCGGACTCGGTCTTTCCATCGTGCGTTCGGTGGCGACCGCGCACGGTGGTCACGTCGAAGCATCGGCGCGGCCCGACGGCGGGCTGACCGTCGAGGCCGTCCTACCGCTGGCTCAATAGTTGTGGCAGGTGTTGGCGACCGCCTCTGCCGCCGCCACCTTCTGCTGCCCTTCGGGTGTTCCCCATTTCGCGTCGACCATGCGTTTGACGTCGGGGTTGCGATCGAGGAAGCCCTGCACCCGCTGCTTTCGCTGATCCACGGGCAGCGCTAAGAGATCGATGATCCGGCTCTGCATCTGCGGATTGCCGGCGAGCCGGCTCGCCAAATCGGGAGCTTCGACCTGCAACGCCGAACCGAGCTGTTGGTAGCTACAGGTGGTGCTGATCAACGGGCCTTCTCCGGGGGCGGCCGCAGCCGAACCCGGCGTTGCCACCAGCGCGACCGTGACGGCCAGCGAGATCTTCACCCAGGATGCGATTGTCATGTGTGCACTGCCTCTCGTATATCGGGGGGCCAGGGAGGCACCCACAGCCAGTGCACCACCCGGTGCGTTTGGCCGGCGCTAGGGAATCCGGGCACCATTGCCACTGTGACCCGCTCAACCGATGCCGGCCGGTTCGCGCCCAGTCCGTCGGCAGACCTGCACATCGGCAATCTGCGGACCGCGGTGCTGGCCTGGCTGTTCGCTCGGTCGACGGGCCGCCGGTTCATGATCCGGGTCGAGGATCTCGATGACCGCGCGCGTACCGATGTGGCCGCCCGCCAGCTCGCTGACCTGACCGCGATCGGCGTGATCGCCGACGCCCCGCCGGAATATCAGACGGCACACACCCGTCGCTACGACGACGTCATCGCAGGCCTGGCCGAGCGCGGCCTGGTGTACGAATGCTATTGCAGCAGAAAGGATATCCTCGGTGCAGCGCGGGCTCCACACGCACCCGAGGGTGCCTATCCAGGTACCTGCCGCGACCGCGAGCCCCCTGCCGATCCGGCCCGACCGCCGGCCCTGCGGTTGCGCAGTGACACCTTCTCCTACCGCGTCAACGATTTCCTGCACGGTGAATTCACCGGTGTCGTCGATGATTTCGTGCTGCGCCGCGGTGACGGGGTGACCGCCTACAACCTGGCGGTGGTGGTTGACGACGCCGCGCAGGGTGTCGATCAGGTGGTGCGCGGGGACGATCTGCTGTCCTCGTCGCCACGACAGGCCTACCTGGCCGACCTGCTGGGCTACGCCCCGGTGACCTACGCCCATGTACCGCTGGTGCTCAACGCGCAGGGCAAGCGGCTGGCCAAACGCGACGGTGCGGTGACACTCGCCGACATCGGGGCGCAGCCCGCGCTGCAGCTCATCGCAGAGTCCCTCGGCTTCGCGAGTACGACGCTCGACGGCATGCTGGCCGAGTTCGAACCCATGACTCTTCCGCGCGAACCCTGGGTATACCGGCCCGTGTGAGCGAAACCCTGTGCCCGGCGGGCAACCATTGTTACGGTCCGCCCGTGCCCGGAAATCTCCGGCGGGTCATGCTCGCCATCCTGCTCGTCGCCGCGGTGATCTTCGGCGCCGTGGGCTGCAGTTCGTCCGACGACAAGGGCGCCGACCCGATCAAGTCGGCCGGTGTGCTACGCGTCGGCACCGAGGGCGTCTACTCGCCGTTCAGCTACCACGACCCGGCCACCGGCGAACTCGTCGGATACGACGTGGACGTGGCCAAGGCCGTCGGGGACAAGCTCGGAGTGAAGGTCGAATTCGTCGAGACCCCGTGGGACTCGATCTTCGCCGCGCTCGAAGCCGACCGGTTCGACATCGTCGCCAACCAGGTGACCATCAACGCCGAACGCCAGGGCAAATACGACCTGTCCCAGCCCTACACCGTCGGCGAAGGTGTCATCGTCACCAGAGCCGACGACGACTCGATCACCTCACTCGCCGACGTCAAGGGCAAGACCGCCGCGGAGAACGCCACCAGCAACTGGTCGCAGGTGGCGCGCGATGCCGGGGCCCGGGTCGAGTCCGTGGAGGGCTTCACCCAGGCCATCACGCTGCTCAACCAGGGCCGCGTCGACGTCGTCATCAACGACAGCATCGCGGTTTACGCCTACCTGGCCGAAACCGGCGACAAGACCGTCAAGATCGCCGGCACCGTCGGCGAGAAGAGCGAGCAGGGTTTCGCCGCCCGCAAGGACAGCGGCTACCTGCCCGAGCTCGATCGGGCACTGAGCGACCTGCGCGCCGACGGCACGTTGTCGGAGATCTCGCAGCGCTACCTCAAGGCCGACGCCACCGGCGCACCCGCGGATACCCCGATCCGCGCGGCCGGCGTGCTGCGCGTCGGCACCGAAGGCACCTACTCACCGTTCAGTTACCACGATCCCACCACCGGCGAACTGGTCGGCTATGACATCGACGTCGCCAGGGCGGTCGGCGAACAGCTGGGTGTCCCAGTCGAATTCGTCGAAACGCCGTGGGACTCCATCTTCGCCGCGCTCGAAGCGAACCGCTTCGACATCGTCGCCAACCAGGTGACCATCAATCCTGAGCGCCAGGCCAAATACGATCTCTCCCAGCCGTATACCGTCGGCGAGGGCGTGATCGTCACCAGAGCCGATGACGACTCGATCACCTCGCTCGCCGATCTGAAGGGTAAGACCACCGCCCAGTCGATCACCAGCAACTGGGCCCAGGTCGCCCGTGACGCCGGTGCCACCGTCGAAGGGGTGGAGGGCTTCGCCCAGGCCATCACGCTGCTCAACCAGGGCCGGATCGACGCCACCGTGAACGACAGCATCGCGGTCTACGCCTACCTCGCCGAAACCGGCGACACCTCGGTGAAGATCGCCGCGCAGACCGGCGAGAAGAGCGATCAGGGCTTCGCCGCCCGCAAGAACAGCGGTCTGCTACCCGAGCTCAATGGCGCCCTCGACGATCTGCGGGCCGACGGCAGGCTCACCGCGATCTCGGAGAAGTACCTCAAGGCCGATGCGACCGGTGCCGCCCCGGCGGGCACCCCGAGCACGCCGGGATCCCAGCAGGAGCCACCGCAGGTCCGATCCGCGTTCGAGCTGGTGCTCGACAACCTGTGGCCGCTGGCCAAGGCCGCACTGACCATGACGATCCCGTTGACGATCATCAGCTTCATCGTCGGGTTGGTGATCGCGCTGGCGGTGGCACTGGCTCGGCTGTCGTCGAACGTGCTGGTGAGCAATGCGGCACGGTTCTACATCTCGATCATCCGTGGCACACCGCTGCTGGTGCAGCTGTTCATCGTGTTCTACGCGCTACCGGAGTTCGGGATAAAGATCGACCCGTTCCCCGCGGCGGTGATCGCCTTCAGCCTCAACGTCGGTGGCTACGCCGCGGAGATCATCCGCTCGGCGATCCAGAGCGTGCCGAAGGGCCAGTGGGAGGCCGCCGAGACCATCGGCTACCACTACACCGGTGCACTGCGGCGCATCATCCTGCCCCAAGCCACCCGGGTGGCGGTACCGCCGCTGTCCAACACCTTGATCTCCTTGGTCAAGGACACCTCGCTGGCATCGACGATCCTGGTCACCGAACTGCTGCGGCAGGCCCAGATCGTGGCGGCGCCGACGTTCGAGTTCTTCGCGCTGTACGGCACGGCGGCGATCTACTACTGGGTGATCTGCCTGGTGCTGTCCTTCGGGCAGGCCCGCGTGGAGCACCGACTGGAAAGGTATGTGGCGCGATGAGCGAATCCAATGACGTCGAATATCGCGTCGTCGCCAAGAACGTCGAGAAGGCGTTCGGCGACAACAAGGTGCTCCGCGACGTCTCGTTCACCGTGGAACGCGGCACCGCGACGGCCATCATCGGGCCGTCCGGCTCGGGTAAGACGACGCTGCTGCGGACGCTCAACGCGCTCGACAGGGCCGACTCCGGCGTCATCCGGGTGGACGATATCGAGATCGACTTCTCCACGCCCACACCGAAACCCGAGATCCGGAGGTTTCAGTCGCGCAGCGGCTTCGTGTTCCAGAGCCACAACCTGTTCCCGCACAAGACGGTGCTGGAGAACATCATCGAGGGCCCGGTGATCGTGCAGAAGCGGCCGAAGGAAGAAGCCGTCGCCGACGCCGTCGAGTTACTCGATCAGGTCGGCCTGGCCGAGAAGAAGGACCAGTACCCGTTCCAGCTGTCGGGTGGCCAGCAGCAGCGTGTCGGCATCGCGCGGGCGTTGGCCCTCAAACCCAAGCTGGTGCTGTTCGACGAACCGACCTCGGCGCTGGACCCGGAACTGGTCGGTGAGGTGCTCTCGGTGATCAAGGACCTGGCCGTCGAGGGCTGGACGCTGGTGATCGTCACGCACGAAATCCAGTTCGCCCGACAGGTTTCACACCAGGTGCTGTTCACCGACAAGGGCATCATCCTGGAGAAGGGCACACCCGACGAGGTCCTGGGGAACCCCAAGGAGGAGCGCACCCGGCAGTTCCTGGACCGGATCCTCAACCCGCTGTGACCCCGGCGGCCCAGTCCGCCAACGACCGCAGATAGGTCAACATCTCCTCATCGGGGTGCGCCCGGGGGTCCTCGAGGTGCAGGCTGGCAAGTTCCTCCACGGCTGCCAACAGGATTCGTGCCACCGTGCTGTCCGGCGCCACCGGTAGATGACGCGCGGCCACCGTCCGGGCATAGGCGCGGCCGAGCTCCAGGCGCACCTGCACCTCCGGTGGAGCTCCGTCCGGTGGGCGCAGGATGATCCGCCAGCTGGTCGGCGCGGCGTGTAGATAGGCCAGGATGCCGCGGCCCAGTTCGTCGATGCTGTGCACGCCCTGCACGCTGCCGATTCCGGCGAACGCAATGGCGGATTCGCGGTCCAACAGTGCCGTGGTCAGACCCGACAGGTCGGTGAACTGTTGGTACACCACCGGTCTGGTCACCCCGGCCTGGCCGGCGACGCGGTCCATGGTCAACGCGGGATAACCGTCGGCAGCGACGATATCGCGCGCCACATCGAGCAGTTGCGCGCGCCGCTCGGCGCCACTGAGCCGGCGGCGGGTCATGCGAGCAACAGGTCGACGGCCTTCGCCGCGCTCTGCACGGCGCTCTCCATGGTGGCCGACCAGTCCGTGGCGGTCCAGTCACCGGCCAGCACCAGCGACGGGACCGAGGTGCGTTGCGGTGGACGCAGCCCGTCGGTTCCGACGACCTGGGAGAAGGTGGCACGTGGCATCTTGACCACCTGGGCCTCAAGCACTTTCGCCTGCGCGGCGGCCGGGTAGTAGCGACGCAACAGTGCCATCTGCTCCCCGACGATCTCGTCGTTGCTCTTGTGGATCTGCTCGTAGGCGCCACTGGTGGTCAGGCAGTACAGCCAGGCCCGTTCGGTGCTGCGGCCGTGCATGATCTGCCGGTCGAAGACCTCGTCGATGACACCGGTGCCGCCGATCAGTCCCTCGAAGGCGGACTCGGTTCCCAGCGGCCGGTCCAGATACAGGTTGGTGCTCACGATCGGCGTGTAGCCCAATTTGTCTGCTGCAGCGTAGATTTCCGGATGTTCGGGCAGGTCGTCGAGCAGACCCGCGATACTGCCGTTGGGTACCGCGCACACCACCGCGTCGGCGGGAATCTCGGTCCCGTCGGCGAGCTGCACTCCGGTCACCGCGCCGTCGGTGATGTTGATCTTTCGGGCCACCGCGCGGTAGCGCACATCGACGCCGCGCTCCTCGAAGACGCGCACGGCCCCGTCGATGTACAGCGTGTCCAGATCGACGGTCGGGTACCCGATGGTGACGGGAGTGCGATGTTTGATCCCGAGCCGGATGCCGGTGCCCAGCACATTGGCGAACACCTTCGCCGACTCTTGCGCGACGGGTTCGGCGGCGATGCCCAGAGCCAACCAGTCCCACAACGCTTCTCGGGCCGGGGCGGGCATACCGACCCGGTCGAACCACTGCTCGGTGGTCAGATCGGCGAGGTCGGCGGGCTGGCGCAGCGCCTGCCAGCCCAGCAGCATCGTGGCCCGCGCGGCACGCAGCCTGTCCGCCCAGCTCGCGTCCGGGTGCACCCCGAACAGGGTGCGGATGGCGCCGACCCCAGTCGTCTGCATGGTGACCTTGCGACCGTCGGGCCAGCGCAGCGTCGACGATTTCGGGAAGGCGATGTGTTCGCGGGTGCCCACGCTGGTCAGATACCGGTACAGGTGCTGATATCCGCTGGCGATGACGTGCTGACCGTTGTCCGGTACGTCGCCCGGGCCATTGCTGCCGGCCTCGGCGCGCATGGCGTGGGTACGGCCGCCGAGGCTACCGCGCCGCTCCAGCAGCGTCACATTGCAGCCGGCCTCCGCGAGCCAGACCGCCGAGGCCAGCCCGGCCAGTCCCCCACCGATGACCACGAACCGCCGAGCGTCGTCTCTCATCCGTCGAACGTAACTTACATTTTGTAAGTTAGACAAACCTGATGACGGGCGACCGGCCCTTGGCAGCGCGCCGGGCCGCGTCGAGCAGACCGTCGCGGAACTGCGGGTGCGCAATCGCCGCCAGTGCCTCGCCACGTTCCCGGACCGTCAGACCCTCCAGTTCGGCAGTGCCGTGCTCGGTGACGATCACATCGACGTGATGCCGGGGCGTGGTGATGACCGCCCCCGCACCGAACCAGGGCACGATCCGCGAGCGCAGTTCGCTGTCCTTGGTGAACGTCGACGGCAGGCAGATCAGCGAGCGGTCCGAGAGTTCCAGCCCGGCGCCTGCCACGAAATCCTCGGCGCCGCCGATACCGCTGAACTGACCACCTTCGATGGTGTCGGCGACCACCTGACCGTGGATGTCGATGCCCAGGGCGCCGTTGATGGTCACCATCCGGTCGTTCTCGGCGATCACCTCGGGGGCGTTGACGACCTCGACCGGCAGGAACGCGATATCGCGGTTACCGTCCAGCCATTCGTAGAGATCGGCCGATCCGAAGGCGAATGTCGTCACGCTCACCCCGTCGAACTGACCCTTGTGGGCGTTGGCGATCTTGCCGGCCCGGTGCAGGCGCATGCAGCCATCGGTGAACATCTCGCTGTGCAGGCCGTAGTTGCCGCCGTCGCCCTCGGCGAGCAGGGTGGCGATCTGGTTGGGGATGGACCCGATACCGGTCTGCAGGGTCACCCCCGACGGCATGTAGGCGACGGCATTCTTCGCGATCGCCCGGTCCACGTCATTGGGCTCCGCATCGCCGCCGGGCAGCGCAAGCGGCGCCTCCGAGGAGCGCACCAGGATGTCGATCTCGTCGACGTGCAGGGCGTGGCGATACTCGCCGAGGCCGAAGGTCCGCGGGAAGGCATCGGATGCCTCCACGATCAGCAACCGATCGGGATCGGCTCCGGCACGGCGCAATTCGTCAATGGTGCCACCGGCATGCAGGGACAGCGAGCACCACCCTTCGGCATCCGGCGGAGTCGTCACCGTGGCCATCACCCGCGGTGACTGGCGTTGCAGCAGCGGTCCGAAACGCCGGAAATCGGCGGGGGCGAAGTCGACATCGGCACCGCTGTCGCGCAGCGCCCGGTCCAGCGGTCCGTAAAACCCGGACACGTAGTGCACGCCCTCGCGGGAGAACAGTTCGGTGAGAACCGCGAGCAGCGCACCGTAGATCCGCAGGTCGGTCCAGTCCTCGCGCTCGCCCAGTGCCCGCAGGAACGCCGGTGGTTGGCCGGGCCCCAGCGGGATCCCCAGGGTGTCGGTGGGCTGCAGCCGCGCGGCGGCCTGCTCGGCGGTGAGCTCGGTCGGCATCTGCCCGACGCTACGCGATCATCGTGAGAAGGTGTCGTACATGGCAAGCCATGAAGCGGACGTCCTGATCATCGGTGCCGGGCTGTCCGGTCTGATCGCGGCCCGCACGGTGCTGGCGGCCGGGTTCACACCGCTGATCCTGGAGGCGGACACCCGCGTCGGCGGACGAATCCTCACCGAGGATCTGGCCGGTCTGCCGATGGAATTGGGCGCGCAGTGGATCGGCGATACCCATCACCGCATGTTCGCGTTGGCCGCAGAACTCGGTGTCGAGACCTATCAGCAGTTCGATGAGGGTGAGACGTCCTACGAGCTTGCCGGCACAGGGGTTCTGCGCGGCAACGATTTTCACGACCGTTTCAACGATGAACTGGCAGAGCTGGAGACCGTGCTGCGGCGTCTTGACGAGCTGTCCGCCGAGGTATCACCGGCAACTCCATGGACCGCGCCGCATGCCGCCGAGTGGGACGCCATCACCGCGGGCGCTTGGTACGACGCACAGGGTCTGTCACCGGTCGCGCGCACACTGCTGGAGATCTGCACCGTCGGGATCCTCGCCGTGCCGACGGTCGAAGTCTCGTTCCTGCATCTGCTGTTCACCATCCAGACCTGTGGGGTGACCGCCGAACTGTTCGCCGAGTCCGAGGGTGGGGCGCAGACCACCCGGTTCGTCGGCGGGACCGCCGAGATACCCCAGCGGCTGGCGGCGCTGGTCACCGATCACCTGGTGTTCGACGCCCCTGTGCAGCTGATCGAGTACGGCACCGATTCCGTCACGGTGCACTGCCGCGGCGGGCGCACCGCGCGCGGACGCCGCGTGATCGTGGCGCTCTCACCGATGCTGGCCGGGCGCATCATGTACGACCCGCCACTGTCCGGGTACCGCGATCAACTGACCCAGCGGATGCCAAATTCAGCTGCCATGAAGGCGTTCTTCGTATACGACGAACCCTTCTGGCGGACAGAAGGACTCAACGGGCAGCTGATCTCCGATATCGGGCCCGCCCGGATGTCGAATGACACCTGCATCCAGGGTGACGGGCACGGTGTGATCCTGCTGTTCCTGGAGGGCGAGCAGGCCCGCACGCACGCCCACTGGTCAGAAGCCGACCGCCGCGAGGCGCTGACCACCGAACTGGTGCGGCATTTCGGCGATCGGGCCGCAAAGCCGCTGCACTACATCGACGGCGAATGGGGCAACCGGCAGTGGACCCGCGGCTGCTACAACGCCAACTGCGGTCCGCTGGTGTGGACCACCTACGGACCCGCGCTGGCGGAGCCGATCGGCCCGATCCACTGGGCGTCCAC
>JBPPMV010000401.1:0-16622 GCA_051306235.1 Mycobacterium sp. | reverse complement strand
CCTCAGTGTTCGGCCGGGTCGAAGCGACGCGTGGTGCGAAGCTGTGGCGCCGCCTGAGTCGTCAGGATATTCGCGCGCTCGGCCATCGCCGAGCCGACATACTCCGGCTGCGTCATCAGATAGAACGCATCCTGCGCGGACTGCTCGAATACCACCTCGGCCGCCTCGATGGGATCCATTGCAGCAGATTTGATGTCGAGCATCGCCTCGCGCTGGGACTCGGCCGCGGCGGTATCGGTGCCCGCCGCAGCGGAATCGACCCCGCCGGCAGCCTCGAAGATATTCGACTTGACCGCACCGGGTAGCACGGCCTGCACCCGGATGAAGTCGCTGTGTCCGGCCAGTTCGACCTCGAGGCGCAGGCACTCGGTGAGTGCCAGCACCGCATGCTTGCTGACGATATAAGGCGCTTGCAGTGGCACCGCGGCGACGCCGCCGATCGACGACAGATTCCACACCCAGGCAGGGGCGGCGGCGGCGATCATCTTGGGTAGAAAAGCTCGCACGCCATGGAACACGCCACTGACATTGATGTCCATGACCCGCTGCCAGTTCGCCACCGGGGTGTCCCACAGATAACCGAACTGTTCGATACCGGCATTGTTGACCAACAGGCGCACCGGTCCCACCTCGCGGTAGGTGTAGTCGGCGAGATCCTGCACCGCCTGGGCGTCCCGCACATCGCAGGCCACTGCGACGGCAGTGCTGCCGCCTGCCTGCAGTTCCTCGACAAGACGTTCGGCGGCCGCATGGTCGATATCGGCCGCCACCACCGTCATGCCGAGAGCGGCGGCGTGCCGGGCCAGGCCGGCGCCGATTCCGGCACCGGCGCCGGTGATGACCGCAACACCACCGGAGAAAAGGTCCCGGGCGCTCACGAACCAGCGGCGGTGTCAACGGTCAACTCGGACAGCAGCACCGAATTCGTGGTGTCCAGGACCATGTCCACATCGGTGAACTCCAGGCCGTTGGCGCCGCGACGGACGGTGACGTTACCGACGCCACTGGACACGGCGAACGGGACGAAGTTCGCGATCTGGTTGACGAAGATGTAGAAGCGCACCCGGGTGCCGTCACCATCGGTGCCGGTGCGGTGGATGTTGGTGGCATGGTGACGCAGGGGATACGGGCTCTGCTTGCGGTGCTCGGAAAGCCATTCGATGACAGCATCGCGACCGTGCAGCTCCGGCGACATCAGTTCCTCGAACGGGCTGGTGCCCGAGTCACTGCGGGTCCGGTAGTGGACGTCCTCGGAATGGGCCGCGGCGATCGCGTCGTAGTTGGCCTCGTCGTAGTCGTACCAGAACCCGGCGAAAAACTCCTGTAGTTCGGACAGCGTGATCTCGTTGCTCATGAGATCGAGTCAACCGCGGCGCCCGGGCTCCCGACAGGCACCTGACCCGGTCAGTGGAACAGTGCCTCAGCCGGTGATCATGGCCCACAGGCCGGAACCGCCGGCTTGCAGTGCGGCAGCGGTGATCTGCTCATCCCAGGACCGGACCGAGCCGAACTCCGATCGCCAGGCCAGCGCGGGCCGGGTGAACTCGTGCAGTCGGTGCTCGCGGGTTGTCCCGATGGCGCCGTGCACCTGATGAGCGTTGCGGACCGCCACCGACGCTGCGTGGCCGGTGCACGAGCGCGCAACCGCGGTCAGGAAGCGCAACTTGGAGCTTGACCAGTCCTCGGCGATGGCGGCGGTCACGGCCGCCTCGGTCGCCGTCCTGGCCAGCGCCGCCTCGGAGGCGATATCGGAGATCTGGTTCTGGATCGCCTGGAACTTGGAGAGCGAGCGACCGAACTGGACCCGCGAGGTGGTGTGCTCAATCGACATCGTCAGAATGCGGTCCAGGGCGGCGCATACCTGAATGGAGCGGATGAGCGCCGATTTCAGCGCCAGGGTCTCGAGCTGCCCGGCGGTAACCGGTACACCCTCCAGTGCAGTGATATCGGCGTTCACCGCGTCGCGGGGTTCGCCGATCATATTGGTGCCGGGCGCGAGTCGCAGCGCGGTGGCCGCTGCGTCCAGTTCGCCGACGGCGTGACCGTCGGCGGTCGGCCACACCACGACGATGCGTTGCACGCCCGAGGCCCAGGGAACCGCCCGAGCCCGTCCCTGCGAGTCGAGGACGGCGACTGTGCGTATCGCGCCGTCGATGGGCAGGCCAACGGCTCCCAGCAGCCAGCAGGCGAGCAGGTCATGCTCGGCCAGCGGGATCCGCACGCCGTGGTGTACCGCGGCCGAGAGCAATGCGACGGCCTCCGGCCAGCCGGCGCCGCTGCCGCCGGATGACTCGGCGCCGGTCAGGCGCACCAGGCCGAGACCCTCGAGGTTGCGCCACAACCCGGCATCGAGCACGACCCGCTCGGCCGGCGGGTGGTCCTGCCGGTAGTCGGCGAACACCGCGTGCATCATCGCGGTCAGATCGGGGTCGATGCCCATCGTCGAGGTGGTTCCGGTGGTCGTCATCGCATTCCCAATCCGCGCGCGATCACGCCGCGCAGCACCTCGTTGGTCCCGCCGCGCAGGGTGAACCCCGGTCGTTGATCCACCGCTGTCGCGATCAGTTCAGACAGAGCCGGGTCGAGGGCACTGTCATCGCCCAGGTGCAGATCGGCGAAGTCCACCACGTCACCTTCGGTGGTGGTGCCCAGTACCTTGACCACCGCAGCCGAAACATCGGCGGATTCGTGGCGCTGAAGCGCTCCGGCAACCGCGGTCGACATCAGGTGCAGGCCGGCGATCCGGGCGACCAGTCGGCCCAGGTCGGCGTCGTGGGAGATCTGTTGTGCAGCCATACCTTCAGCGCTGACAGCCAGCACCACGAACGAGGAGAGAAACCGCTCGGGCCCGCTGCGTTCGAAGGCCAGCTCCGAGGTCACTTGCTGCCAGCCATTGCCGATCTCGCCGAAGACCATGACGTCCGGGACGAACACGTCGTCGAGGATCACCTCATTGAAATGGTGTGCGCCGTTCATGGACACGATCGGGCGGATGTCGACGCCGGGGGAGTCGAGTCTGACGATGAACTGGCTCAAGCCGGCGTGCCGGTGTGCAGGATCCACCGGGGCTGTGCGAGCCAACACGATGAAGGCGTGCGCGTGATGAGCCCCCGACGTCCAGACTTTGGTACCGGTGATCGACCATCCGCCATCGGACCGGACCGCCTTGGTGCGGACGCTGGCCAGGTCCGATCCGGAGTCCGGTTCGCTCATCCCGATACCGAAGAAACACTCGCCGCGCACGATCGCCGGCAGGAACTCCGACTTCTGGACCTCGGTACCGTATTTGAGCAGCGAGGGCACGATCTGACGGTCAGCGATCCAGTGTGCCGCGACCGGTGCGCCGGCGGCCAGCAGTTCCTCGGCGACGACGAACCGTTCGACGAATGTCATTCCGAGGCCGCCGTACTCGGTCGGCACCGTCATGCCCAGCCAGCCCCGTCGTGCCAGTGCGGCGGTGAAGTCTTCGTCCCAGCCCGACAGCCAGGCGTCCACCGAGGGGGTGAAAGCTCCGGCTGCGAGTTGTTCGGCGACGAACTGGCGGACCTCACCGCGCAGTCCGTCCGTCTCCGCGGCGTCTGTGCTGGCCGGGGGCACCAGCCGGGACAGGGCCGTCACCGGCTCCGCCACTTCTCGATACGTCGTTCGTGCTCGGCGTCACGGTGTGCCAGCGGTTGCATGGCGGCGGCCATGCCCAGTGTCGATTCGAGGTTGCCGGTGCGGGATTCCTGCAGCAGGCGTTTTGCCATCCGCAGCGCGTGCGGCGGATTTTTGGCTATCCGGTCGGCGAGTTCCTTTGCCGCGGTGAGTAGTTCGTCATGGTGGACGACCCTGCTCACCAGTCCCCAGGCCAGTGCGGTTGCGGCGTCGATACGGTCACCGGTCAGGGTCATCTCTGCGGCACGTTCATAGCCGATGGCGCGTTGCAGAAACCAGGTGCCGCCGTCCCCAGGGACCAGTCCGATCTGCACGAAGCTCTCCGCGAAGGAGGCGCGTTCGGAGGCGATCCGCAGATCGCACATCGTCGCCAGATCGCAGCCTGCGCCGATGGCAGGTCCGTTGACCGCGGCGATCAGCGGTACTTCGAGGCGGGCAAGTACCCGCGGGATGCGCTGGATGCCGTCGACGTAGGCGTACCGCTGGTCGATCGCGTCCATGCCGAACATGCCCTGCCGGTCGGCCATCTCCTTGACATTGCCGCCGGCAGAGAAGATCTTGCCCGCTCCGGTGAGGATCACCGCGCGGACCGTGTTGTCGGAGTTGACGGTTTCGACAGCGGACTCGAGCGCACTGATGAAGCCGGTGTCGGTGATCGCGTTACCCACCTCGGGCAGGTCGATGGTCCAGACCTGGGTGGCACCGGATGTCTCGATGGTCAGCGGTGCGCTCATGACGGCAGCTGCAGAGACTTGACCTGGAGGAACTCTTCGAAGCCGATCCGACCGAGTTCGCGACCGATCCCGGACTTCTTGTACCCGCCGAATGGCGCCGCGGGGTTGTACCGGCCGCCGTTGATATCGATCTGGCCCGTTTGTACCTGCCGCGCAAACGCGATGGCGGTGTCGTCGTCGGCGGCCCATACCGCACCGGACAGGCCGTACGGCGTTCCGTTGGCGATGCGCAACGCGTCGTCGGTATCGCTGAACGGGATGACCGCAAGGACCGGGCCGAAGACCTCTTCCTGGCCGAGTTCGGAGTCGGGGGCGACATCGGCGAACACCGTCGGCGCCACGTAGTAGCCGATATCGCGAACCCTCTGCGCGCCTCCGGTCAGCAGTCGGGCACCCTCACCCGATGCGCGCTCGATGAATCCGAACACCGTCTGCTGTTGCGACGCGGACGCGGATGGCCCGATGCGGGTGGCTGGGTCCCACGGATCGCCCACCGTGTACTTCCGCACCGCCGCCTCGATGAGGTTCAACGCCTCGCCGTATCGGGACTGTGGGACCAGCATCCGGGTCCAGGCCATGCAGGTCTGGCCGCCGTTGAGGAACGCGTTGGCGACGCCGACCTTCACTGCGGTCGCGAGGTCCGCGCCGTCGAGGATGACGTTGGCCGATTTGCCACCCAGCTCCAGGGCGACTTTCTTGACAGTCTGGCCGGCCAGTTCGCCGACGCGGCTGCCGACGCCGGTCGAACCGGTGAACGATACGAAGTCGACATCGGGGTGTGCGGCCATCCGCTCACCGATCACCCTGCCCGGGCCGGAAACCACATTCACCACACCCGGCGGGAGGCCTGCGGCCTCCAGGGCGTCGACGAACTCGAACACCGACAGCGGAGCCTCGTTGCTCGGCTTGAGCACCACCGTGCAGCCTGCGGCGATGGCCGGTAAGACCTTGGCGACCACCTGGTAGAGCGGGTAGTTCCACGGCGTGATCGCTGCCACCACCCCGTAGGGCTCACGTACGACGAGCGAGTTGCCGATGCGCTCCTCGAAGTCGAACGTATCGAGGGCGTCGGCGAAGCCACGTGCCACCGCCAACGGGACCTGCGTCTGCACGGTTTGTGAGATGCGCAGGGGCGCGCCCATTTCCCGGGTGATGGTCTCGGCGATATCGGGCAGCCGCTTCTCCATCTCGGTGATGACCGCAGCCAGCCGGTCGCGCCGGTTGGAGACGCTCACCATGGGATCGAAGGCGCGCCGGGCCGCGGCCACCGCGGCGTCGACGTCGGCGACGGTGCCGCGGGGGACGCTGCCGAAGGCCTGTTCGGTCGCCGGGTCGATCACCTCGATCGACTCGTTGCCCTGCGGCTCAACCCACTCGCCGTCGATGAACAGCTTTGTGCGGGTGTAGTTCTGACTCATCGTCCTCTTCCGGGTCGTCCGCTTTCGGTGTTCGGTGTTCGGTATTCGGGGCTCAGGGCACGATGCTGGCTCGGACATCGCGCCTGTCCGCAGCCGCGGCGAAGGCCTCGTTGATGCTGTCGAGCGGATAGCAGGCCGTGGCGAGACGGTCGAACGGCAGCGTGTCCTGGTAGGTCTCGAGGAAGGTCAGCGCCCGTGACAGCACGGCTGGGTCATACAGCGAGACGCCGACCATGGTCTTGTTTCCGAACACGAAGCGCGACGGGTCGAATTCGAAGGTCTTGCCGACGTTGATGTTGCCGATCTCGACGTAGCGGCCGAACTGGCCCAGCATCTTGAGCCCCTCGTCGATCGCCGAGGGATGTCCCACCACCTCGACGACGACATCGGCACCCTGTCCCTCGGTCAGCGTGCGGACGGCTCTGATCCGGTCCTTTTCGGTGGTCACCTCGGTAAGGTCGATGACGGCATCGGCGCCGAACGCAGTGGCCAGCTCGAGGCGTTCCGGGATACCGTCGATGGCGATGACCTTCGCGGCACCGCGCGCTTTGGCGACTGCGACGGCATACAGCCCCAAGGCGCCTGCGCCCTGTACCACGACGTACTCGCCGAGTTGTTGTTCCACCCGCTCCAAGCCGTACATCACTTGGGAGAGAGCACAGTTGGCGCCGGCAGCTATTTCGTCGGATACGGCATCGGGGACGGTGTAGACCACCGCACCGGCGGGCAGCACGAAGTACTCGCCATATCCGCCGACGAAGTAGGGTGGCTGGTCGGCCCGGCCGAGCATGGCCATCGTGAGGTTCAGGCACGCATTTCGGCGCCCCGCCAGGCAGTTACGACAGGTGTGGCAGCAGAAGAAGTACGGGAACACCACCCGGGTGCCGATTTCCAGCGCCTTGCCGTTGGAATCGGCTGTGACGCCTTCGCCCAGTGCGGCGATGCCGCCGACCATTTCGTGGCCGAGTACGGTCGGCAGTTGCCCGCCGAGGCCCCGCGTCGCGAACGTTCCGTGCCAGGCATGCACATCGGAGCCACAGATGTTGGCCCTGGCGACCTTGATCAGGATCTCGCCGGGCCCGATGCCCGGCAGGGTGACCGTCGCTATCTCGAACGGCTTACCGGGCTCGTCGAAGCGGGCGATGCGACCTTGGAACGGTGCGTTGCTCACGGTGTGGAATCCTCTCGCGCATAGGCGGTTCGGCGGGGCCGGTTGGTGACGCGCGTGCGCCGCCGACATCTGTGCGCACGTTAACTGCGCCGCCGTCCGGGTCGGTTCACGATTCCCGCCCAGCGGTCACCGCCGGATGCGGGCCCGATCACACCCAGCGGGTCAGCCGGGCATTCACCGAGGACTGAACTGTTCTCGCAGTAGCCGTTTGAGCAGTTTGCCACTCGGATTCTTGGGCAGTGAGTCGACGAAGAACACCTGCTTGGGTGTTTTGAAGCCGGCTAGATGCGTCCTGCAGTGGTCCATCACGTCATCTTCGGTGAGCTGCGTCCCGTCGCGCGCCACCACCGCGGCCACCACGGACTCCACCCACACCGGGTGCGCAACGCCGAACACCGCCGCTTCCTCGACGCCGGCGTGCCGGTAGATGACCTCTTCGACCTCGCGACTGGCGACATTCTCGCCGCCGGTTTTGATCATGTCCTTCTTGCGGTCCACCACGTGCAGCAGTCCGTGCTCGTCGTAATAGCCGAGGTCGCCGGAGTGGAACCAGCCCCCATGGAAGGACTCGGCCGTCTTGGCGTCGTCGTCGAGGTAGCCGAGCATCAGGTGCGGACTCCGATGGGCGATCTCACCGACCACGCCGGCGGACACCGGCATGTTGACCTCGTCGAGGATCGTCGTCTCCACATTGATCACCGGCCGTCCCGCGGAACCCGCATGGGCATCCTGCTCGTCGGGGCCGAGCGCCGATGCCAACGGTGCCATCTCGGTCTGGCCGTAGAAGTTCCACAGCCTCAGGTTGGGAAGGCGCTCGCGCATCTCGGCGAGGATCTCGACCGGCATCGCCGACGCGCCGTAGTAGCCCTTGCGCAGGCTGGACAGGTCGACCTCATTGAAGACCGGCGAGCGCAGTAGCGATATCCACACCGTCGGTGGCGCGAAATAATTGGTGACACGGTATTTTTCGATTGCGCGGAGCACTAGTGAGGGTTCCGGTCGGGAGACGATGATGCTGGTCGCGCCGAGGTAGAGATCGGGGATCAGGAAGTTGTCGAGTTGTGCACAGTGGTAGAGCGGCAACGAATGGATCTCGACGTCCGCGGCTTCCTTCGATCCGGCGATGATCGTACTGATGTAGTTGCCCATCAGGCTTCGGGTGGAGTGCTTGGCGCCCTTGGGATGAGACTCTGTTCCGCTGGTGTACATCAGCCGGATGAGTTGGTCGTCGTCGATATACGGATTCGGCGCCGTGGAACCGGTCTGCAACCAGCGGTCGAAGGCGGTCCACCCGGCCGGCAGGGACTGGCCGGGGGGTAGCAGAGCGGTCGTGGTCGTGACCACTCCGCCGAGCTGCATCGCGGATTCGGCGGTCGGGACGAGCGCGGCTTCGACAACGAAGCCGGTGACTCGGCTGTGGCTGAGGATGTACGCGATCTCCTGGGCGGTCAGCATGAAGTTGATCGGCACCAGCACCACACCGGCGCGTGCCGTCGCGAACGCCAAGACCGCGTACTGCCAGCAGTTGTGCGACAGGATGGCCAACCGGTCGCCCACGCCGAAACCGTGATCGCGCAGCGCTGCTGTTGCGCGGTCGACGAGACGCTCGAACTCCGCGTAGCTCAGGCTCACATCGCCATCGACGATCGCGATCTTCTCGGGCTGTTTGCGTGCCGATCGACGCGGAATGTCCCCGAGGGCGTGGCTTCGCGCGGAGGCGAGGACGGCGTGCAGATCATCCATGATGCCGAACTGTAGGTGCCGATTCACCTGTGCCGACGCGTCACGTCCCGCTCAGTAGAAAGCGCCACGTCGGTCTTGCCGTGGCGATCACATACTCGTCCCGAGAGCAAGGAGGATCGATGACGATCGCTGTGACTGTGGCAGCCGACGAGAAATCGCTGGACCCCGAGGAACTGCGCGCCTACCTGCGTCGGGGCGATGCAGGAATTCTGGTGGCGGTGCTGGCTCAGCTGACCGGTGACCCGGGGGTGGCGGACCGCTATGCCGACAGGATCTCGTTTGTTCCCGATCCGCCCGAACGTATCGGCACCACCGACCCGGAGACGCAGGACGAGCTCGTCGATGCCGTGGTGACCGCGTTGGCGGGACCGCGCCCGCTCGGGGCCCTGCCCTTCGACGATCATGGCCTGTTCGCGCGGGTGGCGCCGCTGGCGCTGGGCAGCGAAGTTGGTGACGAGTACATCGGTCTGCTTTTGGAGCAAGGCGGATTCCACCCGGCCCAGCCGGTGCTGCCGAGGGCGGCGAAACTGCCGCTCGACTTCAAGGTTGTCATCGTCGGAGCTGGAATCGCCGGTATGGCTGCCGCATTGGAGTGCGAAGCGGCCGGTATCGGTTACGAGATCATCGACCGCAACGACGAAGTGGGCGGCACTTGGTACACGACCGTCTACCCGGGCATCGGGGTCGACACCCCGTCGGCCTACTACTCCCTGTCCCGGGACATCAACGGCGACTGGTCGAGTTACTACCCGCAAGGTGCCGAATACCAGCGCTATCTGCAATCCGTCGCCGACAAGAACGCACTGCGCGAGCACATCAGGTTCCGCACCGAGGTCGAAGCCCTGTGGTGGGACGAGAGCCGCAAGATGTGGGAGGTCCGCACCCTCGCGGCGGACGGTACTCGTGCTGTGTCCTACGCCAACGTCGTCGTACCCGCGGCGGGTTACCTGAACCGTCCGCGCCGACCCGAGTTCGCGGGTAGCGAGACATTCGGCGGTGTGAGCATTCATTCGGCCGAGTGGGATCCCGCACTCTCGCTGCGGGGCAAGAGGGTCGCGATCATCGGGGCAGGCTGTACCGCGGTACAGATCGTCGACGCGTCCGTCGATGCAGTGGAGCACCTGACGGTGTTTCAGCGTCAGCCGCACTGGGTCGCCCCGCGTAAACGCCTGACCGACGACGTTCCCGAACACCGCCGCTGGCTCAATGCCCATGTGCCTTACTACGCCAACTGGACCCGGCTGAAATCGTTCTGGGGCACCGCCGACAACAACTACCCGGTGATCCTGCGGGATCCGGAGTGGGCGGCCGAGCACCTGTCGATCTCGCGGGCCAACGACGTGTTGCTGCAGATGTGTCTGGAGTACATCGACCGGGTTTTCGGCGCGAATTCGGAACTCGCGAAGAAGGTCACACCTGATTTCGCGCCGTACGGCAAGCGCATCATCCGCGATCCGGGCGGCTACTACGCGGCATTGGCGCGCGACCATGTCGATGTCGAAGCCAGCGAACCTGCCAGTGTCAACGAACGCGGCATCGTCACCCAGGACGGCCGTCAGATCGATCTCGATGTGATCATCTACGCCACCGGCTACCACCTGGACTTCCTGTCCACAGTCGACATCCGGGGCCGCGCGGGCGTCGAACTCGACGAAGTGTGGGGCGAGAGCCCCAGCGCGTACCGGGGTGGCCTGGTGCCCGGGTTCCCGAACATGTTCATTTCTTCTGCACCGAACTACAGCCCGGGGCACGGTGCCGGGCACAACTTCGGCGTCGAGGTGATGGTGCACTACGTGATGGAGTGCCTGCAGTTGATGGCAGAGCGCAAGGCGGCGACGCTGGAGGTGACGCCCGAGGCGTTCGCCGGGTATGTGCAGCAGATCGATGACGCAATGGCGAAAACGGTGTGGTGCCATACGCCCACAGCGCACACCTACTATCGCTCTGGAGGTCGCATCGTGACCGCCTTCCCATTCCGCCTTGTCGACGTATGGCAGGGCCATCGTGCCCCACAAGAAGAGGATCTCATCGTCCAGTGAGCGGAATCCTGAGCGGCAAAACAGCTTTGGTGACCGGTAGCAGCCGGGGGATAGGTCGCGCGATAGCGCAGCGCCTTGCTGCCGAGGGTGCCACCGTGGCGGTCACCGCCCGGTCGTACCGGCCCTCGGTGTCCACACGCGCGGGCAAGAACGCCGAACTGCCGGGCACCATCGGGGAGACGATCGACCTCATCGAGGCGGCCGGTGGTGCGGCGTTCGGCATTGCCTGTGATCTGGAGGACAACGGGCAACGCGCGAGCCTGGTCGACCAGGTGGTCGACCGTGCGGGCCGGCTGGACATCCTGGTCAACAACGCGGGCTATGCCGACTACTCGATCATCGAAGACATGCCGCTGGATATGTTCGATCGCACCATCGAGCACTACGTGCGCACCCCGTTTGTGCTGACCCAGCAGGCGGTTCCGCACATGCGACGCCAGGGTGCAGGATGGATCGTCAACATCGGCTCGGTCACCGGGTTGCCTCCGGCCCGTCCCTACCGGGAGTACAACAAGAATTCCGGTGACGTCATCTATGCGTCGATGAAAGCCGCCCTGCATCGGCTCACCCAGGGTGTGGCTGCCGAGCTGCTCGATGCCAATATCGCAGTCAACGTGGTCGGACCCTCCAGCGCGGTCCGCACACCCGGTGCGGCGAGCCTGATTCCGGACACCTTTCCCACCGAACCGGTGGAATACCTGGCCGAGACCGTGCTCGCGATGTGCCATCTCCCCGCCGCAGAACGCACCGGACTGGTCGCGTTCAGCCTGCACTACCCCTGGTCGCAGCAGTTGACCGTGCACAGCCTGGACGGTGCGGAGGTGCTACCGCCACTGGAGCCGCCGGCTGATGCAAACCCGAACATCCTGGCGCCGGGTCTGTAGTCCGTCAGCGCAGTACCTGGCCGGTGTCCAGGCAGAAGCTGTGGCATACCCGTTCGTGCACGATGGCTTTGGGGCACTCCGGGTCGAACCACTGGTCGACGACGGCCCAGTGGATCGGGTGCATCAAGTAAGCGCCCATGATCCCGTCCGCATCACTGAATTCCTGCTCGAACACATGCGTCCATGGCACGGCACCGACGGTGTGATCGGGCCGGCTCAGCTGCCATGCGCTGATCGTGGCGACATATCCGGGCAGTCGCTTGAGGTCGGCTTCGAATCGGGACAGGGTGCCTGGCTCGGTGTCCTGCTCGACGCGCAGCAGCAGGGTGCGGTAGACGCTGCCGACGGGACGCTCGCCGAGACTCTCGGCGGCACCGTGGTAGCCCACCCCGTTGACCCTGGTGATCGCCGGGTCGGCCAGCGCCGCATCGACTTCGGCGGAGATTGCGCTCCAGGCGGCGGCATCCCGGAAGCGGAGATGCAGCAGAAGATCGCCGCCGTTGCGGCTGCCGGGCAGGGTGGGGGCCACCAGGTGCCGGGTGGCACCGAAGCGACTCGCGAGCCGCCGCAGGCCGTCCTGCACACGGTCACGGTCGGGCTCCGCCACATCGATGAGACGCGTGACGCTATACATCGCAGAGCCTGTCGATGTCCTCGTAGGCGGCTGCGGCGCACCGGTCCCGTTCGACGATCAATTCGGCCACGGATTCCCACCAGGCTCCCAGGTCGGGGTCGGGCCGGCCCTTCCAGGTCATCTCCCACCAGGCCTGGGCACTGGGCAGGGACCAGGTGATGGTGACGGTGTTCGGCTCGTCGTTGTACCAGATCGGCGGTGACACCAGCACATTGCGCAGTGTCATGCCGCGTTGCCTGGCGCCCGGCGCGTATCCGGTCAGGTAGGTGTTGATGAACTCGGCGGCGTGTCCGGGCTGGGTGACCACGCGGTCGATGACGAAAACCTCACCGTCTGCCATACCAGTGAGAGTAGGGATCGATCCGGTGCCAGGCCCCGTCGATCCCGACCATCGGGACACAGGCGTTGACGCCCGACGGCGGGGCGTCAACGGTATCCCCATGACCGATCTCAGCCCGGATCCGTTCAGCCCCGTCCAACTCGGCCCTGTCCGGCTCCGCAACAGGATCGTCAAAGCCGCCACATCAGAAGGCCGTTCGCCCGACGGGCGGGTCACTGACGACCTCATCGCATTCCACCGCAGCTTTGCCGAGGGCGGCGTCGGGATGACGACCGTGGCCTACTGCTGCGTATCACCCCAGGGTGCCAGCGCCCCCGGGCAGATCGTGATGAACAGTGCTGCGCTCCCCGGTCTGCGCAAGCTCACCGACGCGGTACACGCCGCCGGCGCGGGCATCTCGGCGCAGCTCGGACATGCGGGGGTGGTCGCACCGAAGAAGCTGACCGGAGTCACCGCGGTGGCGCCGAGCCGGTTCGTCAATCCGACATCGTTCGCCTATTGCCGCGAGATCCGGCGCGACGAGATCGCCGCTGTCATCGACCAGTTCGCTGATGCGGCGCAGGTGGCTGTCGACGGCGGATTCGATGCTGTCGAGCTGCATTTCGGCCATCTGTACCTGCCCAGCTCTTTCCTCAGCCCGTTGATCAATCGACGCAAGGATGAGTACGGCGGCGATATCGACAACCGATCGCGGTTGGTGCGCGAGATCGCCCAGCGTGTGCGCGATGTCGTCGGCGACCGCATTGCGGTGATCGCAAAGCTCGACATGGACGACGGGCTGCCGGGCAGCATCTGGATCGATGAGGCGCTGCGCACCGTCCAGCTGCTCGACGCCGATGCCAACCTCGACGCCATCGAGTTGACGCAGGGTTCGTCGGTGTACCGGCCGATGTACCTGTTCCGCGGCGACGTACCGGTCCGGGAGTTCGCGAAGGTCATGCCGCCGATGCTGCGTCCGGGCGTGCGGATCATGGGCAAGGCCGTGATGGGCAGTTACCCCTATGAGGATCTCTACATGCTGCCTGCCGCGCGCCAGTTCGTACCGGTCGTGCGGAACACCAAACTCATTCTGCTCGGCGGGATCACCAACCGCGAACATGTCGAGACCGGCTTGGGCGCAGGTTTCGAATTCGTCGCGATGGGACGTGCCCTGCTCCGCGAACCGGATCTGGTCAACAAGATGGTCGCCGACGCCGGCGTGCGTAGCCGCTGCAACCACAACAACAAGTGCATGGTGACGGTGTTTTCCCGCACACATTGTGTGCTGGACCCGGACCAGCGTTACGGTGCCGTCGAATCCATGAACGTCACCGCAGCGGTGGCCACCCCTGCGGTGACGCCGCTCATTTCGTGATGCTCCCACCGATGATGCCGGTCAGGTAGGCGCACGCCTGGGCACGCGCCAGTTCACAGATATCGAGGCTGGGCATGGTCATGAAGCCGTGTACCCCGCCCTCGAAGTACCGCTGCACCACGGGGACTCCGGCTGCGCGCAGTGCCTCGGCGTAGGCCCGGCCCTCGTCGCGCAGCGGGTCGTGTCCGGCTACCACACAGACCGCGGGTGGCAATCCGGTGAGATCCACCGCATGCAGGGGAGAGGCGTACGGATCGGTACGGTCAGATGCCTCGGGCACATACTGGTCCCAGTACCACCGCAGTGCGGGCAGCGGGTTGTAGTAGCCGCGGCCGAACTGGCGGTAGGAGGGCGTGTCGAAATCGGCTGCGATGACCGGGTACAGCAGAAGCTGGCCGGCCAACCGTGGGCCGCTTCGGTCGCGGGCCATCAGCGCGGTGACGGCAGCCAGATTGCCCCCGGCGCTGTCGCCGCCGACCAGCAACGCGTCCGGATCGTTGCCGAGCTCGGCAATGTGGGCTTCCGCCCAAGCCGTGGCTGCGTAGACGTCCTCGGCCGCAGCGGGCCAAAGCCCTTCCTCGGACGCACGCCGGTAGTGCACCGAAACAACCACGGCAGGAAGGCGGTTGGTGAAATCGCGGCATAATCCGTCGTGACTGTCCAGATCGCAGAACACCCAGCCGCCGCCGTGGGCATAGACAAGAGTCGGTACGGGACCGCTCGTGCCGGCCGCCGACCGATAGACCCGGATGGCGAGCGGGCCGCCGGGGCCGTCGATGACGAGGTCCGCTACCTCGGCAACGGGCTCGGGTTCTGCCGGCGGCACGAAGCGTGCGCGAATCGCGGCGCGGGCCTGTTCGCCGGTCATCTGATGCACGGGAGGGAAGGCCGCGTCCAGCGTCTCGATGATCTCGGCGATCTGCGGGTCGAGGCTCATGCGGGCTGCAGGTTGGCCTTGTGGATGCCGGTGTGCGAGGCAGGACCGCCGCGCAGCGGGCGCATCTGCTGCAAGGTCGGTGCCACCCGCAGCGGTCCACCCTCGACGGCGCGCCAGATACCCAGAGCCGCCATGCGCACCGGGGCCACCAGCCGCTGATCGAACATCAACTGGTTCATCGGGCCGCACACCGATACGGCGGCGACCGCCTCGCCGGGGTCCCCGATCGGTGCGGCCACACACCCGAAGCCCGGCAGCGACTCCTCCCGGTCGAACGCGATGCCGTGTGACTGGACCTTCAGCAGTTCGTTGCGCAGCTGCCCAGGCGTGGAGATGGAGTACTTCGTCCGCCGTGTCAGCGGACCGGTGTCGAGCGACTGGCTGTCCGGCTGATCGTTGAATGCCAACATCGCCTTGCCGACCGCGGAACAGTGCGCCGGCTGGCGTCCACCGACGCGGGTCGGAATGGCGGCGGTCATGCGGTTGCCGACTTTTTCCATGTACACCACGTCGGATCCTTCGAGAACCGCGAGATGCACCACCAATCCGGTTGCGGCGTGCAGCTCGTGCAGCATCGGAATCGCCGCCTTGTGCAGTCGGTCCTGATGAACTGCCAGCGAGCCCAGCTCGACGAGTCGCATGCCGAGTTCGTAGTCACGGCCGCTGCGGCGGAGCCAGCGAAGCTGCACCAGACGCTCGAGCATCCGGTGTGCCGATGACCGCGGCAACCCGGTGCGGCGGACGATCTGCGCCAGGGTGAGCCGGCCGGGTCCGTCGAACGCGTCGAGCACGAGCGACACCCGGTCGATGACGGCGCTGGGCGTTTCGGCAGCTGCCTTCGCGGCAGGTGCAGATGGGCTGTCAATCGTCACGGTCATGCGGATCCTCCGAGCACTCATATTTCTAATAGGCATATGACTAATGCGCATATAGAACTATCACATGGGTGTGGCTGTTGTCACATAGATCCGCGGATTCTCAGGTTGGCTCAGGCCCGGGCCGCGCTGCGACCGGCACGGCGACCGTAGAAGCTGCCGTCACCCAGGGAGATGCCGCTGGCATACCCCCACGCGGCGAGGCCGGCGGCCGAACGCCCCGCTGCGAACAAACCAGGAATGGGCGCACCGCTGACGTGCAGAACTTCGGCATCGAATGTGGTGGCCAGTCCGCCCAGGGTGAACCCGCCGGTACTCTCCCTGAGGTCGATCGCGCCGACCGGGGAACCCAACGGCTTGAGCCACTGGGCCTTCTTGTGCAGCAGAGGATCCTCCCCTCGTGCGGCGCCATCGTTGTATGCCGCGACGGTGCCCTGCAAACTGCCTACCGGCAGGCCGATCTCGGCCTCGAGTTCGGTGACCGTGTCGGCGACCCAGGTGGGAGGACGCAGCATGAGTTGTGGAGTCATCGATGCCATCGCATCGTCCTGGGATTCGCCGTCGATGATCAGGTAGGCGGTGTTGTCTTGGTGGTAGAGGGTGAGCTGCCCAATCCGGCCCGGATAGGTGTCCTCGGCGACGTACCGCTGCCCACGCGCATTGACCAGGATGCCGCGCACCAGTTGCTGCGGGTCGGCGAAAATGGCGACCTCGGTGGCGTCCATGTGGGCGAGGTCGGCCCCCAGTGCCTGCGCCATCTGGATGGCCCGGCCGTCGTGTTGCTCGATCGACGCCGCGGGTCTGCCCGCGATGCGGGGTGCATACCGCGCCACCAT
>JBPPMV010000400.1:0-2592 GCA_051306235.1 Mycobacterium sp. | reverse complement strand
TCGGTCGGGCCCCCGGCCGATTAGGCTGCGCCACCTGCTGACAGGTAAAGGTGAGTAGCTGCAGACAGCCCACCGCAGGTGGGCTCGACGTCGGACGCACCTAGTGCGCCGACACCCACCCAGACCGCGCCCGGCAGCGGGGACTGGAAGACACCGGTGCCGGCCGGGTACCGCGCTCCCGCGCGGCCCGGCCAGGCCCGGTGGGTGTGGTTAGAAGAGCATTCCGATGTGTTCTGGATAGTTGTGGCAGGGGCAGCCGCAGCGCCAAAGGAAGCTGGGCTTGGTGGCTTTGAGCCAGACGCCGCTTTCGTGGGCGGCGCCGCGGCGGTGATTGCAGTCGTGGTGGCGGTTCTCGTGGCAGGACTTGGTGTGCGCGTTCTCGGGCATTTCGACGATGACGGGGACGTTCTTACGTGATCGCCGGATCTCGTCTGGGTAGGTGATCCATTTGATGCCATCACGGAGGTCGACCTTGGCTTTGGGCTTGATCTGGTCGGCGGGCTGGGGGGTGCGAGTGCGTGGGATCCACAGGTCTTCGGGATGCAGGGTGTACTCGGACATCGTGATTCCTCACTTCGTGGTGGGTGCTGTGGGTGTGGGCCAGTGGTCCCGCTGTTGTGACGGGACCACTGGCGGGGTGGTCGGTTAGGTGTCGCGCTCAATGAGCGTGTGCACGATCTGGTAGGCGGCGCGGCAGTTGCGCAGGCTGTCGGAGATGAAGGACGTTGTGTCGTCTCCTGCCGTCCCTTCGGCGTATTCGATGTCGAAGACGGGATCGCCGGTGAGTTCGGTGACGGCCCTGTGTGCGCGGGTGAGGGCGTTGATGGCGTCGGTGAGGGCGCCGTGCAGATCGGTACGGGCCCGGTCGATCTCGCGGTTCCAGTCGTCGATGTGGTCGGTCATGGTGGTCCTTTCGGGCTGTGGGTGTGGTGAGTGGTGCCGGGGCTGGGCCCGCCCGGGGTGGGCGGGCCCAAGCCGCGGGGTGTTCAGGCTGCGAGCGGTTCGAGGTAGTCGATGTGGTCGATGACCTGCTGGAGGTCGTCGTAGGCCAGGGCCAGGGGGCTGTTGTCGATGGCGAGGCTCCACATCGGTTCCTCGCCGATTCCGGCGGTGAGCTGGTAGGTGTGGGCGCCGGTGGCGCGGTAGGTCCAGGTGTCGGCGGTGGCGTGGAAGGTCAGGTCGCCGGCGCGGACTTTGAGGATGCGGGCGGTCGGGGTGGTGTCGAGGTCGGGTGCGGTGGCCTCGATGGCGACGAGTTGTCCGTGCTCGTCTGCGGCGAGTAGGACGAGGTGGTGGCCGTTGTCGGGGGTGTAGTTGTGCACCGTGGTGAGTTGGATGGGTCCGTGCTTGTGGAACACGATGCGGGTGATGCCGTATTGCTGGTGTTCGATGCGTTCGGCGGCTTCGTCGAGGAGTGCGAAGGCGAGGTCGAATGCGTGGTCCATGGTGTTCTCCGTTTCGGTGGTGATTGGTGCGCCGGTCAGCGCTGGGGGTGCGGTCAATCGGTTGAGGGTGGGCGGTCAACCCCGAAGAGTCCGCAGTCGATGCCGGCGGATTTGCGGCCCCGCGAGCGCAGCGAGTTATGTTGGGCCGCAAATGTCCTCCGCCGCCGGCACCGACTGCGGGCGTGGGTTGACCGGTCGGGCCCCCGGCCGATTAGGCTGCGCCCCCTGCTGACAGGTAGGTAGGTGAGTGGCTGCAGACAGCCCACCGGCAGGTGGGCTCGATGTCGGACGCACCTAGTGCGCCGACACCCACCCAGGCCACGCCCCGGCCGCCAGGCGGGAACCCGAAGACACCGGTGCCGGCCGGGTACCGCGCTCCCGCGCGGGCCGGCCAGGCCGGTGTGACTAGGCGGGTCGGGTGTCGCTGATGATGCGGCGCACGATGGTGGGGTCGAGTCCTGCGGTGAGCGCTTGGAGCATGAGCTGGGCGAGGGTGGGCGGCTGGTGGCCGGCCTTGGTGGATTCAGCGATCGCGATGTCGAGGGCGATGGTGGCGCGGACGGCGTCGTTGAGTAGGCAGTGGCCGGCGGCGGCGATGGTGAGCGCTTCGGCCCGTGCTGGGCCTCGGAGTTGGGCTGCGATGGTGGTCCACAGACTGGTGGCGCTGCGTTCGTGGTCGAGGAGCAGGTGCAGCATGGCGTCGCGGAGCGCGGGGTGGGCGGTGATGAGGATTCCGGCGCGGGTGGCCAGGGTGGCGGAGGCGCGTCGGTCACCGGCGATGACGTCGGCGATTTCGTGGGCGGTGTCTAGGACGAGCGCTGCGTCTTGGCCGAGGGCGACTGGTGGTGCGGGGGTGGTGGTGTCGAATTCGGCCACGATGTCCTCGCGGCTGGTGCTGATGCGGGTGCCGTCGTGGACGCGTTGGGCGGTGAGGATCGAGTCGGTGTAGGGGTAGGTGGGTCCACTTTGGCCGGTGTCGAGGTCGATCCAGACCCCTTGGGTAGTGGTGTCGCGGGTGTGTAGGCGGCGCAGGGTGGGGATGCCGGTGTCGGTGAGGGTGTCACGGACGGCGTTGAGGAGATCTTCGGCGTGCTGATCGAACTCGGGGTCGCAGACGGCGAGCAGGACTGCGGAGTTGTACTGGTCG
>JBPPMV010000399.1:0-2209 GCA_051306235.1 Mycobacterium sp. | reverse complement strand
CGTCGGCTTCGGTTCGGGCGTGACGACCGGTGACTCCGGCAGCTTGACCTCGGCGATGGTGCGCTTGGGGGCGTCGCGCGGTACCGCGGCGTCATCGCCGACGCCCGGCAGCCCGGTGGCGGTCGTCGACTTGGAGAAGGTGATGCCCGATGAGGCGGTGTATCCGCCGGACTTGTCGATCTGGGTGGCGGTATCCGGCGCGGACAGGGTGATCCGCCGCTTGCGGTAGCGCACCAGCGCGACGACCAGCGCAGTGACAAGCAGGACTGCTATGACCGCAATGGCGATCCACAAGGCATCTGACACGCTGCAATTGTCTCAGGGGCGGACGACTCTGCTCGTGGCGCACTCCACCCGGCACCTCATCGAGGCGCGGCGACCCACAGCGGATGCCGAGGCCGGTGTGGCAGTGTCGGGCGGGTGACGATCGGCCCCGACTTCGATGGCGGCATCCAGGTGCGCAAGCGCCGTCATATCGACGTGTGCCTGTCCGAGGCCGTCGAGTACCAGACGGTGACCACCGGTCTGGAGCGCTACCGGCTGCCCTATAACGCGCTGACGCAGACCAACCTTTCGGCGATCGATCTGAGGACGACGTTTCTGGGCGCCCGGTTGAACGCGCCGGTGCTGATCGGTTCGATGACCGGCGGGGCCGAGCTGTCGGGCACCATCAACCGCAATCTGGCCACCGCCGCGCAGGCGCTGGGCGTCGGCATGATGCTGGGTTCGCAGCGCATCATGCTCGGCGAGGACGAGGCGACGACCTTCCACGTGCGTGACGTCGCGCCGGACGTGTTGCTGGTCGGCAATATCGGGCTGGCTCAGCTGAGCCGCGAGGTGGTGCCGCAGCTGCGTCGCGCGCTGGACGGTGTCGGCGCCAATGCGCTTGCCGTGCACACCAATCCGTTGCAGGAGGCGGTTCAGCACAACGGGGACACCGATTTCGCCGGGTCGCTGGCCCGGCTGCGTGACGTGGTGGACAGCATCGGCTATCCGGTGCTGCTCAAGGAGGTCGGCCATGGCATCGGGGCGGCCGCGGCGCGTGCGCTGTCCGATATCGGGGTGGCCGCGGTGGACGTGGCCGGGGCCGGCGGGACGTCGTGGGCGCGGGTGGAGCAGTTCGTGCGCTACGGCGGGATCAACGATCTGGGTCTGGCCGAATGGGGCATTCCGACGGCGCAGGCGCTCGTCGAGGTCGGGTCCGCGCTGCCCGGGGTGCCGTTGGTGGCCTCCGGCGGTATTCGCACCGGTATGGACGCTGCGAAGGCGATCGCGTTGGGCGCCGATGTGGTGGCGGTGGCGCATCCGCTGCTGATGCCGGCCATCGAATCGGCTGCGGCGGTGGAGGAATGGCTGCGGCGGTTCATCTCCGAGTTGCGGATCTGTCTGCACGGTTGCGGTGCGGCTGATCTGGCGGCGCTGCGCGCGGCGGGTGTGGACGCGGTCTAGAGCCACAGGTAGAGCGCCGACAGCAGCGCCCATATCCCGATGCAGTACGCCTCGAACGCGGCGCGCAGCGGGATCGGGGCATGGCGCAGTTCCATGAAGTCCAGTCCGACGAGGCGCACCTTGATGGCCGCGATGCCGAGCACGAGGACGGCGACCAGGGAGCCGGTGCCGTGTTCGGCGCCGACCGCCCAGGACACGATCGTCGCGGCGACGAGGAACAGCCAGGTCGCGCCCGCGCGGTTCTTGAGCAGGTTGAGGACTGTCATCAGCTCACCAGGTAGAGCAGTGCGAACAGGAAGATCCACAGCAGGTCGACGAGGTGCCAGAAGCAGGCGGCGCCTTCGACGAGGGCGGTGCGGGTGTCGCTGAGTTCAGGTCGACGGGTCTGGGTCAACACGAAGGCCAGTGCGCCGAGTCCGAGGCAGACGTGGAAGAGGTGCAGGCCGGTGAGGATGAAGTAGTACAGGTAGAAATCGTTGGCGCCCGGCCCGTGTCCGGCGGTGGCCAAGGACACGTACTCGTAGACCTTGAGCGCGATGAACAGCACGCCGAAGGCCATCGCCGTGGCAGTGGCCTTCGTGGCGATCTGCCTGAGTCCGGCGCGCATGGCGTTGACGGCGAGCACCACGCACAGCGAACTTGTCAGCAGCACAAGGGTATTGAGGACGCCCACGCCGATGTGCAGTGTGGTGCGGGCGGTGTCGAACGTGTCGGGGGCCTTGGCACGTTCGACGAGGAAGGTCACGAAGAAGGCGCCGAA
>JBPPMV010000398.1:0-2419 GCA_051306235.1 Mycobacterium sp. | reverse complement strand
GCCATCCTGCGCGCCGACGGCCATACCGTGGGCGCCCAGCACGTCGCGGACACCACCCAGGTCTCCGGCGTCAACGACCGGGTCCAGCTCGCCGCGCTGGGTGCCGAGCTGAACCGGCGCACCATCGAACGCCATCAGCGCGCCGGGGTGACCGTCATCGACCCGGCCACCACCTGGATCGACGTGGACGTGGAGATCGGGCCCGACACCGTCGTGCACCCGGGCACCCAGCTGCTCGGCGCCACCTCGATCGGCGCCGACTGCACCATCGGGCCGGACAGCACCCTGACCTCCATGGAGATCGGGGACGGCGCCTCGGTGATCCGAACCCACGGCGAGCTGTCCGTCATCGGCGCGGGCGCCACCGTCGGACCGTTCACCTATCTGCGGCCGGGCACCGAACTGGGTGCCGGCGGCAAGCTCGGCGCCTTCGTCGAGACCAAGAATTCGACCATCGGCGCGGGCACCAAGGTGCCGCACCTGACCTATGTCGGAGACGCTGACATCGGTGAGCACAGCAATATCGGCGCCTCCAGCGTGTTCGTCAACTATGACGGTGAGGCCAAGCGCCGCACCACGATCGGCTCCCATGTCAGGACCGGTTCGGACACCATGTTCGTCGCTCCGGTCACCGTCGGGGACGGGGCCTACACGGGCGCCGGCACCGTGCTGCGCGACGATGTTCCCCCCGGCGCGCTGGCCGTCTCCGACAACGCTCAGCGCACCATCGAGGGATGGGTGCTGCGTAAACGCCCAGCAAGCGCCTCCGCCGAGGCCGCCCGCAAGGCCGGGGCCCCCGAACCCGACGCCTGATGTTGGCATTCTGGTAACCCGGCCACGACCGGCCAGGAAAGCTACGTACGATTGGCGCGTAATCGACCCGACTGGCGAAGGCACCTAAATGAGCCACGACTGGACCGACAACCGTAAGAACCTGATGCTCTTCTCGGGTCGGGCCCACCCCGAGCTGGCCGAACAGGTGGCCAAGGAACTCGACGTCCCGGTGACCGCGCAGACCGCGCGTGACTTCGCCAACGGTGAGATCTTCGTCCGGTTCGACGAGTCGGTGCGCGGCTGCGACGCTTTCGTGTTGCAGAGCCATCCCGCACCGCTGAATCAGTGGCTGATGGAACAACTGCTGATGATCGATGCGCTCAAGCGCGGCAGCGCCAAGCGGATCACCGCGATCCTGCCGTTCTATCCCTACGCCCGTCAGGACAAGAAGCACCGCGGTCGCGAGCCCATCTCGGCCCGCCTGGTCGCCGATCTGTACAAGACCGCAGGCGCCGACCGCATCGTCACCGTCGACCTGCACACCGATCAGATCCAGGGCTTCTTCGACGGCCCGGTCGATCACATGCGGGCCCAGAAACTGCTCACCGGGTACATCGCCGAGAACTACGCCGACGATGACAAGGTCGTCGTCTCCCCCGACTCCGGCCGGGTGCGCGTTGCCGAGAAGTGGGCCGACGCGCTCGGCGGTGTGCCGCTGGCCTTCATCCACAAGACCCGCGACCCGTTGGTGCCCAACCAGGTGAAGTCCAACCGGGTGGTCGGCGAGGTCAAGGGCAAGACCTGCATCCTGACCGACGATATGATCGACACCGGCGGCACCATCGCCGGCGCGGTCAACCTGCTGCGCCAGGACGGTGCGAAGGACGTCATCATCGCCGCGACGCACGGCGTGCTGTCCGACCCGGCCGCCCAGCGCCTCGCCGATTGCGGCGCCCGCGAGGTCATCGTCACCAACACGCTGCCGATCAACGAGGAGAAGCGGTTCCCGCAGCTCACCGTGCTCTCGATCGCGCCGCTGTTGGCCAACACCATCCGGGCGGTGTTCGACAACGGTTCGGTCACCGGCCTTTTCGACGGATCCGCCTAACAGTGCCGCGCATCCTGCACAACCCGAAGTGTTCGACATCGCGCAAGACACTGGATCTGTTGCGCGAGAACGGTATCGAGCCCGAGATCGTGCTGTACCTGAAGACTCCGCCGTCGCGGAGCGAGCTGATGACGCTGATCGAGGACGCCGGCATCAGCGTGCGCGACGCGGTACGCAGACGCGAAAAGCTCTACGGGGAACTGGGTTTGGCCGACGCCTCCGATGAGGCCCTGCTGGATGCGCTCGCCGAGCACCCGATCCTGATCGAGCGGCCATTCGTGGTGACCGACAAGGGCACCCGGCTGGCCCGGCCGATCGAGAATGTCCGCGAAATCTTGTGAGAGCTGCTCTTGCTGTTGCTGCAGCAGCGGTTTCGCTGCTCGCCGGGTGCGGTGACGCCACACCCGACTACCAGTCCCTGCTGTCGACCACGCCGTCGCATGCGGCGCAGGAGACCTCCGAGGAGACGGTACCGCTCTCGGCGTACCTGGAGAGTGTCGGCGTCAAGGGTGAGCCGGTGGCCCCGGAGAAGCTCAC
>JBPPMV010000397.1:0-4021 GCA_051306235.1 Mycobacterium sp. | reverse complement strand
GCCTCGAACGGCGCCCGCCCGGTCAGGCACTCGAAGAGCACGCACGTCAGCGAGTACACATCCGATGGCGGACCGCCGGGCTTACCGTCGAGGCGTTCGGTGGACATGTACGCGCACGACCCGATGATCAGCCCGGTCTTCGTCACGGCGGCCTCACCGCCGCCATAGGCGATACCGAAGTCGACGAGGTAGGCGAAATCGTCGTGGGTGAGCAGCACGTTCTGTGGTTTGACGTCGCGGTGCACCAGGCCTCCGGCGTGCGCGGCATCCAGCGCCGCGGCGACCTGCGCGATGATCGCGACCGTACGGGCCGGTGGGAGCACACCGTGGACCCGCACCTCGTCTCTCAGGCTGGGGCCCTCGACCAACCTCATGTCGATGTAGAGCACCCCGCCGATATCGCCGTAGTCGTGCACCGGGATGACATGCGGTTCGTGCAACCGGGCGGCGATCCGCGACTCGCGCCGGAAGCGGGCCTGAAAGCTCGGATCCGCCGCGAGGTCGGTCCGCAACACCTTGAGCGCCACCATCCGCTCACGCTGGGTGTCATAGGCGCGGTAGACCTCGCCCATTCCGCCGATGCCGATCACCGACCGCAGCTCGTACGGCCCGAACCGGGTGCCCACACTCGGGTAGCCCATGTCTGCCGTTCCACCCCTTCGCGACGAGATTCGTGGTGACCACGCAGGGCATCCGCCCGCTCCCGCGACGAGCAGCCCGCGACGTAACTGAAGGCACACCAGCACAAGCCAATTGCTCCCCGTGAAGGCTACACGCCCGATCCGACGCGACCCATGAGTGCGGCTGCCAGCCCGACGGCGAACGCCGTCAGGTGCCCCACCTCGGTATGGGTGGGCCGTACCGCCGCATTGACCGCCAAGGCACCCACACCCGCGAGCTGATACCGCGATCGCCAGGGTCGCCGGGCGTGCCCGGTGAGCGCACCGGCCACACCCAGGACGAAGTAGCTGACGCCGACATCGCGCGTCCGCGTCAACCGCCTCGGTGCGTCACCCTTGCGGATGCGACGCCCGAGATGCGCCTGGCCCAGCGCGGTGCCGACCACGTGCGCGGTGGCACCGATGAGAAGCCAACGCCACCAACGCAACCGCCGCTCAGCGGGACCGACGAGCCCGACGAACACCGGCACGTACGGCCACCATTGCCGGCCATCGAGCCAGAACAGACTCGTCACGAGGACGCGCGGCGGGCCGGACTGCAACTGGACGAGATTCGTGGAGTTCTCCCGCTGAAGTCGACGTGCCCCTCGTGGGCCGGCCCGCCGCTGAACCCGCGTGGTGGCGAACAGGATGGCCAGCCACGAATAGGTCAGTGGCGCACCCGCAACTCTGTCGATGAGTTGCCCGTGGCCGTCAGTGCTCATGCCAGCAATCTACGGAGTACTGCGCGGGTGAGGCAGATCACTTCGGGTTGACGGGAATGGCCCACCCCGATCGCCACTTATAGGAGGTAACTGCCACCTCTACGCAGAAGCGATGGCACGCAGATTCTCAAGAATGGGGAAATCTCATGAGCTCATCGCCACTGACCTGGGGCGCCAAGGCGGCACGGTCATTCATCTTCGCCGCTCTGGCGATGTTCGCGGTCGCCGCAGGCCTGTTCGCCGGGCCCGCCCCGACCGCCAGCGCCGCCGACGATTCGTGTGCGCCCGTCGCGGTGGTGTTCGCGCGCGGCACGTTCGAAGGCCCCGGCGTCGGCGCCACCGGGCAGTCGTTCGTGGACGCCCTCAACGCCCGGCTGCCCGGTCAGACGGCGAGTGTCTACGGGGTGAACTATCCGGCGTCGCTTGACTTCGGCCAGGCCGTCGACGGTGTCTCCGACGCGGTCAACCGGATCCAGACCATCGCCGCCGACTGCCCCTCGACAAAGATCGTGCTCGGCGGATACTCGCAGGGTGCAGCGGTCGCCGGTTACACCACCAGTGACAGCGTCCCGGCCGGGATCGCCTTGCCCGCAGGGTTTTCCGGTCCGCTGCCGGCGTCCGTGGCCTCCCACGTCTCGGCCGTCGTGCTGTTCGGCACCCCGAACGCCTGGGTCCTGGGCATCGCCGACCGCACCGCCCCGCCGATCACCATCGGCAGCCAGTACGCCGGTAAGACCCTCCAGTTGTGCGCCGCGGGCGACCCGATCTGCTTCCCGGGCGGGCTGGACCGTTCCGCGCACAGCTCGTACAAGTTCAACGGAATGGCCGACCAGGCAGCCGATTACGTGGTGAGCCGGCTGGGCGTTTCGGCTCCGGCCGCGACCGTCGTGCAGGCAGGCGCGACGATCGGTTGATCGCCGACGACATGAATCAGGCCCCCTCGTTTCGAGGGGGCCTGATTCATGTGTCGTGCTCGGCGTCGCCTTACTCGGTGTCTCTGCCCGCTCGCTTCACGGGTGCAGAATCCTTGGGGCCCTTGCGAGTTTCGCTCTTGGGCGTGTCGTTCTCGGGTTCCGGCGCGGTCCGCTCGGTGGTCGACTCGTCGTCCGGGTCCGACTCGCTCAGCGCATCGTCGACATCGGAGGACGGCGTGCCGTCCTTCTCGTCGTTCTCGTCGTCCTGCTCGTCAGCGTCCGCCGGCTCCCGGACCTTCACCGCCGTGATGGAACGTTCCGGTTGCGCCGCGGCAACCCGCGCGCTCCGAAGCGGCGGTCCGTTGAGTTCCGCGTCGCGGTCCTCCATGGCGTCGATGATCTCGGTCGTCGTATCGGGTGCGGTGACGACCGGCGGTTCGCCGGGCTCTTCGGGCTCGGGGTAGTTGCCTGCCAGGATCTGGCCTGCCTTCTCGAAGCCCGCTGCGACGGCCTGCAGCTGTTGGAACAACTTCTGCGGGGACGGCAGGAGCCCGACCTTGCCCGTCTCGTACATGCCGGTGGCCTCGACCATCGGCTGCAGGATCGCCTGGAACGCGTCGATGATCTGCTTCGGCACGCCGAGCGCCTTGAGCGGCAGCAGCAGCGGCATCACCGGGCTGTTCACCCGCACCGTGACGACGTTGCCGTCCACGGTGACGACGTTCTCGGGATCGTCGAAGTCGAAATCCTGCAGCCTGGAGTGCTCGAAGGCAAAACCCGCCGCCAGCTGGATCCAGCTCATCGGGTTGAGCAGATACTTCGGGAAGTAGGCGATCGGGTCGTACTCGCGGTTGACCCGCAGGTAGGTCCCGTCGGGCAGCTGAATGGCGCCGCCCAGGACGTCGGATCCGAAGGTTGGCTCATCCGGCCCGTACCGGGCGAAGATGCCGGTGCCGGGAGTGTTCGAGTCGCCGTAGAAGACGGCGAACACGCTGGACATGTCGTAGCCGGCCGCCGCCACCCGGGTCAACGCTTCGGCGGCCACCCGGCCGCCGAAGGATCCGGTGTTGATCCCGCTGACGGTGGTCGAGGGATCTCGCGCCAGGATCAGCTCGGTCAGCCAGGTGGCACCGGCATCGACGGACGCCCTCGTGACGGTTCCCGGGTAGCGCGTCGGATCGTTGAGGACGGTGATGTCCTGGATACGGCGCCAGATGCCGCCGTCCTGGGTATCGAGGGCGCCGGGCGGGAACTGGACGCCGGCACCCGGCACCGCGAAGAGTGCCAACGCGGCCAGCGCGACCTGCTCTGCGGTGACGACCCGGTGCGGCTGGCGCACCTCGGCGACCGCCTGGTGGCTGAGCTCGTGATTGCGCACCGGCTGATCGACAACCCCGGCCGTCAGCAGCGCCGCGATCGCGGGCACCGCCACGACCTTGGCGGCACGGCTGCGCTTCTTGACTCGGTGACGTGCGCTCACGGCGCCTCCTCTATGGGCTCTTCCGGATCTGTCATCGCTGAAATGGACCCGCCGGGTGAGATATTCGGATTCCGGCGCCACGATGCCCCATTCAGCCTGGCATTTTCGGAGTGACCCTACGTCAGGCGCCGACCTCGTTCTCGGTGACAGAATTTGCCCGATCCATCCGATCGAGTTCGCTACGGCGAGAAAGTGAACCGCCCGTCCGCCACTACCCGGAGGTGGCCCCGCGGCGAGCAGCCC
>JBPPMV010000396.1:0-9845 GCA_051306235.1 Mycobacterium sp. | reverse complement strand
GCGGCAACGACGTCGAAGCCGCCATCCGCTCCAAATCCATCCGCTGTTCCATCGTCGCCGTCAATGCCGCAGCCACCATCGTCGAATTCTACCAACAAATAACCCAACTATTTCACAGACACACCACTAGCTGTTGAAGTCGGGCAGTGGGACCTCGACTGCGGACTGTTCGTCCACCACCGCTGTGTCCGTCTCGTGGTCGCGGGCGTCCTCTTGCACCTCGGCCGCGTGGCGGAGATTGTCGCCGGTGTTCTCTACATGATCAGGTGTGCTCATAAAAGCTCCTCGGGGTCGGCTCACAGACATACCCACTGAGCCGAGAACTACTCGCCGCCGAGTCTTTCCTTGAGCCGAGCATTCTCGGACCGCAGCGCCGCCAGCTCCGCTTGCAGGGGTGCGAGGTGGGGTTCGAGTTCCGCGGCGCTAAACCGCACGGCGATGTGCTGGGGACAGTTCCAGTCGTACGCCTCGACCGAAATGAGCACCGCACGTTCGACCGCGGCGTCATAACCCGGATCGGCGAACGTCTCGATCAGGGCCGGATCTTCCTCGATGGTGACCACCCGCGCGTGGCCGAAGATCTTCAGCCGGCGCCGGTGCACGTAGTCCACCGCGATCAGCGCAACCCGATCATTGCGGCCGAGATTGCCGGTGCTGATGTACTGCAGATTGCCGCGGAAATCGGCCCAGCCGATCGTGTTGTCGTCCACGACGCGCAGGAATCCGGTCGGGCCACCACGAAACTGGACGTAGGGCCAACCGGTTTCGCTGACCGATGCCAGATAGAAGCTGTCCCGCTCGGCGAGGTAGTCCTTCTCGTCCTCGGTCAGCGGATCCACTCCGGGCGCGGCCGTGCCCTGGACCCGCTTGCGGTCGTAGAAACTGTCGCTGCCGTAGCGGTGCTGAACCTCTCGGACAGCATCGGTGAACGCGATCGTGCCGTAGTGCTTGCTCACCAGCTCATGAAAGCACGCGCGCCCACACCGCGCCGGGCACTGGCAAGGTTCGCGCGGAATGGACAGCTACGGCGTAGCGGGTATGACCGGCGGAACGAAGTCGAATGTCATGCCGAGCAGCCACACCAGCGCCAGTACCACCGGCAGGTGAAAAATGAACTGTAAGAACGTGAACCCGACCAGATCGCGGGCCCGCAGGCCCAGCACCGCCAGCAGGGGCAACATGAAGAACGGGTTGATCAGGTTCGGCAGCGCTTCGGCCACGTTGTAGATCTGCACCGTCCAGCCCAGGTTCATCTGGACATCGGTGGCCGACTGCATGACGTAGGGGGCCTCGACGAGCCACTTGCCGCCACCGGACGGGATGAAGATACCGAGCACGACGGTGTAGAGGGCGATGACGACAGCGAAGGCCCCGCCGCCGACACTGGTGAACAACTGCGCGAGCTGATCGGAGACCGTCTGGCCACCGCGACCTTCGGCCTTGGTCAGGATCGCGGCCATCGCGGCGTACAGCGGGAACTGCACGAGGATTCCGCCGGTCGCCGGTACTGCTTTGGCGACGGCCTGCAGGAACTTGCGCGGCGTTCCGTGCAGCACCAGTCCCAGGATGAGGAAGACCAGCAGATAGCCGTTGAGGCTGCTGACGACGGTCAGCACCGGCTTGGTGAACAGCTGAGATACCAGCCATCCCAACGTCATCAGACCCGCGAGGATGGGCAACACCCGGCTGTACTCGAGCCACTCCCCCGGCCGCGAACGGGGTGGCACCTCCTCGGTTCGGTCGTCGAGGTCCACCTGCAGATCCTCGGCGGTCTTGATGGCCGCGCCCTGCGGTGCGGAGAAATGGGCGATGGCCACCGTCAGCGCGATGAGAATGACGCAGCTCAGAAGCGACTGCCAGGTGAAGATCGTGGTGCCGAAGTCGAGCACCCCGGTGATCTTCAGCAGCTCATCGGGCAGCGAGGCGGCGGTCGCCTGCAGCTGTGCGGCCGAGGAGGACATCCCCAGCGCCCACACCGCGCCCAGCCCCATGAAGGCTGCCGCGCCGAGCGCACGGTAGTCGACACGCAGATCGGTCCGGCGCGCAATCGCCCGGGCCAGCAGACCACCGAACACCAGACTGAGCCCCCAGTTCAGGAAGGAGACCGACATGGACAGGAACGCAACGAAACTCACCGCGGTCCGCGCCGACTGGGGCACCATGGCGAGCCTATCGATCAGTCTGGCCACCGGTGGGCTGGTGGCCACGACGTAACCGGTCAGCACCACCATGGCCATCTGCAGGGTGAACGCGGTGAGATCCCAGAAGCCGTCGCCGAAGGCATCAGCGACGGTCTGCGGCGAGGATCCGTTGGCCAGTGCGGCAATGGTGACGACGAAGACACCAGCCAGCGCAACGACATAGGCGTCCGGGAACCACTTCTCGGTCCAGCCCGCCAGTGACTGGGCGACCCGCGCCAACCCTCGCTCGGAACGCGAATCTTCGGTGGCAGTCGTCATCGCCTCAGTATCACCCCATGCGCTGGGCCGCTGTCACGGTTTGGTCGAGGAGGACGGCGATGGTGGTGGGTCCGACTCCGCCCGGCACCGGGGTGATGAGCCTGGCTCTGTCGGCGGCGGCCCCGTACTCGACGTCCCCGATGTTTCCCGGGTTGTAGCCGGCGTCGATGACCACCGATGCCGGTTTGATCCAATCACCCTTGATGAGTTCGGGTTTGCCGACGGCGGCGATCAGAATATCGGCCTGGGCGACGATGCCCGGTAGGTCGACGGTGCGGGAGTGGCAGTAGCTGACGGTAGCGTTGCGCGCGAGCAGCAGCATTCCCACCGGCCTGCCCAGGATGGGACTGCGACCGACCACCACTGCGTGTAGACCCGTGGGGTCAACGTCGTAGGCGTCCAAGAGTCGGATGATGCCCGCCGGTGTGCAGGATTTAAAACCCCTCATCCCCAAGCCCATCGCGGCGAACGACGCTGCGGTCACCCCGTCGACATCCTTACCGGGGGCAATGGCCTCGAACACGGCCCGTTCGTCGATGTGGGCGGGCATCGGGTGCTGGACCAGGATGCCGTCGACGCCGTCGTCGCCGGAGAGATCAGCTACGAGCGCGACGACATCGCCGGTGCTCGCTGCTGCGGCGAGGTGGTGGCTGCGCGAGTCGATGCCGGTCCTGCGGCAGCGATGGGCCTTCATACGCACATAGGTGTGCGAGGCCGGGTCATCGCCGACCAGAACCGTTGCCAAACAGGCTTTTCGGCCCGATGTTGTTTCGAATTCGGCCGCTCGGAGGCGAACGTCGGCCAGAATGTCGTCGGCGACGCGGACGCCGTCGATGATGGTCGCGGGCAAGGTTGTGCTCCTCACAAGGGAGGAGCACCCAGGCGGTCGATGCGTCCGAAACTCTGCTTCCCGGTGGTGTCCCACCTGCGCCAGTCGCCATCCCGCACTTTACCCAACCCGGGCCAGCAGTTCGTCGAGGACCACGAAGTCGAGATATGCCGTCACGCGCACCACGCGTTCATCACGCATGGTCATCACCCAGGCGTAGCTGTTGACGTAGGGGCGCCCGTCGCGGGCCGTTGCGGTGCCCTCCCAGATCGCCACCACGACATCGTCCTCGGCGATCAGCTGGCGCACGTCAGCGCGGATCGGCCCGTCGAGGCGCCGCAGAATGGGGCCTGCGCCATCGCGTAGGAACTCCGCTCGGCTGGTGTAGGTCCTCGGTTCGACGGCTCTTGCCACCGTCCACTGCACGTCCTCGGCCAGGATCGAGTAGAAGCTCGCGCCATCGCCGACGCCCAGCGCGAAGGCATCCCGGACCACTTGGGTGTTTCGTTCCTGCTGCCCCGTGCGTGCGCTGCTGGTCGCGCTGCCGCCGATCATCGCGATCAGAAGTAGGACAGTGGTCATCAGCACGATTCCGGCACGTGCGCCGCGGCGTGTGAGTTCAGGTGTCATGGCACCGAACGTATGACCACGTGCCCGTCTATGGCAGGGCGCCGTACTCCTAGGAACAGCACCTCCCAGGACTACGGCGTAGCGGTGGCCTCGTCGACGCTCGGGTCGGTGTCACCGTTGTCAATCCTGCTCACCGCGTAGGTCGCTGCCTCATCGACCAACCCGTTTGCGGCATAAAGATTGTGGGCGTTTCCGTCGCCACCGCCCTGCGAGCACACCGGGTCGGTCGGGATGCAGAGGTCCAGAGTCTTACCGGCGTAACCGGCTCCGACCGTGATGGGCGGAGCGCCGGTATAGATCATCTGCAGGAACCCACTCGACGGTTTACCGAACAGTGCTACCGCGCTGACGTGGTCGGCGACCTCGGGCGGCAACGGCCCGGTCAGGCCCGGTGGCAACGCGAACCCCTGCGGCACGGTGTCCGCGGTGAGGTAGGCCGCCACTGCCGCTCCCTGCGAGAAGCCGCCCAGCACGATCTTGGTGTCCGGGCAGGCGCCCGCCGTATCGCGCACCTTGTTGCCGGCATCGATGACACCGTCGGCAGCGGTCGAGAAGTTCAGCGACGCCGGGTAGTTCACCGGGTACACGTCGACGGATTTGCCTGCGGTCTTGGCGCGCAGCGCATCGACGAACGCCTGACCCGTTCCGCCGACGCCGGGAGCCTCGAAGGTGCCCCGCGCGAACACAAGTTGCACGTCGGGGCATTCGGCAGCCGATGCTTGACCGGCGACGGCCAACGAACCCGCGGCGACGAACACCGCCGCTGCCGTCGCACCCAACCATTGATCAATTCTGTTCATACATCCACCCAGAAATCGTCCCGACTCCGCGGCGGCGGCGATGCCCCGCGACCAATATGCCGCGGGTACCCTCGCGTCCGCGATTCGAATCTGCCATGCCTGTGATCAGCCCCACCATCTCACGCCGACGGCTTCGTCGCACGGAGGCCGGCGAGCACCACACCGACGATGCGCTCCGCGTCGGGCCGACGGAACGGTCGTATGCCACGGTTGACGATGAGGTGCACTGGGCCCGAAATCATTTCGCCCAGGAAGGCGCTGTCTACCCGCGGCAGCTCACCGCGGTCGACGGCGGTGTCGATCCGGCGTTGCATGGCGGCCACTCGCTGGTCGAGAATCCTGGTCAGCGCCTGGATGGCGATGTGTCCGCGTGCGGGTTGCAGCACCTGCTCCAGGGTCCGGCCGAACGGCGTCTGAAGCCCACCGGCGAGCGCGAGCAGGAAGTCCACCAGATCCCGCTCGATGTCGCCGGTGTCTGCGACCGATGCGAGATCTTCGGCATAGCCCAGAAGGGCATCGACCACCAGCCCCTCGCGGTCGGGCCAGTTGCGGTAGACGCTCGTCTTGTGGACACCCGCGAACTCGGCGACGTCCTCATAGCGAAAGCCGGCGATGCCGTCACGTGCCACCAGCTCCACCGTCGCGGCGAGGATCTGTGCCCGCACCCGGGCATTTCGGCCGCCGGGGCGGCGCGCGGAAAGAGGGGCTGCATTCGCATCCACCATGTCCGCGCTCACCGGTCCCTTCACTGCCCTGCCGATTCTCGCCAGGTGCGGCGTTGCGGTGCACCCCCGCGCTGGGTACGGTCGTCATTAATGCGACGATTTGTAGCTTTTACTTTTCCCGACGATGCCCTGTGAACGTCCTCATCTCAGGAGCCGGGATTGCGGGGCTGGCCTGCGCCCGCGAACTCAGCACCCGCGGCCACGACGTCACGGTCGTCGAATCCGCGAGCCACCTTCGGGTGGGCGGCACACCCATCGACATCCGCGGCGACGCGATCCACACCGTGGACCGGATGGGCCTGCTCGCGCAGGTTCGGGCGCAACGGATCCGGATGTCCGAATCGGCCCAGTTCGTCGACAGCCATGGCCTGCCGATCGCCCACCTGCCGTTGGCAGAGATCAACGATTCCGTCGACGATATCGAGATCCTCCGAGAAGACCTGATGCACATCCTGGCCGATGCGCTCCCCGCCAGCGCGACGATCCGTTTCGATGAATCGATCACCACGTTGGCCGACGGCGACGACGGCGCCGAGGTGGGCTTCGCCTCAGGACGCGTCGGGCGCTATGACCTCGTGATCGGCGCCGACGGTCAACACTCCGGGGTTCGCCGGTTGGTCTTCGGCCCCGACGCGCGGTACGTCCGTCACCTCGGCGTGTACTTCGCACTCGCCGCCCTCACCGATGCAAGATCTCCCGACAGCAGCAATGCAATCTACAACGAGCCCGGCTTGATGGCGGGCATCTTCCGATACCACAGCAAGACAGTTGCGGTCTTCCAATTCCGTTCGCCACCAATTCAATACGACCATCGCGATCTGAACGCCCAGAAGCAGCTGCTCATCGACGCCTTCGCAGGCCATCGGTCCTGGCGGATCCCCGAACTGCTGGACGCCGCGCGCGCCGATCCCGGCTTCTACTTCACCGCCGCGAGCCAGGTCCACCTCCCCTGCTGGCACCGCGGCCGCGTCGTGCTCGTCGGGGACGCCGGGTACTGCCCGGCGTTCCTGTCCGGACGAGGCACCTCACTCGCGCTCACCGGCGCCCATCTTCTGGCAGAAGAGCTCGACCGGTCCGGCGAGGACCTCACGGCTGCGCTCGCGCGGTATGAGACCCGGCAGCGTCCGTACGTCACGTTCGCCCAAAGCCGCGTCGACAACGGACGCGACCGGATTCTTCCGCCCACCTGGGCTGCCATCGCGGCTCGTAACAGGGCGCTCCGAACTCCGTGACAGAAACCGTGGAAACCGCTGCGCAAGAAGATCGCTGGAGCGGCAGGCTCGTTGTCTGGGCAGCCGTTCTCACGCTCGCCAACGTCCTGGCCGACGTGGCCGTCGGTTCACCGATGATGGTCCTGCCCCAGCTGCTCGATCATCTCGACACCGACCAGTCAGCGTGGCTCACGTCCAGCGCAATGTTGGCCGGCGCCATCTGGTCACCGCTGCTGGCGAAAAGCTCAGACATCTTCGGTAAACGCCGGATCCTTCTGCTGACGTTGGCACTGGCCTGTACCGGCGCCGTGGTTTGCCTTGTCGCAAACAATATCTGGGTGTTTCTGGTGGGCCGTTTCCTGCAGGGCGCCGCATTTGCGGCCGTCTTCATATCAGTGGCTCTCGTCTTGCAGATCTGCACGCCTCGGGTGGCGATGGCGGTCGTCGGGCTGGTGACATCGGGCTCGTCGATCCTGGGCATCGTCGAGCCGTTCGTGATGAAACCGATCATCGACACCTTCGGCTACCGGGCGGTGTTCGTGGTGGCGGCAGCGCTCGCCGCGCTGGCGGCCGGCTGCGTCCGTTCCTTCATCCCGGAATCGCCGGTCCGCACCACCGGCCGCATCGACATCGGCGGCGCGTTTCTGTTGGGTGCCGGCCTCAGTGCACAGCTGGCCTACATCAGTCTGGGCAGTGACCTCGGTTATCTGTCCGCGGGCATGCTCGCACTGTTGGCAGGTGCGATCGTCGCGTTGGCCGCGTGGATGTTCCGTGCACTACGGATCGACGACCCGATCGTCGACATCCGCGCCCTCAGTCGCCCAGTCCTGCTGACGCTGTTGGCGCTCGTACTGGCTGCCGGATCCTTCCGAAGCATGCTGCAGCTGATGAGCATCGTCGCGAATGTGCCGGCCGAACTCGGACTCGGCTACGGGCTGGGCACCGGTGAGGCGATCGCGATGCTGCTCGCCGCACCCAATCTGGGCATCGCCCTCGGCGGTGTGTGCGCCGGATGGCTGGCGGCGCGGTTCGGTCCGGCGCGGCCTTTGCTGGGCGGCATCGTGATCGGCGTTGTGGCGACCTTGGCGATGCTGGCCGGCGTATCGGTACTGCCACTGGCGATCGCCTGCGGGACCCTGATGGGTGTGGCCGCCGGCGCGATCGGTACCTCTGGCTACAACCTTGCAACCAGCACCGAAGCACCGGAGCGCCAAGGCACGACGGCCGGTCTGGTGTCGGTCGTGATGGCGCTGGGCTCGGTCGTCTTCACCTTCATCGGTGGCGAGGTGCTCAAAGCGACGCAGACATCCGAGACCGTTGCGGGCGCACCGGTGAGCACCGCCTTCGGCGTGTATCTCCATGTGTCCATCGCGGGCGTCCTGTTCCTGCTCGCGGGGGTGCCCGCAATCCTTCTGGTGCGCAACCGTTCGCGAGGCGTGGAAAGCAGGCCGCCGGGGTAACCGATCCACATGACTGACGATGGCACCGCCTCCGAACCCGATGACAAGGACAGCGAAACGCCGAAACCGCCCGGCCCGACCGACCAGGGACGAACCGGCGGAATGGCCACCCGCGAGGTCGCGCCGGATGTCGTCGAGAAACACCGCAATGAGTCGGAGAGCTGACATGGCAACGCATCGCAGTCCGTCACCCGTGCCCGAGGACGCCACCGAGGTGACCGAGGATCAGGCCCAGCAGCAAGAGCTACAGGACCACAAAGACGACCATCCCGAAGACCCCGAGGCTCCCGGCGGACAGCAGGACCGCCATCAGATCGCCGACGAGACCTGACCGTGGGTCCATCGTGGAATAGCCGCCCGAACCCTGAGGTTGCTCCGCGAGTACGGGAAGCAACAGACGGAGGCGTTGCATGAAGATCGGAATCATCGGGGCAGGTCTGATCGGCGGCACACTGACGCGCCGACTGCGTGAACTGGGGCACGAGGTGGCCGTGTCCAACTCCCGTTCGCCGGAAACGCTCAGCGACCTCGCGAACGAGACCGGTGCGGACGCAGTGTGGGCCAAGGACGCCGCCACCGACGCCGACCTGGTCATCGTGAGCATTCCGCAGAAAAATGTCCCCGACCTGGCGGCGGGCATCGTCGAGGCCCGCAAGCCGGGCGCCCCCGTGATCGAGACGAACAACTACTACCCGCAGCAGCGCGACGGCGAAATCGCAGCGATCGAAGACGGTCAGGCCGAGAGCGCGTGGGTCGCCGAGCAGATCGGCGCACCGGTGTACAAGGTGTTCAACGGGATCTTCTGGAAACACCTCCTGGAGCGCGGAACGCCCGGAGGCGCGCCGAAGCGCATCGCCCTTCCGATCGCCGGTGCGGACGGGCCGGGCCGTGAACTGGTCCACGGGATCGTCGATCAGCTCGGATTCGATCCCGTCGATGCCGGCCCCATTTCCGAATCTTGGCGGCAACAACCCGGAACGCCGGTGTACGGCAAGGATTTCGATGCGGAGAACACCCGCAAGGCATTAGCCGAGGCGACTCCGGAACGGACCGCCGAATGGACCGCCCGGACGGCCTGAGTCAGTAGGGGCTCTCTGCCAGGTCGGCCGTTTCGATGCGGTCGCCCCCGGCCCGTTTCGCGACATACATGGCCTTGTCCGCGGCACCCAGCAACCGTTCGGTCAGCTGGATGGTGTCCGCTGCCGCTTTCGGCGACAGCGTCGTCGTGACCACACCGAAGCTGGCGGTGAAATCCAGCTTCGTGGCGGTGAATTCGGCCCGTAGCCGCTCGGCAGTCCGCAGGGCGTCGACTTCGCCGCACAGCGCGACCATGGCGAACTCCTCACCGCCGATCCGTGCGATCACGGACTCATCGGGGCACACCCTGCGCAGGATCTGGCCGAGAGCAACCAGCACGTCATCACCCGCCGCATGACCGCGGGTGTCATTGATGGTCTTGAAGTCGTCGATGTCGATCATCATGATGCCGATCCGGGTGGGTCCGTCGGCGACTGCCGGGCCGACGAGTTGGCGCACCGCACGCACCAGACCGCGGCGGTTCGCCAGGTCGGTTAGCGGATCGAGATCGGAGACGACAGCATTGTCCCCCAGCAGTTGCACCAGTGTCCGGACGGTCATCGGTACGACGGTGACCGCCGCCATCCGCAGCACACCGTCGGCCAGTGCCCCCGGGAAATCACCCGCCAGCCCCACGCTCGTGACCTGCATGAG
>JBPPMV010000395.1:0-12416 GCA_051306235.1 Mycobacterium sp. | reverse complement strand
GCCTGACCCGTGATAGACACGACGGATGGAGATCCTGGCCAGCCGGATGCTGCTACGGCCGGCCGACTATCCGACATCTGTTGAGTTCTATCGCGACCGGATCGGGCTGGCCATCGCCCGCGAGTACGGCGCGGGCACGGTGTTCTACGCCGGGCAGTCGCTGATCGAACTCGCCGGGCACGGCGAGCCGACCGCAGCCGGGATTCTCTGGCTGCAGGTCCGCGATGTCTATGCCACCCAGGCCGAACTGTCCGAGCGCGGGGTGCAGATCGCCAGAGCCGCCACCGAAGAGCCCTGGGGCCTGCACGAGATGCACGTCCTCGACCCCGACGGCGTCACGCTGATCTTCGTGCAGGTCCCCGACACACATCCGCTGCGCCGCGATACCCGCGATTAGCGCAGGGGTCAGCGCGCCGGCAGCGCCAGCGGCCAGCCCACCGACGCCAGCCGGGACGCAACCTGGTGCAGCTCTTCGGGATTGGGCTCCTTGGCGATGATCATCTCGATGGCACCGCTGATCTCGGCCTCGGTCACCGGGCTGTCACCGTCACTGGAGCGCAGCACCGATTGAGCCGCCTTGACGACTTCCGCCTCGGTCAGCGAACGCTTCAGCAATGCCAGCAGCGCGAAATAGTCGGTGCGCGGCACGCCTTCGGGGTAACCCTCGTGCAGCCAGCCGAGCACACTGTCCAGGACGCTCTTGTTCTCTGCCATCTCAGATCAGCTCACTTCTTGGGGAGGAAGGGGAAGAGGTCGACGCCGGTGTGATGGATGATCGTCGCCCGGGTGATCCACAGGACCGCGGTGAGGATGACCCAGCCGACGAACACGAATGCCGCGATTCCGAGGAACTTGAATGCGGGATTCGGTGCCACGGCCACGGAGCCGTCGGTTCCGTCGGAGCCGTCCCCACGCGAGTAGGCGACCAGACCCAGCGCGAACACCGCGGGCAGGCCAGCACCGAGGACCAGACCGATTACGAGCACCTTCAGGATGCTCTCCAGATAAGCCATCAGAGTTCCTTAGCTAGTGGGGTCGATCAGACCGAGGCCGTGGGCTTGAGCTCACGGATATCGGCGGGGACGACAGAGTTCGTCGACGAATCCCAATCGGCGTTGACATTGCTGCTGTCGACCTTCTGCTGCTGGGCGCGCCACCACATGAAGCCCGACAGACCGACCAGGATGACGAAGATCAGTCCGTCGCCGGCCAGCGCCGAACCGGTCACCGACTTGACCCCGTCGGACAGCCAGTACGAGAGCGCGCCGACCAGGCCTGCGGCGGGCAGCGTGACCAGCCAGGCGACCGCCATCCGGCCGGCCACCGCCCAACGCACCTCGGCGCCGGGCTTACCGACTCCGCTGCCCAGGATCGACCCGGTGGCGACGTGCGTGGTCGACAGCGCCATACCGGCGGCGCTGGAGCTCAGGATGATGGCGGCCGAGGACGCTTCGGCGGCGAAGCCCTGCGGCGACTCGATCTCCACCAGCCCCTTGCCCAGGGTGCGGATGACGCGCCAGCCACCGAGGTAGGTGCCCAAACCGATGGCGACCGCGCAGCTGAAGATGATCCAAAACGGCAGGCCCTGCTCCTTGACGTCACCGGTCAGGTGCCCGGTGGTGATCAGGGCGAGCGCGATGACGCCCATCGTCTTCTGCGCATCGTTGGTGCCGTGCGCCAGCGCGACCAGCGAGGCCGTCGCGATCTGTCCCCAGCGGAAGCCCTCACGGCGACGCTTCTCGGCGACCCGGCGGGTGAGCCGGTAGACCACCCAGGTTCCGCAGGCGGCGACCAGGCCGGCGATGACGGGCGCGGCGACCGCGGGGATCAGCACCTTCTGAGTGACCCCGGACCAGTTGACCCCGGCCATGCCGAGCGCGGCGAGGCCGGCGCCGATCAGACCGCCGAAGAGCGCATGCGAGGAACTGGACGGGATGCCGAACAGCCAGGTGAGCAGGTTCCACAGGATGCCGCCGATGAGGCCGGCGAAGATGATGGTCAGACCCGTCGAGGCATCGATCCCGGGGAGCAGCGACCCGGAACTACTGTCCTGGACCTTGAGGACCGAGGTGGTGACCGTGACGGCCACCTCCACCGACAGGAACGCGCCCACGAGGTTGAGAACACCTGCCAAGAGCACCGCGGTCTTCGGCTTGAGCGCTCCGGTGGCGATGGACGTGGCCATCGCGTTGCCGGTGTCATGGAAGCCGTTGGTGAAGTCGAATGCCAGTGCTGTGGCTATCAGCAGCACCAGGATGATCAGCTCTGCGCTCATGGCGCAATTCTGAGACATCTCACAGCATTTCGCGCAATTTCACCGAAGTCGGGTCAGTCCCCCCACCTGCGGGTTCAGCGAAGCCGAAAAGCTGTTCACCGAGCATTCATGATTGCGCCGCGCTGCGTTGGACATCGTCGGCAGAAACGGCGCAGACGGCACCCATCTGGCAGGCTGGCGCCGTGAACGCTTTCCTGTCGAGGATTGCTGCCTGGCTGACGGCCGGCTATCCGCAGGGGGTGCCCGGACCCGACCGGGTCCCGTTGCTGGCATTGCTCACCCGGCGCCTGTCCAATGACGAGGTCACGACGGTCGCCCAGGATCTGATGGACCGGGGCGGCCTCGAACACGGTGGTGTCGATCGCGTCGATATCGGCGTACTGATCACCGGGATCACCGACGAGTTGCCGCGCCCGGAGGACATCGAGCGGGTCCGTGCCCGACTGGCCGCCCAGGGCTGGCCACTGGATGACCCCCGTGACATCGAAGGTGAGGATTCCGCATCGCCGTCCTGAGCACCCTGCCCGTCGGCACCGGCGCAGCGGCGCTGTCGGTACTGCCGGATCTGGAGGCCGCGCTCGGCGGGGGCCGTGCGTGGCTACCGGTACCAGCGGCCGACGATCGACAACGGGACGTGTTGACCAGAACCCTTCGCGCCGGTGAGCCCATCGGCGACGATATCGCCGTGGTGGTGTCCACCTCGGGTACCACCGGAATTCCCAAGGGCGCCATGCTGTCCGCTGCCGCGCTGACCGCCAGTGCCACCGCCACCCAGCACCGGCTCGGCGGTGCGGGCCGGTGGCTGCTGGCGCTACCGGCCTATCACGTGGCCGGCCTGCAGGTGCTGGTGCGCAGCGTTGTCGGTGGCACCACACCCGTTGCGCTGCCCGCGAGCTTCGCACCGACCGACCTGGTCGCCGCGGTGGCCGCGCTGGGCTCCGGCCGGCGTTACACATCGCTGGTGGCCAATCAGCTCGACAAGGCGCTGACCGATCCGGCTGCCGCGGCGGCACTCGCCGAACTGGACGCGGTCCTCATCGGCGGTGGTCCCATGCCGGCCGGGGTACGCGAAAAGGCCGCCGCGGCAGGGGTTCGCGTGGTGCGCACCTACGGGATGAGCGAGACATCCGGCGGCTGCGTGTACGACGGGGTGCCCCTGGACGGGGTGACGGTGCGCGTAGACGGCGGGCTGGTGTCCCTGGGCGGGCCGACGCTGGCCTCCGGGTACCGCAACCCGGCGCAGCCCGACCCGTTCGCCGAACCGGGCTGGTTTCACACCGATGATCTTGGCGCCGTGAATGATTCGGGGGTGCTCAGTATTCTGGGGCGCGTCGATGATGCGGTGAGCACCGGCGGGCTGACCGTGCTGCCACAGCTGGTGGAGAACGCGCTCGCCGGCCACCCCGCCGTCGCCGAATGCGCGGTCTTCGGGGTGCCCGACGCCCGCCTCGGTCAGCGGGTGGTCGCCGCGGTCGTCCTTGCTGCCGGACAGCCCGAACCCAGTCTGGCGGACCTGCGCGCCCAGGTGGGCACCACCCTGGATCTCACCGCGGCCCCGCGTCAGGTGCACATCGTGGCCGAACTTCCCCGCCGCGGCATCGGCAAGCTGGACCGGAGGGCCTTGGCCGAACGCTTCGCAGGGCATGATGGGACAGGTGGGTAGCGAACCAACCGAGGTCAGCACAGTCGAACAACTCCGCGATATCGTCGGCCATCCCGTTGCGGCAGTGGCCAACAAGGTCAGCAAACGCCTGCTCGACGTCCATCGGGATTGGGTGGCCAACTCGCCGCTGTGTTTCGTGGCGAGCACCGACTCCGATGGCCGCGTCGACGTCTCCCCCAAGGGTGATCCGCCCGGCTTCGTGCACATCATCGATGACACCACCATCGCCATCCCGGAGCGCCCCGGTAACAAGCGGGTGGACGGCTATCTCAATGTGCTGACCAACCCGCACGTCGGCACCCTGTTCGTCATCCCCGGCCGCGGTGACACGGTGCGCATCAACGGACGGGCCAGGATCCTCTCGGATGCAGACTATTTCGATGATCTCGCGGTGAAGGGCAAGCGCCCGATCCTGGCCTTGGAGGTCAGCGTCGAGGAGGTGTTCTTCCACTGCTCGAAGGCGTTCCTGCGCTCGGACACCTGGAGACCGGAGAGCTGGACCCCGGACGCCATGCCGAGCACCGCGCAGCTGGCCAAATCGTTCAAGGCCGAACAGAGCCTGGAGGAGCTGGAGGCCTATTACAGCGATGAGAACTACCGCAAGCACCTCTACTGAGTCGGCTCCTTCACCAGCACGGCTCGGCTGTAGAGCAGGTGAAAGCCCTGCCGCTGTACGTTCTGCTGCGAGCGTGACCCAGGCGAGGTGGTGACCACCGCGATATCGGCCCCGGCGCGCACGGCATCACGCAGCCGGGCCGTCAGCAGTGCGGTCTGCACACCGCGTCGCCGGTGATCCGGTGCGGTCGCAGCCCCGGTCAGCTGGGCCACACCATCGGTGATCCGCAAGCTGGCTCCACCGGCGATCGTCGAATCACGCAGCGCCACATACGGTGTCACGCCGGCCTCCGCGAAATCCCGTTCGGCGCGGTCCACCACATCGCGAGGGAACTCCTCGGGACTGGGCACGCCCTCCCCGTCGGGATGCGCGAAACCCTCCACCACCACGTCGACCCAGGCGTCGAGTTCGTCCTCGCGGGCCGGGCGCACCTCGATACCGGCCGGCCCGTTGCCGATCGCTGAGCCGAGGTCGCGGCCCAGCACGTCTTCGAAGGCGACCACCCGGTAGCCGCGACCGCTCAGCAGTTCGGCGATGCACGGATCGGCCAGCGTGCTCAGCTCGACCGGAGTGGGCGAATCGCGCTCGGCGTAGGCCCGCTCGACCGATTCGAGTTCGGTCGCATCGGGCACACCCCCGAATCCCAGGCCCACCACCTTGTTGAACGGTGCGCCCGGCTCGGCGTAGGCGGCGACCCCGCCGGCCAGTGGCAGTGCGAACCCATCGGTGCCACGCCGGGTGGCTGCGCCGACGGCGGCGCCGATGAGCGCGGCTTCGGCGTGCTCGATACGTCGGCCCAGATCGGTGCCGCAGAACAGGATGCTCACGGCGGGACACTGTCTCACCTACAGCGACATCAACGCCACATAGATTCCGGTGCCGATGCAGATGGACAGCAGCGCCTGGCGGCGCCACAGCTGCAGACCGGCCGTCACGACGATGGCGATGGCCAACCAGAGCTGTTGGCGCGGAGCCGCTTCGGGGGCATCGCGGATGGTGTAGATGGCGAGCATCACCATCACCCCCAGCGGCATGTGCAGGCTCAGGTATCTGACCACGGCGCTGTGCCGCATGGGCGCCAGCACCGCGAACGGCAGCGCGCGAAGCGCCCAGGTGACCGCCGCGCTGACGGCCACCAGGATCGCGATGTGTCCGGTGTCAGGCATCGCGGCGCCGGGCGGCGAATCGCACCAACAGCAGCGCGGTGAAAGCCGCGAATGCCCACACCAGCAGCTGCCCCGGTGCCAGCAACCAGGCCAGCACCGCGCACCCGACCGCGATCAGTGCGGTGCGCCGGTCCGGATGCTGGCGATAGGCGTCGATGGCCAGCACGATGAACAGCGCGGTGAGCGCGAACTCCAGGCCCTGCACCCGCTCGATCGGCAGTGCCGCGCCGACCAGACCGCCCACGCCTGCCGATACCGTCCAGGTCAGATGCAGACCGGCCTGCATGATCAGGATCTGCCGCGAGGTCCAGCTCTCGGCCTCCGGGCTGACCGCCACCGCGTAGGCCTCATCAGAGAGCACATAGCTGCTGTAGAGCTTGCCGGGCATGCCGCGAACCCGGTGCAGCGGAAAGGACAGTGCGTAGAACACGTGCCGGGAATTGACGATCACGGTGGTCAGCGCGACGGTCGCGATCGGGGCGCCGGTCGCGGCCAGGCCGACCATCAGGAATTCCAGTGAGCCGGCGTAGATGACGGCCGCGAACACCGGCGCCCACCACCAGGCCAGCCCCGCGTGCACCACCAGGAAACCCAGCGCCATCCCCAGCGGCAGGAACGCCAGACCGATCGGGGCAGCCAGCCGCAGAACCGACATCGCGCTAGTTTGACACCCCCGCCGGTGGGTAACCCGTCAGGTCATGAGAACGGAGTTCCATGCGCAACTCGACCGGCTGACGGCCGAGCTCGGCGAGATGTGTGGAATCGCCGCGACGACCGCCGCCGACGCGACGACCGCGCTGATCCATGCCGATGCCGCCGCGGCCGGCCGGGTCCGCTCCGCGCTGCGGCGGCTCGACGAGCTGAACGGACTGGTCGACCGGCGGGCGTTCTCGCTGCTGGCCCGCCATGCGCCGGTCGCCCACGACCTTCGGATCGTGATGTCGGCATTCACCATCGCTGCCAACGCCGACCGGATGGGCGCGTTGGCCGCCAACATCGCCAGGGTCGGCACCCGCCCGAACGACTACCCGGAGGTGCCCGCGGCGGTCGTCGATCTGTTGGTGACTATGGGTCGACATGCCGTGGACCTCGCCGAACGCGCCCAGCGCGCGGTGATCGCCGATGACGTCATCGAGGCCCGAGGTGTGCAGGAAGCCGATGCAGCGATGAACGACCTGCACCGCGAGCTGCTGGCCACCGTGCAGAACAGTCGTTGGACCTACGGCGTTGCCGCCGCGTCGGACGTGGTGCTGCTGGGCCGCTTTTACGAGCGCTTCGCCGACAACGCGGTGGAGATCGCCCGGAAAGTGATCTTCCAGGCGTCCGGAAAGTTTGCGGATCCCAGCGAACTACCCCTCTGACGGGCCACGATTCGCTGTCGACAGTGCATCTCGTTGGGGTCACAGAATTGGCACAGATGTTAATAGAGTGAATATTGTGAATAATGATGGGCATTGAAGTGGGCACGTAGCGGACACGTCCACCCCGAGGGAGAACGAACTATGGCCGCCCATCAGAAGGCCGCCCGACGATTCGCCGCGCTCATTGCGGCGGGTGTAGCGCTCAGTCTGAGTGCAGCCCCGACGGCTGCTGCAGCTCCGGAATGCGCCGATATCGAGGTCGTGTTCGCCCGTGGCACCGACGAGCCGGCCGGTATCGGCAAGGTCGGCAAGTCCTTCGTGGAGGCGCTACGCCCGATGGTGAAGGGTTCCTCGGTCAAAACCTACGCGGTGAAGTACCCGGCGACCTGGGACTTCATGAAGGCAGCAATCGGCGCCAACGATATGAGCAAGCGGATCCAGACCATCGTCGCGCAATGCCCGAAGACCAAGATCGTGCTGGGCGGGTACTCCCAAGGCGCCGCGGTCGTCGACGTCGTCGCCACCGCCCCCATCGCCGGCCTCGGCTACACCGCCCCACTGCCCGCGGCCGCCGTCCCGCATATCGCGTCGGTCGTGGTGTTCGGCAACCCCTCGGCCCGGATCGGTAACCCACTGACTCGCATGAGCACCGTGTTCGGGCCGCGTACCGCTGACCTGTGCGCGCCCGCCGACCCCATCTGTTCGCTGGGCCGCGACTGGGACGCGCACGTCCAATATCAGGAGTCGGGTCTGGTCAAACTGGGCGCGGAGTGGACGGCGAAGCTGATCAAGGCGGCCGATCAGAAGCCCGAGACCGTCAAGACCAGCTCAGCCGCGTCGCCAGGTTGAGCCGTCCACCGGGTAGAGCAGGTGGGTTCCGCGTAGCCCCTTGAGCTCGACCTCGCGCGGGGCGCCCAGCTGGATATCGTCGAGTCCGCCGATCGCCTCGCCGACCGGTGCACTGACCAGGATCTCGCCACCGTCGGCCTGACCGGCCACCCGCGCCGCCATGGCGACATCGAGGCCGAACAGGTCCTCACCGCGGCGCACCGAAGTGCCCATGTGCACCCCGATCCGCACCCGGATGGACTCCCAGCGCTGCGGATTCTCCTCCAGCGCACCCTGCACATCGGAGCTGCAGCGCACCGCGTTCTCCGGGTCGGCGAAGGCCATCATGAAACCGTCGCCCTGGTTCTTCACCACGTGGCCACCGTGCTTGCCGACCAGCGATTCGATCAGCTTGTTGTGTTTTCCCAGCACCCTTACCCAGGCCCGGTCGCCCATCGACTCGTTGAACTCCGTGGAGCCCTCGATATCGGAGAACACGATGACCACCCGGCCGTTGGCGGTGAGCCGGGCCAGGTCGGGCCGTTCGATCTGGGCCCAGCCGGCGAGGTCCTCGATCGAGTTGCGCACGGTGGCGCCGAAACCCTTGTTGATCAGCATGTCCGCGGTCTGGAAGACCGTCTTGAGCGCCATCGGTGCGACACCACGGCGCCGGCGCCTGCGGTGATCGTCCTGCTCGGCCAGCAGCCGGGTCAGTTCGCGGCGCACGTTGCCCAGTTGGCGCCGCGCGACGATGAACAGCACCAGAAAGGTGATCAGGCCCGCGAGCAGTAACCCGGCGGCGCCCAACAGGATGAGTTCGGTGCCGGCCACCCGCCGATTATGACCTCTCAGTCGGGAAGGGAGTTGCTCAGCCGCTCCGTGGCGGCGAGGTAATCCTCGATGAACTCCAGCACCACATCACGGGCGGGCTTGACCTTGTTCATCAGGCCGACTCCCTGGCCGACGAAATAGGTCGACAGCAACCGGGCGCCCTCATGGCCCTGATCGGCAAGTGCGTCGATGCGGCGCAGCACCGGCTCCGACAGCATGTTCTGCAGCGGCAGCGGAAGCGGCTGCTGCCCACCGGGATTCGGCGCCCAGGCGTCGGTCCAGTCCGAGCGCAGCTGGCGCGACGGCTTTCCGGTGCGCCCGGCCGAGCGCACGGTGTCACGTGAGCTGGCGGCCAGCATCTTGGTGACGGTATGCGGCTCGGTCTCGGCTTCTTCGGTCGTCAGCCACACCGAACCGGTCCAGGCGCCCGCGGCGCCCAGCGCCACCGAGGCGGCCATCTGCCGGCCGGTGACGATGCCACCGGCGGCCAGCACCGGCACCGCGTCATTGATGGCATCGATCACCTCGGGGACGACCACGAGCGTCGAGACCTCACCGCAGTGCCCCCCGGCCTCGGTGCCCTGCGCGACGATCAGGTCCACCCCCGCGGCGACCTGCTTGACGGCATGTTCCTTGGCGCCGACGAGCGCGGCCACCGGGATTCCGCGTTCGCGGCCCGCCTCGATCATGTAGTCCGGCGGCACGCCGAGGGCGTTGGCCATCATCTTGATCGGATGGCTCATGGCGACCTCGAGCAGTTCCTCCCCGTTGCCACCGGACAGCACGGGCTTACCGGTGCGGACCTTCACATCCGGCTCGATACCGTGGTCGGCCAGCAGCTTGTCGACGAACGCGCGGTAGCTGTCCGGGATGCGGGAGGCCAGGTCGTCCTTGGACAGCGTCTCGCCCTTGCCCTCGAATTTGGCGGGCACGATGATGTCGATGCCGTAGGGCTTGCCCTGGACGTGCTCATCGATCCAGGTGAGCTCGCGGTCCAGCTGCTCGGGCGAGAAGGCGGCGCCGCCCAGCACACCGAAACCACCGGCATTGCTGACCGCGGCCACCACATCGCGGCAATGGCTGAAGGCGAACAGCGGGAAATCGATGCCGTATCGCGCGCAGAAGGCTGACGAGGAGGAGAGGCTCATCCGCTCATTATCGACATGTGTCAAGTTTCTGGGAAGTGGCCCGTCACCGAAACGTCACGGACTCGCCACCGGACGCCCCATAGGCTGGCCGGTATGCACATCGGGCGACGGGAAGCAGTGGCGCTGTCGATCGGAGTGACGTTGCTGGTGGCCGCGTTCACCGTGCCGCATCTGAACCTGGGCGTCGTCACCCCGATGATCAACAGCAGTCCCCAACGACTACGCGATTTCGCCGATACCGCGCCGATCTTCGGGTGGTGGAACGCACATGTCGGTTGGGGCACCGTGCCCGCCCTGCTGATCGCCGCGGCGGCGGTGTGGTGGGGACCGAGCATCGCCGGCCGGCTGCGCTGGCCCGGGCTGGTCGGGCTGACGTGGGCCACATCGTTCGTCTGGGCGTTCTCGTTGGCGATGATCGACGGCTGGCAACTCGGTTTCGCCGGCCGACTCGCGGCCCGTCACGAATACCTGCGCGAAGTCCCGACGATCACCGACATCCCCGAGATGCTGCGGACGTTCTCCGGCAGAATCCTCGATTTCCAACCGGATTCGTGGATCACCCATGTTTCCGGTCACCCGCCCGGCGCGCTGCTGAGCTTCGTCTGGCTGGATCGCATCGGCCTGGGCGGCGGTGCGTGGGCCGGGTTGCTGTGCGTGCTGGTCGGTTCCAGTGCCGCTGCGGCGATCATCATCGCCATCCGTGCCGTCGCCGACGAGGCCACCGCGCGACTGGCCGCGCCTTTCGTGGCGGTGGCACCGACGGCCATCTGGATCGCGGTGTCGGCCGACGGTTACTTCGCCGGTGTGGCCGCCTGGGGTATCGCGCTGCTGGCGCTGGCGGTGCACGGCAGATCTCGCTGGTCGATCCTCACCGCGGCCGCCGCCGGACTTGTACTCGGGTGGGGCATCTTCCTCAACTACGGGCTGGGCCTGATCGCGGTCCCCGCGGTGGCGGTGTTGCTGACCGCCCCCGGCTGGCGCGCGGCGCTGCGCAGCCTGCTGCCCGCCGTCATCGCGGCACTGGCGGTGGTGGCGGTGTTCTACTCAGCCGGCTTCTGGTGGTTCGACGGCTATCACCTGGTCCAGGAACGCTATTGGCAGGGCATCGCCAACGACCGCCCGTTCCAGTACTGGGTGTGGGCGAACCTGGCCTCCACGGTGTGCGCGATCGGCCTGGGCAGCGTGGCCGGCCTGGGCCGGGTCTTCGACATCAAGGCACTACGCGCGCGCTCCGGCGTGCATATCCTGCTGACCGGGGCCTTCCTGTCGATCGTGCTCGCCGATCTCAGCATGCTGAGCAAGGCTGAAACCGAACGCATCTGGCTGCCGTTCACGGTGTGGCTGACCGCTGCCGCGGCGCTGTTGCCGCCGCGGTCACACCGGTGGTGGTTGGCGCTCAACGTCATCGGCGCCCTGGCGCTCAATCACCTGATCCTGACGAACTGGTGACCGAGCAGCTACCACCCGGGTGGCCAGGTAGTAGGCGGGCACGCACAACCACACCACCGCCAACGCGATCGCCAACCCCAGCGGATAGTCACGATCCAGCACGCTGGGATCGTCCGGCCGCATCCCCGGCCTGCTGAAAACCGGGATCGCGAGCAGCATCAGCACCACGCTGCACAACCCGGCCACCGCGACCGGGGACTGCCACCGCAGCGGTATCAGCCGGCGCCCGGCCACCCCGAGGGCGGCGCACACCGGTGCGAACACCAGATCGTGGACGACTGCAGCGACAACCGCCCAGATCAGGATTCGCAGGATGATCACCGGCGGATTGTCCAGGAGCAGCACGGCGCCGTAAGCGCCCAGTCCGATTCCCGCCAGGGCCAGCAGCATCCGGGCGGGTGTCACGGCAGCACCTCGATGCGCGTCAGCCATTTGGTCTGCAGCACACCGGGACGGCTCGGGGCGATCAGCCGGCAGGGAAAGCCGTGGTCGAGATTGAGGGTCTCCCCGTTGACCTGCAAGGCGACCAGCGTCTGCGAGTCCCGGGCATGGCGGGCGGGCAGCACCGTGCGCGAATACGGGCCGGGTGGCTCCAGGGACACCATGCGCACATCGGCATCCGGCGAACCACTCACGGCGGCAACGAGTTCGGACAGCACCACGCCCGTCCATTCGGCGTCCGCGCTCCAGCCCTCCACGCACGCGATCGGCAACCGGAAGGTGGCCTGCGGCATCGCGCGCAGATCATCCAGGGTGAATTCCCGGACGCGCGTACCGTTGGCAACCGTCAACCGGTACCGGGGCGATGACGCGGCCCGGCCAACCCCGGCCGCCGCGGCCGAGCGGTTCACCGGAACACCTTGTGGCCCTTCGCCGGTACGAGGTGCGAGTACCGATACCCGGCGCAGCAGCGGCACGGTCTGTCCGGCGGTGACCACCGTCGCCGCCGCCACCGCCAACCAGGTGCCGCGCAGCACGGTGCGCCGACTCGGCCCGACCCGGCCGCCGTCGGTGAGCTCGTCGAGTGGTTCACCCAGCGCCCGCCGGATGATCGGGAGTTTGACCGCGATGTGCACGAG
>JBPPMV010000394.1:0-9470 GCA_051306235.1 Mycobacterium sp. | reverse complement strand
TGGTGGGTCGACCACCGGAATGCCATCGTCGCCGCAACGTTTATGGGAGCGGGCTCCAGCGCGGTATGGACATACGGGCGAAGCCTTCTCGTCGAGGTAGGGACCACGTCGGAGCGCGGCACCGTCAGCGCATGGATGGCACTCGGCGTCGGCGCAACCGCGGTGATCGTGACCGCCCGACGGATGATGAAATTGTCCGCCACGGCGGCCTGGATGCTGAGCTGCACCGTCATCACCGTCGCCTTGATACTGCTGACCATCGGTCCACAGTTCAGGCTCGCGGCACTGGTGGCCTACCTCATGTTCGGGTGGGGGTTCATCGCCGCAACCTCGTCGCTCATCGCGTGGACGTCGGATATCGACCCCGCCCATTCTGCGGCGGGCACGGCAATGCTGTTCGTGGCTCTCGTCTTTGGGCAGGCAATCGGCGCGACGGCACTCGGGTCCGTCATCACCGGCACGAGTTTCGGCGCTGCCTTCGCCGCAGCGTCGGTGGTGTCGGCCTTGGCGATCGCCACCGCCGCGCGGGACCGGTCCAGGGTGCTTCAGGGCCCACCGGATAGTGGCTGATTGCTCTTCTCGGAGGTTCACCCACCAGACGCGACGGCGCTCCGGATTGTGACACCCCTCAGCCATCCCACGACGCAACCGTCAATACATTGGCGTCCGGGATGGGGTCTCTGGGTAAGGTCACAGGCGTTGACCGCAATATCGAAGTACCGCGCTACGGGGGCGAATACCCCAGGTGGAGGACTTGATCGTTCCATGGGTGCGCCGCACAACCCGGTGGCCTCACCCGGCCCGCTTGTTGCCGCAGCTTCGGGTGCACGGCGGCTGTCGCTGCTCCTGGTCGAAGACGACCGGGCTGACGCGTTGCTGGTGGAGGAGCTCATCGCCGACGCAGCGGGCGAGTTCGATTTCGTCTGGTCCCAGACGATCTCCGATGCCGCTCGTAGCCTGACCGCACAGCGCCCCGATTGCGTCCTGCTGGACCTCAACCTGCCCGATTCCACGGGCATCGAGGCCGTACACCGGCTCGGTGAGCTCGACGCCACCGTCCCGATCATCGTGCTGACCGGTCTCAACGATGAGCATTTCGGAGTGTCCGCGGTGTCGTCCGGCGCCCAGGACTACCTGGTCAAGGGCCGTGTGGAACCGGACACGCTGCGGCGCGCCGTGCTGTACGCCATCGAGCGCAAGCGCGCCGAGCTCGCCACCGTCGACCTGCATGCCAGCCGCATGCGCGCGCTGGAGAACGCCCGGCTGGAACGCGGGCTGCTGCCCTCACCGGTGCTGCTGGACTCTCCCGGGGTCGATATCGTCACCCGGTCGCGGCCCAGCCGCCAGGATGCGCTGGTCGGCGGTGATTTCTTCGATGTCGTCCAGACAGACAACCGCACGGTGCACATCATGATCGGCGATGTCGCCGGCCACGGCCCCGACGAAGCGGCCCTCGGCGTGGCCCTGCGCATCGGCTGGCGCGCGCTGACCTTCGCAGGCCTGCGCGGTAACGACCGGATGCGTGAGCTCGACCGGATCCTCACCACCGAACGCCCGAGCAACGGCGTCTTCGCGACCCTGCTGAGCCTGGCGCTGGAACCCGACAGCGGTCAGTTCACCGCGGTCCGCGCCGGTCATCCCGGACTGCTGATGCACGGCGGCGGAACCGTGAACTGGCTGGAACCCCGCCCCGGTGCCGCACTCGGCCTCGGCGCCCGCGAGTGGCCGGTCGAGCACTACACACTGGCTCAGGGTCACGGGATGCTACTTCTCACCGACGGTCTGTTCGAAGGTCATTCCGGACGCGGCGAGGAACGACTCGGCGAGGACGGGCTGCTGACCATCGCCCGGTCGCTGGCCCAGTTGCCCGGCGCGCAGTTCGTCGAGGCGCTGATCGAACATGCCGAGGCGCGTGCCCAACTGCACGGCGGGCTGACCGATGACATCGCCGTGATCCGGGTGGAGCGATCGACACCATGAAACTCACCGTCCAAGGCTGGCAGAACCTCGTGCTGGCGGTCATCGGAACAGCCGTCCTGGCCTGCTCCATCGCCGCCACCATCCTGGTGGCTCAGGCCGACAAGGTCTCCAACCAGATCCGCGACGGCGTGCAACCGGCACGCATCGCCGCCTACCAGTTACAGGCGGCGTTGCGCGATCAGGAAACCGCCGTCCGCGGCTATCTGATCACCGCCGACCCCCGCTTCCTCGATCCCTACAACGACGGCCGCTCCGCGGAATCTGCTGCGGCCGAACAGATTCGGGAGAACCTGACCGGAAACCAAGACCTCCTCGCCGACCTCGACGATATCGAGGCGGCGGCAGAGGTCTGGCGTGCCGAGTACGCGGATCCGCTGATCTCGCAAGTCACCGCAACCCAGCCAGCGGACGACGCCAGCATCGAAGAGGGCAAGGTTCTGTTCGACCGGCTGCGTGAGTTGTTCACCGCCCAGAACGACGATCTCAGCGAGGCCCGCGCTGCCGGCCTGGCCCACCTCGATCAGATCCGCGGCTGGCGCGACACGGTGATGGTGGTGCTGATCCTGACGTTCATCACCACCGCACTACTACTGGCGGTGGTGATGCGCAATGCCGTTACCCGCCCGCTGTCATCGCTGGCCGCCGCCTGCAGGCGGATCACCGAGGGCAACTTCGGGGAACGCATCATTCCGCGCGGGCCCAGCGACATCCGCGCCATGGCGGCAGACGTCGAGGACATGCGCCAACGCATCGTGGACGAACTCGACACGTCCCGATTGGCCAAAGCGGCCCTGGACGAGCAGGCCGAGGAACTGCGCCGATCCAACGCGGAACTGGAACAGTTCGCCTACGTCGCGTCCCACGACCTCCAGGAACCGCTGCGTAAGGTCGCGTCGTTCTGCCAGCTGCTGGAGAAGCGCTACGGCGACAAGCTCGACGAACGTGGCATCGAGTACATCGGATACGCCGTCGACGGCGCGAAGCGGATGCAGATCCTGATCAATGATCTGTTGACCTTCTCCCGCGTCGGTCGCCTCAATTCCACGACCTCGGAGGTGAGCCTGGACGCCGTGGTGGACGCCGCGCTGAACAATCTCGCCACCACCATCGACGAGTCCGGCGCCGAGGTGGTGCGACCGCTCGAGCCGCTGCCCACCGTCGACGCCGACCCCACCCTGTTGGTGATGGTGTGGCAGAACCTGATCGGCAATGCGGTGAAGTTCCATCGTCCGGGCGTGACACCGCGCATCGTGATCGAATGCCGTGAAGGCACCGGCGAGGACGCCGAGAAGTGGGTGTTCACCGTCACCGACAACGGGATCGGCATCCCCGAGGAGTTCGTCGACAAGGTCTTCGTCATCTTCCAACGGTTGCACGGCCGCGATGCCTACACCGGCACCGGAATCGGGTTGGCATTGTGCAAGAAGATCATCGAATACCACGGGGGGACGATCTTCATCGACACCTCCTTCACCGAAGGGACGCGGTTCGTGTTCTCGCTGCCCGTGACCCCCACCACCGCGCCCAATGTGGTGCAGCAACCCCAGCTGGAAGGAACCAGATGAGCTACCCGGCAGAGCGAGCAATCGACATCCTGCTCGTCGAGGACGATCCCGGTGACGAGCTGATCACCCGGGAAGCGTTCGAGCACAACAAGATCAAGAACAACCTGCATGTCGCGCACGACGGCGAGGAAGGCCTGGACTTTTTGTACCGGCGCGGCAAGTTCGCCGACGCGCCGCGGCCCGACCTGATTCTGCTCGATCTCAACCTGCCCAAGTACGACGGCAGGCAGCTGCTGGAAAAGATCAAATCCGATGAGAGTCTGAGTCTCATTCCGATCGTGGTGCTCACCACCTCGTCGGCCGAGGAGGACATCCTGCGGAGTTACAAGCTGCACGCGAATGCCTATGTCACCAAGCCCGTCGATCTCGACCAGTTCATGAGCGCGGTCCGGCAGATCTACGAGTTCTTCGTTCAGGTGGTGCGGTTACCGCAGTTCTGAGCTGGCCGACGACGAGATGTGATCCCACTGCAGGCTCACGGTGGTGCCCGCAGCGGTGGAATCGATATTGGTGCGGTCGGTCAGCGCGTGCATCAGCGGGATTCCGCGGCCGCGGGCGATGTTGTGGACACCGTCTTCCGTGACCCGCCACTGTCCCTCATCGGTCACGGTCACCGTCAGGACGGCCGCGGTGTCGTCATAGTCCGCGCGCACGTGCATGAGCCCGGGCTGGGCAGCTTCGGCGTAGGCGAACTCCGCGGCATTGGCCAGGGCCTCGTAGACGGCCAGCAGCACATCGCTGGTTTTCTCGGGGTCGAGTGAGAAGTACTGGCGCAGCCACTCGCCCAGCTCGTGTCGGATCTGGGCCGCGAGTTCTGGGCCGGCGGTGACGCCGATCTTCGCGAAAGTTGCGGAATCACCATGCTCTGTCATATCGACCTGCTGGCTACCCGTTCGCCGCTATTTCTAACTCTGAACGGCAGACAGGGCCTCATCGAGTGTCGCGAAGAGGTCGACGACGTCGGCGATACCGACCAGTTTGAGCGGCCGGCTGGTGGCCGGCCCGTCGGCAACGACCACGAGTCGCACTGCGGGAGAGAGGTCGCCGTGTGCGGCCACCAACACTCCCATCCCCGCCGAGGCGAGGAATTCGACGGCGGTGAAGTCGACGATGACCGCCGATGGCGAACTCTCGGCGGCGGATGCGATCGCGGCTTCCAACTTGGGAGCGGTGATCATGTCCACCGTTCCCGCCACCGACACCACGGTGACATCGCCGACACGGCTTTGCTGGATGTCCCCGCTGGCCGCTGCTGGCTGGCTACTCATCGTTCCTCCGATGTCGTCCACGCACCCGAAGTTAGCGGTGCGTCGGCGACGCACACACCAGATCCTGGTCCCGGGCTTCCCCATCGTAGCTGCGCCCCCTGGCGTGGCTGACCTCCGACGCCACTACTGCGACCAGGATGGACACCGCGGCCGCGGTGAGCAGCACGGGCAGCCCGTGCGGCAGTGCCGCGGCGCCGATCAGGGGCGCGATGGAGATGCCGACGTACATCGCCGTGGAGTACCAGGCCAGCGCGACGTTTGCGTACCGCGAATCGATGAGGGCCAGCCGGAACTGGATGGCCACCGAGGCGGCGAAACCCGCGACACCGGACAACGCGAACAACATCGCGGTAGCGATCAGCGAACCGTGCGCGGGGATCAGCGAGAGGAAGGCGGTCGCCTGGGCCGCCAGCACGATCTGCAGGGTGCGACGGCTGCCGATGCGGTCGGCCAGGCGTCCGCCCAGGAAGTTACCGATGACGCCGGCCACCCCGTAGGCGAGCAGCAGGACCGCGAGGCGCTTGTGGTCCCCGCCGGTGGCGTCGTGGGTGATCACCGCACTGAAGATGTAGACCATGTTGAAGGCCAGCGTCATCAGCAGCGACGCGGCGATGGCGAACACCACGCGGCGATCCCGCAGTACGACGGCCCGGGAGCGCAGGTCCACTGCGGCGCTGCGGGGGACGTCGCGCACCACCAGTAGCAGTGCCGGCACCAGCACCGCGGCCAGGCCGGCCAGCACCGACAGCGGGAGCCGCCAGCCGCCGACATCGGCGAGCGCGGTGCCGATCGGGGAACCGATCGCCATGGCCATGGTGAAACCCATGCCGACGAGCGCGATGGCCCGGCCGCGCTGCGCCAACGGCACCAGCACGGGTGCTGCGGCGATCGCCGAGGGCACCAGGGCGGCGCCGCCGAGGGCAGCGATGACCCGGCCCGTGGTGAACAGTGTGAAGGTGCCCGCGGCTGCGGCCATGAAGGTGCCGACGGCGATGAGCACCAGACCGGCGGCCATCACCCGCTCCGGGGCGAACCGGCCGCAGGTGACTGACACCACCGGTGACGCGACGGCCACCACGATGGCGTAGACGGAGATGGAATAGCCGATGGTGCCGGGTCCGACGCCGAGCGTGTGCGCGATCTGGGGCAGCACGCCGGCGATGACGAACGCATTGGTGGCGACGACGAACAGCGCGAGGGCGAGCAGACTGAGGCGCAGCGCGCTCGCCCTTTCCAGCCTCACCCGGTCATCACCTCACGAAAAGAATTGGTACCTGAACGTACCAGCTGGGCGGCCTCTCGGCCGAATCGCGACGGGTCAGGCCGCCTCCAGCTCCAACAGCGTGGCCTTGGCCGCCATTCCACCGGCGTACTGCCCGATCGATCCGTCGGTGCGGACCACCCGATGGCAGGGGATCACCAGCGGCAGCGGATTGCGCGCGCACGCGCTGCCGACCGCGCGCACGGCCTTGGGATTACCGACAGCGGCCGCGACGGTCGCGTAGCTCTCGCGGCGCCCGTACCCGATCTCGCGCAGATGCTCGACCACCTGGCGACGGAAGCCGTCCGTGAGTTGCAGATCCAGGGTGAGGTCGAAGCGGGTGCGGCGGCCGGCGAGGTACTCGTCGATCTCGGTGGCCGCCTCGTCGAGTCGTTCCGGCGCGTGCAGGACCCGGGCGCTGATGCGCTGCGCGAGCGCGGCCAGTTCGGTCTCCGCGGGGGTCTGGTCGATGAACGCCACCCGTACCAGTCCGGCCTGTGTCGCGGCCAGCAGCAGTGGGCCGACCGCGGTGTCCAGGGTTCGGTAGGCGACGTCGAGCACGCCGGCGTTCTGCGCGGCTGTCTCCAGCCGGTGGTGCAGCCGGGCCAGCGTGGCGGTGTCGGCACCGACACCGTCGAAGATCTCGGTCATGATGGCTCCTTCAGATAGGTCAGGCGCAGCGTCTTGATGCCGTCGGCTGCGGCGCGGCGGGCGGCGTCGGTGGACCCGCCCAGCAGGTCCGCGATCTCGGCGTAGGGCAGGCCGGCCAGATAGTGATAGGCCAGCGTGCGTCGTTGTTTGTCCGGCAGTGCTTTCAGCGACGCCCACAAGTCGGGATCATGGCTGTCGGTATGCCCGGTCTCGCGGATGACGGCGACCGGGGCCGGGGCCCGCGACACCCCGCGGCCGACGTCGATGGCGCGGCGGTGCGCGATCGTCACCAGCCAGGCCTCGACGTTGGCGTCCGGGCCGAGCTCCGGATACGCCCGCATGGCGGACAGGAAGGTTTCCGACCACGCGTCCTCGGCGTCTACCGGGCCCACGACGGCACGGCACACCCGGAGCACCATCGGCCCGTATTCGGTCACGATGTCCTCGAAAGGCCGTTGCGCACTCGCCGATCCCACAGTCACATTGTGTAGACGTCGCCGCGGACCGAAACGTGAGATGCCGAGTTCGGGCGACTCACTCTCTTAGTTGTAGTAGCGTCGGCGGCATGGGCGCCTATGTGTGGATCCTCGGCGGCTACCAGAGCGACTACGCGCGCAATCTGCACCGCGAGGGTCATGATCTCGCCGACCTGACCGCCGAGGTCGTCCGGGAAACCCTCGCCGCGGCGCGGACACCTGCCACCGACATTGGCGTCGTGCACGTCGCCAACGCCTTCGCCGAGATGTTCGCCGGCCAGGGCCACCTCGGCGCCATGCCGGCCACCGTCGAACCTGCCCTGTGGAATACCCCGGCCTCCCGCCATGAGGCGGCCTGCGCCTCCGGCAGCGTCGCCGCGCTGGCCGCGATCGCCGATCTGCGTTCCGGTGCTTACGACAGCGCCCTGGTCATCGGGGTGGAGCTGGAGAAGACGGTGCCCGGCGATACCGCCGCCGCCTATCTCGGCGCCGCGGCCTGGACCGGACATGAGGGCGGTGATGCAACCTTCATGTGGCCGTACATGTTCAGCCGGGTCGCCGACGAGTACGACCGGCGTTACGGTCTCGATGACGCCCATCTCGATGCCATCTCCATGCTCAACTACTCCAACGCCCGCGCCAACCCGAACGCGCAGACCCGTTCATGGATGGTCGACACCGCGTCCAATCCCGTTGTCGAGGGCCGGATCCGGCGACTGGACTGCAGCCAGATGACCGACGGTGGCGCCGGTCTGGTACTGGTGAGCGACAACTTCCTGCGCGACCACCCCGATGCCCGGCCCATCGGCCGCATCGACGGCTGGGGACACCGCACCGTCGGTCTGGGCCTGCAGCAGAAACTCGACCGCTCCGACTCCGATCCGTATGTTCTACCGCATGTCCGGGGCGCCGCACTCGACGCATTCGCCCGCGCCCACATCGGCGTCGACGACCTCGACGGTATCGAGGTGCACGACTGTTTCACTCCCAGTGAGTATCTCGCCATCGATCACATCGGCCTGACCGGACCCGGCGAATCCTGGAAGGCCATCGAGAACGGCGAGATCGAAATCGGCGGCCGGCTGCCCGTCAACCCCAGCGGCGGGCTGATCGGCGGCGGACATCCGGTCGGCGCCAGCGGTATCCGGATGCTGCTCGACGCCGCCAAACAGGTCAGCGACACCGCCGGCGCGTATCAGGTCGACGGTGCGAAAACGTTCGGCACCTTGAATTTCGGCGGCAGCACGGCTACCACGGTCAGCTTTGTCGTCGGGTCCACCAAGGAGGTTCTGTGAATACCGATCTCATCGCCAAATTCGCGTCCACGCTGCCCGCGGATGACGATCACCCGTACCGCACCGGCCCGTGGCGGCCGCAGACGTGCGAATGGGATGCCGATGACCTGTGCGCCGTCGAGGGCGAGATTCCCACCGATCTCGACGGTGTGTACCTGCGCAACACCGAGAACCCGCTGCATCCCGCGTTTAAGGCCTATCACCCGTTCGACGGCGACGGCATGCTGCACATCGTCAGCTTCCGCGACGGAAAAGCCAGCTACCGCAACAGGTTCATCCGCACCGACGGTTTCCTGGCCGAGAACGAGGCCGCCGGGCCGCTGTGGCCCGGTATCGCCGAGCCGATCGAGTTCGCCAAACGGGATTATGGATGGGGCGCACGCACGTTGATGAAGGATGCGTCGAGCACCGATATCGCGGTGCACCGCGGTGTCGCGCTCAGCAGCTTCTACCAGTGCGGGGATTTGTACCGGGTGGATCCGTTCACCGGCGAGACGCTGGGCAAGCAGGGCTGGGTGCCCGACGGGTTGGGCGTCTCCGCGCACCCGAAGGTCGACGACGCCACCGGCGAGTTGCTGTTCTTCAACTACGGCAAGGATGCGCCCTATATGCACTACGGGGTGGTCGATGGGAACAACACCGTGGTGCACTATGTCGACGTCGAACTTCCCGGTCCGCGACTGCCGCACGATATGGCCTTCACCGAGAACTACGTCATTCTCAACGACTTTCCGCTGTTCTGGGATGCCGAATTCCTCAAGCACAACGCACATATCCCGCGACTGCACCGCGATATGCCGTCCCGGTTCGGGGTGCTTCCACGGCGCGGCGGGTCCGGGGACATCAAGTGGTTCGAGGCGGACACCACCTACGTGCTGCACTTCACCAACGCCTATGAGGACGGCGACGAGATCGTGCTGGACGGCTTCTTCCAGGGTGAGCCCGAACCCACCGAGGGCGCCGCCTTTGGGATG
>JBPPMV010000393.1:0-17640 GCA_051306235.1 Mycobacterium sp. | reverse complement strand
GCGGTTCCCCGCCACCAGCCGGATCACGGTTAGAGTCTGAGCGCATGAGTGCGATATCGCGTCTGCTTGCCGTCGGCGCTGCGGTGGCGCTGACCCTGACCGGCTGCTCCAGCCCGGACACCTCGGTACCGTCTGCCGGAGGTAATGCCGAGATCGGCGCGACCGCCGATATCAATCCGCAGGACCCGACGACGCTGCAGCAGGGCGGAAACCTGCGCCTCGCGCTGACCGGCTTCCCGCCGAACTTCAATTACCTGCACGTCGACGGTAACCTCGGCGAACTCGGCAGGATGCTGCGGGCGACGCTGCCGCGGGCGTTCGTCATCAAGCCCGACGGCGAGATGACGGTCAACAGCGACTACTTCACCAGCGTCGAGCTCACCAGCACCGAACCGCAGATCGTCACGTACACGATCAACCCCAAGGCGATGTGGTCGGACGGCTCCCCCGTCACCTGGGAAGACTTCGCCGCGCAGATCAACGCGACCAGCGGCAAGGACAAGCGCTTCCTGTTCGCCTCGCCCAACGGCAGCGAGCGGGTCGCCTCGGTGACCAAGGGCGTCGACGAGCGCCAGGCCGTCATCACCTTCGACAGGCACTTCTCCGACTGGCGTGGGATGTTCGCGGGCAACAGCATGCTGGCGCCCAAGGCGGTGACATCGGACCCGGAGGCGTTCAACAAGGGCTTCCTGAACGGTCCCTCAGTATCGGCAGGGCCCTTCCGGATCACCAACGTCGATCGCGGTGCCCAGCGAATCGTGTTGACCCGCAATCCCGATTGGTGGGGTACGCCGCCGCTGCTCGACTCGATCACCTACACCGTGCTCGATGACGCCGCCGTGATCCCCGCGCTGCAGAACAATGCCCTCGATGCGGTGGGCCTGGCCTCCCTGGACGATTTGGAGAACGCCAAGCGCACCCAGGGCGTCACCATCCGCCGCGCGCCGGCGCCCAACTGGTATCACCTCACCATCAACGGCAACGAGGGCGCCCTGCTGTCGGATCGCGGGCTGCGCACGGCGGTCATGAAGGGTCTGGACCGCCAGGCCATCGCGGCGGTCACCCAGCGCGGCCTGGCCGACAGTCCGGCGGCGCTGAACAATCACATCTACCTGGCGGGCCAGGAGGGCTACCAGGACAACAGCATCGGGTTCGACCCCGAGGCGGCCAAGACCGAACTCGATGCGCTGGGCTGGACGCAGAACGGTCAGTTCCGCGAGAAGGACGGCCGACAGCTCAAGATCCGCAACGTCTTCTACGATGGCGCGAGCACACGTGCCGTCGCCCAGATCGCCCAGAACCAGCTCGCTCAGATCGGGATCAACCTCGAGCTCGTCCCCGCCGCGGGTGGCGCACTGTTTCCCGACTACATCACCATCGGCAACTTCGATATCGCCCAGTTCGCCTGGGGCGGTGACGCGTTCCCGTTGGCCAGCCTGACCCAGATCTACGCCGCACAGGGTGAGAGCAACTACGGCAAGATCGGCAGCGCCGAGATCGACGCGAAGATCGAGCAGACCCTCGCCGAGTTGGATCCCGCCAAGGCCCGTGCCCTGGCCAACGAACTCGACACGATGATCTGGGCAGAGGGCCACAGCCTGCCGCTGTTCCAGGCGCCGGGCAATGTCGCGGTCCGCGGCAACCTCGCCAATTACGGTCCGACCGGTATCGGCGATATCAACTTCTCGGCGATCGGGTTCATGAAACCCTGATCCGCGACACGATCCTGGGTACCGCGGCGGGTAACTTCGACTCGACGGCGGAAGCGGCCGATATCACCGTGATCGCTGCCCGCACAAGCACGTTGACCGGCAGGTTGTCCAGTTCGACGCCGCGGTCGGCGAGGATCTCGACCGCCCCGATCCGTAACGCACCGATGACCTCCAGCGCCGCCCGCTCCCGGGTGTCGAGCACACTGTGCCCGGAGGTGGGCAGTGTCACCAGGGTCGCGCCGGGGATCAGGTCCGCGATCTGGCGCGCCACCGCAGGCGGGGTGGTGAGGTCACGACCGCCCGACAAGACGGCGGTGGGCCAACTGAACTGCGGCATCGCGGTGACCAGATCGAAGGGCTCACGCTCGAACTCCACCGCAGGATCGTGGATCTCCCGCATCACCACCGCGGGGTCCAGTGGTAGGCCGTCGGGTTCGCCGGCGAAGTTCAGCTCGCGGAAAGCGATGCGCGACACCAGATCCTCTTCGTTGCGGTAGGGCGCCTTGCGCTGGGTCATCCGCAGTAACCCGCTCAAGCCCGCCCACAGCAGGGTCCGTCCGCGCAGCAGCAGCTCGAGCTGGCGATCCAGCAGACGAACCCCGCCATACTCGTAGACCAGGCCGGCCACCTGAGCCGAACCGTCGAATCGCATCCCCTCATCGGCCAGCCTGCGCACCTTGACCGACAGATCGGGAGTCATCGAGTCATCGGCGCCGACGGGGCTCTCGGTACCGTCCCAGAGCAGGTCACGGATGGCCATCCGCATCTCGTCGATATCCCCGGCCGACAGCACCGGAGAATCCAGCACCATGCCGGCGACCCGGCCGGGATGGCGCCCGCCGACGCCGGCGGCGATATAGGAACCGTACGCACTGCCGTAGATGTGGGCGGTCTCGACCCCGGCGTCTTCTAGAACCGCCACGACGTCGTCGACCACCTGCTTGACGGTGATCGCCGCGGGCGGCAGATCCGCGCCCTCGTCATCGTGGCGGGACAGGCCCACGCCGCGGTGCTCGATCATGATCACATCGAAACCCGCTGCGGCGGCGTGCCGCCGAAACGCCCGGTAGGGCGCCACCGACGCCAACCCGGGCCCGCCGGGGATGACCACCACCGGATGCGCCGATTTGCGGCCGACACGCACGTAATACAGATCGAAGAGCGCATCACCGGCACGGGTCACCGGCCTGCGGACCGGACGGACGCCGGGCAGCGCGGCGAGCCTGTCGTGGGCCCGGCGGCGCTTCTCGGTCATGGTCATCACCGTCCATTCTGCCCCCCGACCCGACAGCTCACACACCGGAGGTTCGCAGCCGGGCTTTTAGGTTCGCGGTGATCGCAAGCAGTGCGTTCACACGGTTGCCATCAGTACAAATGGTCGGTATGACGACGCTTGAGAACAACCAGCGCATCCTGCCCGGATCACCCGAGTGGAAAGACCTGCTGAGCACCATCGGATCAGGCTCCAGGGAACGAGATCTCAATGACGAGAACCCTTTTGATCAGGTTGCCGCGCTCAAGCGGGCCGGGTTCGGGACCCTGCGACTGCCCGTCGAGTTCGGCGGCGCAGGACTGACTGTGCCGCAGCTGTTTTCCGCGGTGATCGACGTCGCGCAGGCCGACCCGATCGTCGCGCACATCTTCCGCGCCCACTTCTGGTTCGTCGAGGAGCGCCTGCGCGAACAGTCCCGCAAGTGGCTGGACATCGTCTCCGAGGGCAAGATCTTCGGCAATGCCTTCAGCGAGAAAGGCACCCACGCCGTCGGCAGCCTGGTGTTCAACACCCGGCTGTTACCCGCACCGACCGGCGGTTTCCGGCTGGACGGCGAGAAGTACTACAGCACCGGCACGCTGTTCTCCGACTTCCTGACCACCACCGCCACCACCGATCACGACTCCGTCGCCGTCGTGGTGGTGCCTGCGGACCGGGCCGGGGTGAAGATCATCGACGACTGGGACGGCTTCGGGCAGCGGCGCACCGGTACCGGCACCACCACCTTCACCGGTGTGACGGTGTCCAAGGACGAGGTGCTCAGCGACAGCCCGTACGACGCCGAGCCGGTGCCGACGGTGCAGTACGCCGCACTGCAGCTTTATATCCACGCCGTGGTGGCCGGGGTGCTGGCCAATGTCGTCGATGACGGCGTCGCCCTGCTGCGCTCACGGGAACGCAGCTTCAGCCACGCATTGGCCGAAAGGCCCGCCGATGACCCGCTGCTGCAGCGTCAGCTCGGCGAGCTGGCGTCGGTCGCCTATATCGCGCGCACGGCGGTGCTTGATGCCGCCGCAGCGATCGGTGCGGCCACCGATTCCGAGGTCGACGGGGTGCCGGATGCGGAGCTGGCCGCCGAGGCCCAGTTGAAGGTTGCCAAGGTCAAGGTGCACCTCGACGATATCGCGCCGATCGCCGCGACCCGTCTGCTCGAGCTCGGCGGGGCCAGCGCGTCGAGCCGGCAGCGCAACCTGGACCGGCACTGGCGCAACATCCGCACCATCACCCTGCACAACCCGGTGGGCCTCAAGGCCCGGGTCATCGGGCAGAACCTGCTGCACGGCACGCCGATCCCCGCCAACGCCTACTTCTGATCCCTCCCCCCTCCCCGCGATTTGTGGAGCCGCAGCCGGAATGAGTACGGCTGTGGCTCCACAAATCGCCGAGAAAGGTAACCATCATGACCAAGCAACTACATCTCGGCGGCTTCCAGATCGCCTCCCAGGTCACGCATTCGCACGCGGCCTGGCGCCACCCCGGCAGCGATAACGACTTCACCACCCCGGAGTACTACCACCGGATCGGCCGCATCCTGGAGCGCGGCAAGTTCGACTTCGTGTTCTTTGCCGACCTGCTGGCCGCCCCCGCGCAGTACGGCGCCGACATCACCGAACCGTTGCGGCGCGGCACGCAGGCCACCGCGACACTGGACCCGTCGATCGTCGCGGCCAGCATCGGCGCGGTCACCTCGAAGCTGGGTGTGGCGATCACGAAGTCCGCGACCTTCTTCCACCCCTATGAGCTCGCCCGCATCTTCGCCAGCCTGGACCACATCACCCGCGGGCGGGTGGCCTGGAACATCGTGACCTCGCTGACGACCAGCGAGCCCAGAACTTCGGCCAGGACGACCATCTGGATCACGAGTTCCGCTACGAGCGGGCCGACGAGTTCGTGCGCACCGCGCTGGAACTGTGGTCGAGCTGGGATGCCGATGCGCTGGTCATCGACAAGGCCAGCGGCGTGTTCGCCGATCCGGACAAGATCCGCCGGGTCGAGCACGACGGCACGTTCTTCCGGACCCGCGGCCCGCTCAATGTGCCACGTTCACCGCAGGGGCGGCCGGTGCTGATCCAGGCCGGATCGTCGAACACCGGCCGCGACTTCGCCGCGCGCTGGGCGGAGGCCATCTTCGAGATCGACCCGACGTCTGAGGGTCGGCGCGCCTACTACGACGACATCAAGTCGCGGGCAAGCAATTTCGGCCGCAACCCCGATGGTGTGCTGATCTTCCCGGCGTTCATCCCATTCATCGGAGAGACCGAATCGATCGCCAGGGAGAAGCAGGCCTTCCACAACGAGTTGGCCGATCCGATCTCCGGGCTGATCACCCTCAGCGTGCACACCAACCACGATTTCTCGCAGTACGACCTGGATGCGCCGGTGGAGGACGTTCAGGTGACCGGCACCCAGGGGCTGTTCGACACCGCCCGCCGGGTCGCCAACCGGGACAACCTCACGCTGCGCGATATCGGCAAGTGGTACGCCCAGGGCGTGCTGCTGCCCCAGTTCGTCGGGACCGCGACACAGGTTGCCGATCAGATCGAGGAATCGTTCACCGCGGGCGAGGCCGACGGGTTCATGGTGTCGGCGGCCCAAAGCCCGGGCACCTTCAACGATTTCGTCGACTATGTCGTGCCGGAGTTGCAGCGGCGAAGGTTGTTCCGTACCGAGTACACCGGCAACACGCTGCGGGATCATCTCGGACTGAGCGCGCTGCCTGCGAGCCCCGCCGGCCGGTTCGCGGACGCCGTGGCCTAGGTGTCGTAATTCAGGCGGTCAGTTCGATGAGCTGCGCGTTGCCGATCCCGGCGTAGCGGTCCGGGCTGCAGGTCAGCACGATGACCTGACCGTCACCGCCGACCGAGTCGAAGACGGCCGACATCCGGGTCAGACGTTCCGGGTCGGTGAAGCCCAGCGCATCGTCGATGACGACGGGCACGGTGTCCTCATGGGCCACCAGCGAGGCGCACGCCAACCGGGCCACGATGCCGATCTGCTCCTTCGCGCCGCCCGACAGTGACTCGTAGCCGACCGTGCGACCGTCGAGGGTGCGGCTCCGAATGGTCAGATCGGTGTCGATGTCGACCTCGAAGTCCGGCCCGAACACGATGCGGCCCAACCGTTCGATCTCGCCGCGGAACGGTTCGACATAGCGCTGCCGGGCCGATTCGCGATGCCGCATCATCACCGAGCGCAGCGTCTGCGCCGCCCGGGCGCGACGCTGGACACGCAGATATTCGCCGTGCGCATGCTCGCGCTCGGTCTGGGCCGCATCCAGCGTGCCCTTGCGGCCCTGAGTTCCGTACACCCGCAGCGCGGCGGCCAGTTCGGCCAGCGCTGCGGCGGCGGCCTCACGGTCGCGCAGCAGAATCTGCAGTGCGCGGGACGCCGCGTCGCGCTCCGCGGCGACCTGCTCGGGATGCGCGGCGCCCAGTTCGCCGTCGAGGCGGGTGAGTTCCGCATTCGCCCGCGCGGACCGCTCGGCATCCGCTTCGGCCTGCAGTACGAGCTGGTCATCGCTCGCGGTCTGCCGCGCGGCGGTCAGCCGGTCATTGGCCGATTGCAGTTCGGACTGGGCGGTGTGGAGCTTCTCGCGCAACACACTCGCGGTGACCGCGGCCTCATTACAGGCGGTCATCGCGCTCGCAGCCAGCGCGCGCTGGGCGTCCGCGTGCTGCGCTGCCGCCAGACACGCCGCGTGGGCGGTTTGCACTGCGACGCGCGCGGTATCGGTGTCACCCGTGATATCGGACTGTGCCGCAACCAGTTCGGCGTGCCGCGCCCGCAGCTGCTCGACGCTGCCATCGCCGGTGAGGCCTTCGATCCTGGCGCGCAACCGGCCCTGTTCGGAGCGCAGCTCCCGACGGCGGGTGTCCATGTCGCGGGCCGCGTCGACGGTCTCGGCACCGACGCGCCGCAGCACGTCGTCGAGAACTTGTTCGGCAGCAGCGAGTTTCGCATGCGTATCGAGCGCGTCCACTCCGGGAACCACCCGGGCGCGCAGGATCCCGGGCAGCTCGATATCGGTCGGCGTGCCGACGCTCGCGGACCAGTCCTGACCCGCACCGAGCTCGACGGTGTCGTCGCCGACCTGCAGCCGCACATCGGCGAGGGCGACGAGTTCGATACGGGCCGAGGCGAGCTCGGCTTGGCCGGCGGCCCGCTCGACGGCCACGGCGGCGGATTCGATCTCCCGCATCAGCCCGTCGGTCAGGGTGTTACCGGTCAGCTCGCGGTCGACGTCTGCGAGCTCGGCCGCCGCGGTGTCCAGCTTGCCGAGCTGACCGGTGAGCCGGGCCGCGTCATCGCGTGCGACGAGCGCAGCCAGTTCGGCACGCGCGCTGTCCAGTGCTCCCGACGCGGTGTCGGCAGCAGTCCGGGCCTGCCCGGCGGCGGCCTCGGCGCACTCATTGGCCTGCTGGGCCGCGGCATGCGCCTGCGCGGATTCGGCGGCGACTGTCACCAGTTGTGCTGCCAGTTGCGATCTTTCATCGATCGCGGCCCGCAGCCGGCGTCGCTCGTTGACCGCCGCCGTCGACGCGGTGTGCGTCGCGGTGGCCGCGTCGGCCATCATCCGGGCGGTGTCTCGTTCCTGGATCAGCCGCTGGACGGCGGCCGCGGCCTGTTGTGCGCCGTCCGCGCGGGTCCGGGCCGCGTCCACCTGTGCACCGGTTTCGGCCAAGGACGCGGTCAGCGTGGCGTGGCGCAGCACCGCCTGCTCGACCTCGGCGACCGCCGCGGTGCCGCGGGCCACCTCCTCGTCGGCGGCACGCAGCCTGCTGGTGACCGCCGCCCAGGTCCCGGTCGGTCGGCCCGTCGGGGTGAAATAGGACAGGTACTCGCCCTCGATCCGGTCGATCAGCAGCGGATCGGCATCCCCGGTGTCCCCGGCATCACCCGCGGCGCCGGCGGCGACATCGAGCGCGCGCGACAACGCGTCGCAGCCCGACAGATCCACCGGCGCGGTCGCCGAGGCCTGCAGCACCCGCTGCGCCTCCCACAGCCCGGTGTCCACCGTCTCGGAGAGGATCTCCTGCACCCGGTCGTGCGCCTCATCCCCGGTGAGCTGCACACGCTTGGGCGCCAGCATGGTCAGCTCGGTCTCGGCACGCTTGTGAAAACGCTTGCGGTAGACGAAACGGTAGGGGCCCGTTGATATCTCGGCGATGACCTCGGCACCCACATCGGCGTGGGTGGGTTTGACGGCCTTCACCTCTTTCTTGGTGGACCGATCCTTGACCGTCAGCAGCAGATCCAGCGCCTCGATCATCGAGGACTTACCGATCTCATTGGCGCCGCTGATGACCACGACACCGCGATCGGGGAACTCGATCTCCCGGTGCGCGACCCCGCGGTAGTTGGTCAGTACGAGTCGGTGCAGCTTCACGCGACGTTCCCCTCCAGATTGCCGCCGGTCAGCCGCAGCAGCAGCGCGAGTGCCGACCGGGCATCCTCGGCCACTGCGCCGTCGGTGCGCGCGGCGTCCACCAGCTCCTGCACCGCGCCGGCGGCGAACCCACCGATCGACAGATCGTCGAACTCACCGTCGGCGGGTAGCACCACGATGTCGGAGTGCCGCTCCCACAACCGCAGCGAGGCGAACACCCGCGCATACCGGTCCAGGCAGAGGTCCAGCGCGGACTTGTCGGTGACGGTCAGCGATCCGGTGAGGACCAGCTGCACCACGGTGCGTTCCTTATCGGGGAGCTGATCCAGATTGACGTCGAGGCCGGCGATATCGCGGTCGTCGTTCACATCGTGGCGCAGTGTGAGAAAACGCCAACGCCCGACCCGGCGGGCGTCCACCCGCACTGGATGCGCAGGATCATCCTCGTCGACGTCGACGACCAGCACGTGACCGGGATCGGTCTCGATATCGTCGTAGTTGGTGACCTCTGGGGAGCCCGAGTACCAGACCCGGCCGGTGCCGCCGACCTCGGTACGAGAGTGCTTGTCGCCCAAGGCCACATAGTGCACAACCCCACGTTCGATAGCGGACTCCAGCCCGGCCAGCCGGATGAGCGAGGGCTTCGACGGGTCCGGATCGAGGATGTCCACGCCGCCGTGCGCGACCAGGATGCGCACCGTGCCGTCGGACGGCAGATCGGCGGTCACTGCGGCGGCAAGATCGGTGGTCGGCGACTTGGAACGCCATGGCGCGGCGATGATCTCCACGCCGGGGCGCACCTCGAACGCGCCGTCCCGGTTCAACACGGTGACGTTATCGGGGCATTCGGCGAGGAACAGCGTGCTGGTGTACACCGATCCGGCGTCGAGCTGATCATGGTTGCCGGGCAACAGGAACACCGGGACGGTGACGGCCCGCATGGCCTCCAGCGCCAGGCTGACCTCACGGGGCGCGAGCTGGTTGTCCTCGAAGACATCACCGGCGACGACGACGAACTCGGCACCGACCTCGGCGGCCAACGCACCCAGGCCCGCGACGGCCTCGCGCCGAGCGGCCGCGTAGCGCGATTGTGCCTCCCCGCCACCGGTACTGAGAAAGTGCCGCGTCATACCGAGCTGCCAGTCGGCAGTATGCAGAAATCGCATCTCAGCACTCCTTTCCGGGTCGGTGATCAGTGCTCGTGGCGAGTGTAGGGCCGGTGTCCGACAAGTCCCGGGACGTGTGTCGGCATGGCCTAACCTGATTGGGATGAGCCCGACCGAGATGAGAACCCTTCTGCTGCTGCGGCACGCCAAGTCCGACTACCCGGGTGGGGTCTCCGACCATGACCGTCCGCTCGCCCCCCGCGGTATCCGGGAGGCAGCGCTCGCCGGTGACTGGTTGCGGTCGGCGGTGCCCACCATCGACGCGGTGCTGTGTTCGACGGCCACCCGCACCCGGCAGACCCTGGCGCGGACCGGGATCGATGCGCCGGTCCGGTTCGTCGACCGCATCTACGACTCCACCCCGGGCATCGTGCTCGACGAGATCAACGGGGTCGATGACGATGTCCGGACGCTGCTGGTGATCGGACATGAGCCGGTGATGTCGGGGCTGGCGCTCGGTTTGGCCGGCGCCACCAGCGATACCGCGACCATCGCCGAGATCGAGTCGAAGTACCCCACATCGGCCATGGCACTGCTGCAGGTGTCCGCGCCGTGGCGCGAACTCCAACTGGGCGGCGCGCAGCTGACCGGTTTCCATATACCCCGGTAGCGATATACCCCGGTAGCGATGACCTAGGAGTTGGTGGCGAGCGTCAGCTCCATCAGCTTGATCGCCATCGCGCAGGCGTCGATACCCGCGGCCTGCGGGTTCACCCACCAGCCCACGACACCGCTGGCGTCGCTGGCCACCCCGCACGCACCGTTGGCGGCCGGGTTCCTCATGACGATCGACTGCACACCGGCCACCCGGCGCTCCTCGATCGGGAAGTTCATCGCCTCCGCGGCCTGGCGTTCGTTCTCCAGGTCGCCGAGTTCGAACCAGAACCGGGTGATGTCAACCAGCCCGGCCGGGTTGGCCGCCTGCCAGCGGCACACCGCACCGACGAACGTGCTCTGGATGTCCAGCGGGTCCGCGCCGACCGTTTCAGCCAGGATGTCCTCGGTCAGGACATCGCATTCCTTGAGCAGGTTCGGGTAGGTCTTCTCGGAGTCGTTGTTCCGCGGCCCGGCGCCGGAACCCGATCCGGCCTTGACGGCCGCACCGTCCACCCCCCGGGAGCAGCCCTGCACACCGATGACCATGACCAGCGCAGCCAGCAGCGCGATCACCACGGTCAGCGGACGTTTCACGGCGCGGCCCATCACTTGGCGTTCACGATCGACTGGCGGGTCAGTTCCTTGGCGACTTCGCAGGCGTCCGGGTAGGGCTTCTGGGCGAAGCTGACCGACCACTCGATGAAGTCGTCATCGAACTGGATGCCGATCTCGCACAGGCTGGGACCGAGCACCAGGTCCTCACCGATCGCGATGAAACCGTTCGCGCCCTCGATGGTGATGTCCTCCACGCTGGCGCGGGAGAGCTCCTCGGTCTTGCGTTCGCGGCCGATCGGGCTGCCCCGGAAGTGGGTGAAGGAGAAGTGTGGGCCGACGATGCCGCCGCCGGCCAGCCACTGGCAGCCCACCGAGGTGCGCGCCGTGTTCACCAGGCCCACGACCTCGGTCAACTGGGACACCGTCTGGTCGCTGATACCGCCGCATTCCGGGAAGTCCGGGCCGTGCTGCACCTCCGGGGCCGCGTCGGTGCTCGACGGCACCGCCGGACCACTCGGGTTGTCGGAGTCGGAGCAGGCAGCCACCACGGAGAGCACCGCAGCGGCGGTCACCAGCAACTTTGCCGCACGAGTGCGCCGGCTTCGGGCAACAGCATGGCCGCTTCTGGGGGTCACGACATGCACTGTAGCGGCCACCCGGCGCGCAACCGTTGACATACCTATTGACCTGCATTTTCGTGTCCCGGTCCGATACCGGTGTCAACAGGTCCGTATGCGACAGTAGCCAGATGCTGCTCGACCTGCTGCGCCGTTACGTGCAGCCGTACCGCGGGTTGCTCTCCGTGGTCGCGGGTCTGCAGGTGATCAGCACACTGGCCTCGCTGTACCTCCCGACGGTGAACGCCGCGATCATCGACGAGGGTGTCGCGGTCGGCGACACCACCCGAATCATGCACCTCGGCCTGGTGATGCTGGGTGTGACGGCGCTCCAGGTGGTCTGCGCCATCGGCGCGGTGTTCTTCGGGTCCAGGGCGAGCATGGGATTCGGCCGCGATCTGCGGAGCGCGGTGTTCACCCATGTGCTCGGATTCTCGGCCGTGGAGACGGCGCGGTTCGGCGCACCGACACTGCTGACCCGCACCACCAATGACGTCCAACAGATCCAGCTGCTGGTGCAGATGACGTCCACCATGCTGATCACCGCACCGATCATGGGTGTCGGCGGTATCGCGATGGCGATCCATCAGGATGCCGGGCTGTCGTGGCTGTTGCTGATCAGTGTGCCGATCCTGGCGGTGGCCAACGGGTGGGTGGTCTGGCGGTTGATGCCCATCTTCCGCACCATGCAGCGCGTGATCGACAACATCAACCGGGTGATGCGCGAACAGCTTTCCGGGATCCGGGTGGTCCGCGCGTTCGCCCGGGAGCCGCTGGAACGCAGCCGCTTCGATGAGGCCAACCGGGAACTGATGGGCACCGCCCTCACCGCCGGCCGTTGGCAGGCGCTGATGTTGCCGGTGACGACGCTGGTCATCAACATCTCCAGTGTCGCCCTGATCTGGTTCGGCGGTCAGCGTATCGACGCCGGCGAGATGCAGGTGGGTTCGCTGATCGCCTTCCTGGCCTACTTCATGCAGATCCTGATGGCGGTGCTGCTGGCCACCTTCCTGGTGGTGCTGCTCCCCCGCGCGTCGGCCTGCGCCGAGCGGATCACCGAGGTGCTGTCCACCGAGCCGGAGATCACCGCTCCCGCGCAACCGGTTTCGGTGTCCCCGATCACCGGTGAAGTCGGTCTGGTCGATGCGACGTTCAGCTACCCGGGTGCCGACCGTGCCGTGGTGCAGGAGGTTTCGTTCACCGCCACCCCCGGCACCGTCACCGCGATCGTGGGTAGCACCGGATCGGGCAAGTCGACGCTGGTATCGCTGATCAGCAGGCTCTACGACGTCACCGGCGGCTCCATCCGACTCGACGGCGTCGATGTGCGCGATTTCGATCCCGAAGATCTCTGGGCGGCAATCGGATTGGTACCGCAGCGGGGTTACCTGTTCTCGGGCACCGTGGCCGACAACCTGCAACTGGGCGCCGGCCCGGGAACCACGGCCACCGAGGACCAGATGTGGGAGGCGCTGCGGGTGGCAGCCGCCGACGATTTCGTGCGCGCCCATCCCGACGGCCTGCAGATGCGGGTGGCCCAGGGCGGTATCAACTTCTCCGGCGGCCAGCGGCAGCGACTTGCCATCGCCCGTGCGGTGATTCGCCGTCCCGCGGTGTACCTGTTCGACGATGCGTTCTCGGCCCTGGACGTCCACACCGATGCCCGGGTGCGGGCCGCCCTGCGCGAGGTATCCGCTCAGGCCACGGTGATCATCGTCTCGCAGCGGATCTCGACGGTGGCCCAGGCCGATCAGGTGATCGTGGTCGACGACGGCCGGGTCGTCGGCGCCGGCACGCACGACTCGCTGCTGCGGGACTGCCCCACCTACGTGGAGTTCGTGGACTCGCAGACGGTGCGCTCATGAGCGCTGCTTGCGAGCGAATCGTCAGACACTCATGTGACACCCGAACGTGTGAGGGAGTCACATGACCCGGCCCATCCGCGGGATGGCCGAGCCGCCGGCGGCGCGCTCCCGCGATTTCAAGGGTTCGGCGATCCGGCTGCTGAAACGGCTGGCCCCGCAGAGCAGTCTGACCGCGCTGGTGATCGGCCTGGCGATCGGCGGTATCGCGATCGGCGTCATCGGACCACGCATCCTCGGGCACGCCACCGACCTGTTGTTCAACGGTGTCATCGGCCGTGACCTGCCCGCGGGGCTCAGCAAGGAGCAGGCCATCGAGGCGGCCAGGGCCCGTGGTGACGACACCTTCGCCGATCTGCTGTCCGGGATGAACGTGGTCCCCGGCCAGGGCGTCGACTTCACCGCCGTCGCGCACACCCTGGCCCTGGCCCTCGGCCTGTATCTGATTGCCGCACTGCTGGTCTGGATGCAGGCCCGCCTTCTCAACGTGGTGGTGCAGCGCACCATGGCGGCGATGCGCACCGAGATCGAGCACAAGGTGCACCGGCTGCCGCTGTCCTACGTCGACGGCCGTCAGCGCGGCGAGCTGCTGAGCCGGGTCACCAACGATGTCGACAATGTGCAGTCCTCGTTGGCGATGACGATCAGCCAGCTGCTGACCTCGCTGATCACCGTGGTGGCAGTGCTGGTGATGATGCTGACGATCTCACCGCTGTTGGCGTTGATCACGGTGCTGACCGTGCCGTTGTCACTGCTGGCGACCCGCACCATCGCGCGTCGTTCACAGAAGCTGTTCGTGGCGCAGTGGACCAGCACCGGACGCCTCAACGCCCATATCGAGGAGACCTACAGCGGTTTCACCGTGGTGAAGACCTACGGCCACCGCTCGGCGGCCACCGATCGGTTCTCCGAACTGAACGGCGATGTGTACCGGGCCAGCCTGGGTGCACAGTTCCTGTCCGGTCTGGTGTCCCCGGCCACCACCTTCATCGGCAACCTCAGCTATGTCGCGGTCGCGGTGGTCGGCGGTATCCAGGTCGCCACCGGCCAGATCACCCTGGGCAGCATCCAGGCGTTCATCCAGTACGTGCGGCAGTTCAACCAGCCACTGACCCAGGTCGCTTCGATGTACAACTCGCTGCAGTCCGGGATCGCCAGCGCGGAGCGCATTTTCGACCTGCTCGACGCCCCCGAGGAAACCGCGGAACCGCCGGCGGTCGCGGCACCGGCCGGGGCCGCCGGCCGGGTCGAGTTCGAGCACGTCTGGTTCGGCTATCAGCCCGACACCCCCGTCATCGAGGATCTGTCACTGGTCGCCGAGCCCGGTACCACCGTGGCGATAGTCGGCCCCACCGGTGCGGGCAAGACCACCCTGGTGAACCTGCTGATGCGCTTCTACGAGATCGACGCCGGCCGGATCACGATCGACGGTGTGGACATCTCCTCGATGGCCCGGCAGTCGCTGCGCTCCCGGATCGGCATGGTGCTGCAGGACACCTGGCTGTTCGGCGGCACCATCTACGACAACATCGCCTATGGCCGTCCCGATGCCACCCCCGATGAGGTGTACGAAGCCGCTCGCACCGCGCATGTCGAACGGTTCGTGCAGACTCTGCCCGACGGGTACCAGACCCGGGTCGGCGATGACGGCGGCGCCATCAGTGCCGGGGAGAAGCAGCTGATCACCATTGCCCGGGCCGTCCTGGCCCGCCCGCAGCTGCTGATCCTGGATGAGGCGACCAGTTCGGTGGACACCCGCACCGAACTGCTGATCCAGCAGGCGATGGCCGAATTGCGGCGCGACAGGACGAGTTTCATCATCGCGCACCGGCTGTCCACCATCCGCGACGCGGACCAGATCCTGGTGATGGAGGCCGGGCGGATCGTGGAACGGGGCACCCACGCCGAACTGCTGGCTCGGCACGGCGAGTACTGGGAGATGTCGCGCGCCTGACCGTGGCCTGATCAAGCACGCGCTGATCAAGCACTCTGCTCAATCCCAATCCACGGACGGCGACGGAAGCCCTTGGGCAGTATGGGGATATGCCAGCCGAAACCGTGCACACCTTCTGCCGGTACTGCCTGGCGTCCTGTGGTGTGGAGGTCACCGTCGAGGACAATCGGGTGCTCAAGATCGCCGCCGACAAACTCAATCCGCACAGCTGGCACGATTTCTGCGCGAAGGGCCGGACCGCGGCCGAGGTGGTGGAGCATCCCCGACGGATCCTGACACCGATGCGCCGGGTCGGTGACCGGTACGTCGAAGCCGGTTGGGATGAGGCGTTGCGCGATATCGGCGACCGGATGAATCGGTTGATCGATGCTGACGGACCCGATGCCGTCGGTGCGTACTACGGCAACCCGGCGGGCTATTCCTCCTCGAATCTCGTCTTCATGAACGGTTGGCTGGATGCCGTCGGCACCCGAAATCGCTATGCCGTCGGCTCGGTCGACCAGAACGCCGTACACGTGGTGGCCCAGGCGATGTACGGATCGGCACTGATGGTGCCGGTCTCCGATATCGACAACTGTGACTTCTTCCTGTTGGTGGGCGCCAATCCCGCGGTGAGCGCCTGGAATTGGCTGGAGTCCGCGCCCGGCGGGTGGCGGCGCGCACTGGACCGCGCGCGGGGCGGCGCGCGGATCGTGGTGGTCGATCCGGTCCGCACCGAGTCCGCGGACAAGGCCGACACCCACCTTGCGGTGTACCCGGGTCAGGACTGGGCGCTGCTGCTGGCCCTGGTCAAGGTCATCCTGGACGCCGGACTCGAACATCGCGGCGACTGCGCCGACCTGACCGTCGGCATGCCGCAGATCCGCGCGCTGGCCGCCTCGGCGGATCTGGACGATCTGGCCGCCCGTTGCGATATCCCACGCAGTCAGATCAGGCAATTGGCAACCGATTTCGCCACCGCGCGGGGCGCCATGGTGATCACCCGGACCGGGGTCTCGTTACAGGAGGCCGGCACCGTCGCCGAATGGCTGGGCCACGTGCTCAACGTGATCACCGGCCGGATGGACCGTCCGGGCGGACGCCGATTCGAACCGGGCTACGTCGACACGCTGCGGCTGGCGGGGCTTGCCGAGACCGCGCCGCACCGCAGTCGGGTCGCCGGGCGCGAGATGGTGGCCGGTGCCCACGCCCTGGCGGAACTGCCCGAGGAGATCAGCACCCCGGGGCCCGGCCAGATCCGGGCGCTGGTGATCAACTCCGGGAACCCGGTGATATCCGGACCTGATGGCGCCAAACTAGATGCGGCACTGCAGCAACTGGATCTGCTGGTGGTCATCGATTTCGTGCAACGCGAAAGTCACCGACATGCGCACTGGCTGCTGCCCGCGGTGCATTGGCTGGAGCGCGATGACCTGCTGGCGTTCACCAGCAGCATGCACGACGAACCGTTCGTCCAGTTCGGGGCCAGAGCCGTCGACCCGCCGGCGCAGGCCCGCGAGGAATGGCGGATCTTCGTCGATCTGGCGCTGGCCATGAAGCGGCCGCTGTTCGGTGCGCGCGGCCTCAACGGTTTCATCCGGTCCAGCCGGCGCGCCGCCGGCGTGACGGGCCGCCCGGGCCTGGCTTTCAGTCCGCGCTGGATCGACCGGCTGATGGTGGCGACGTCGCGAAAGGTCAACGCCCGCAAGCTCAAATGGCGGGATCTGCGCGAGAACCCGCATGGCCTGGTGTTGGGGCCGCGGGAGTTCGGGCACTTCCGCTCGGCGTTGCGGACACCGGACAAGAAGGTGCACCTGGCACCGCCGGATTTCGTCGCACGGACCCGGGAACTGTTGAGCACGAACGCCACCCAGGAGAGCCCGGCATTCCCGTTCGTGCTGGGCAACCAGCGCAGCCGGCATGCGATGAACTCGTGGCTCAACGAACTACCCGGCCTGCACCCGTCCGGGAAACGCAATGTCGCCGTCATCCACCCCGAGGATGCGGCCGAGCTGGGTATCGAGAACGGTGACACCGTCCGGGTGACCTCGGCCGTCGGGTCCGTGGAGGTCACCGCGGCCGTGTCGGACCGTCCGCGCCGCGGCCTGGTGGTGATGGAACACGGCTGGGGCTCACGAGTTTTCGATCCCCGATCCGGTGCACCGCCGCAGGCCTACGGCGTCAACCGCAATCTGCTGGTCGACGGCGCCGCGCTCGATCCGCTGTCCCAGACCTCGGCACTGGGCGGCTGCCGCGTCAACGTCGAGCGACTTCGGCGTGATCTGCGGTGAGCGCAGCTGATCACGCCGAGATCACTACAGCCCGGGGCCTTCGGCGCGTACATCGTCGACCGCGGTCATGGCCTCCCGCAGCCGGGCCAGCCACTCCTCGGTGTGTTCGCCGACCAATTTCACCGACCACGCCAGGGCGTCCGAACGTGATTTGGCGACACCGGCGTCGACCAGGGTGTCCAGCACCTGACGCTCCGGTTGTTTGAGCCTGGTCATCACCGGCACCGCGATGTGGGTGAACAGTGTCC
>JBPPMV010000392.1:0-5101 GCA_051306235.1 Mycobacterium sp. | reverse complement strand
TTGGCCGACCGCGCCACCTGTTCCTGCAGCGGACCGGTCGTCTGATCGGTCAGGCGGTCGACGTCGAGCCTGATGAACGACCTCGTGAATAGCGGCAGTTCGGCGAGCCGGCCCAATTCGTGCCGGTAGGAGGCGACACAGGATCTCACCGCATCGGCGCAGTTGTCTTCGGATGCCCCGTTCTCTCGGCCGGCCACCCAGATGCTGGCCACCAGCCGGCGCAGATCCCACTCCCACGCGCCGGGGTGGGCTTCGTCGAAGTCGTTGAGATCGATGACCAGGTCCTGCTCCGGTGAAGCGTAGAACCCGAAGTTGCCCAAGTGCGCGTCGCCGCACACCACCGGGGTGATCCCGGTCGCCGGCAAGTGTGCGACGTCCTCGGCCATGACCACGGCGCTACCCCGCAGGAAGCCGTATGGCGACGCGGTCATGCGCCCGACGCGGATGGGGACCAGGTCCGCGATTCTGCCGCGATGGCTGGCATTGATGAGGTCCACCGGGTCGGGTCGGTCCACCGGTGCGGTCCAGTCGGCAAGCGTGCGGCGGGGAACCTTCTTGCGCAGGGCCTTTCCCAGTGCGTACCGCTCGGCCCGCGGAACCGGCCGCTGCAACAGCGACCGGTAGGCGTCACCGTCGGCCTCTGCCAGCACGACGTGGGCACCCGCCTTCCCGGCTGCGGTGTGAAGCGATGGGTTGTCCATGCGGACCACTCTCCTATCGCCGGGCGTCTCGATGGGGTCTTTTCCCGCGAGCGTCGGCGGTGTTCTCGGCACCCGTGGGACAGACTCCAGCGGTAGCACAGGGTTTAGGACATTCGCCGCCGCGGAACGGCTTCGCTGGTCAACGAGAAAACCCGCCCTAACCGAGGTCAGAGCGGGTTTTCTGTCTGTGGAGCTAAGGGGATTCGAACCCCTGACCCCCACACTGCCAGTGTGGTGCGCTACCAACTGCGCCATAGCCCCGTTTGTCGTGCTGGCCAAAGGTACACCACAGCCCTACGCTGGTTCAAAACAGCTGCTCAGGGCACCTCTCCACCGGCCTCCGGACCCAACGGGCGGATCGGGGTGTGCTCAGCGGGCGGCTGACCGCGGGTCTCCGGGGCGAACACCCAGCCCAGCGCGGCCAGCAGCAGGATCGCCCCGCTGATCACGAAAGCCCACGAGAACGAGAAGTACTGCGCGATCAGCCCCACCAGCAGCGAACCGCCGATCGAGCCGACATCGGCCATCATCTGGAACGTCGCCACCGAGGTGCCGCCGCGGGATTTGCTGCCCACCACATCGGCCACAGCGGCCTGCTGCGGCGAGACGAAGATCCCCGTCGCCGCACCGGCGACATAGGCGGCGACCAGGAATACCGGCAGTGAGGTGGTGAAGCCCACCAGCGCCGTCGACACCGCCGCCAGCGTCAGCCCGAAGATCAGCAGCTTGCGCCTGCCAAGCCGATCGGAGAGATGTCCGCTGGGGATCACCACGGAGATGTTGCCCACCGCGAACGCCGTCAGCGCCAGCCCGGCAACACCCGGCCCGCGGCCCAGCACCTCCACCACGAACAACGGCACCAGCGCGATCCGCAGCCCGAACGAGGCCCACCCGGTGGCGAAATTGGACAACAGTGCGGCCTTGTAGGCCCGGTGCGCGAACACCGTGCGAAACGGCACCGGCGGCCCGACCTCGTCATCGGAACCGCCGATGACGGTGGAATGCCGGAGGCTGATGAACACCACGGCCGCGGCGACCAGCAGGGCGGCACCGTAGATCAGGAAGGGTGCGGAGAGACCGAACCCCACGGTCAGGCTGCCCAGGATCGGCCCACCGACCGAGCCGATCATGAATCCCGACGAGAACAGTCCCGCAACGCGCCCGCGCGCGTCGGTCGGCGAGATCCGGATCATCAGCCCCAGCGAGGACACGGTGAACATCGCCGAACCGATACCGCCCAGTGAGCGGAACGCCAGCAGCTGCCAGTACGTTTCGGCGAGCGCGCAGGCGCCGGTCGATACGGCCACGATGATCAGGCCACTGATGTAGATCCTGCGTTCCCCGAGCCGCTGGACCAGGTAGCCGGCCGGCGGCGCGCCGACCAGGCGCATGACGGCGAAGGCGGTGATGACGAACGTCGCAGCGGCGATGCTGACCCCGAAATGGCGGGCGTACTGGGGTAGCACCGGGGCCACCACGCCGTAACCCAGCGCGACCACGACATTGGCGACGACCAGTACCCAGACTTCGCGCGGCAGACTCCGCTTGGAATCAGCCGGACAGTCTTCCTCCGCTGCAGAGCTCACCCGATGACTGTATTCACCACTTCTTTCGCCGCCTCCTGCACCTCGGCCAGATGCTGCGGCCCCTTGAACGACTCGGCGTAGATCTTGTAGACGTCCTCGGTGCCCGACGGGCGCGCGGCGAACCATGCGTTCTCGGTCGTCACCTTCAACCCGCCCAGTCCGGCCCCGTTGCCGGGTGCGGTGGTGAGTTTGGCGGTGATCTTCTCCCCCGCCAGTTCGGTCGCGGTGACCTGCTCGGCGGACAGCTTGGCCAGCCGCGCCTTCTGCTCGCGGTCGGCCGGGGCGTCGATACGGGCGTAGGTGGGCGCCCCGTACCGCTCGGCGAGTTCGGCGTAGCGCTGCGAGGGCGTCGAGCCGGTCACGGCGAGGATCTCCGAGGCCAGCAACGCCAGGATGATGCCGTCCTTGTCGGTCGTCCAGGTTGAGCCGTCGGTGCGCAGGAACGATGCGCCCGCGCTCTCCTCGCCGCCGAAACCGATTGCCCCGCTGATCAATCCGTCGACGAACCATTTGAACCCGACGGGCACCTCGACCAGTTCACGCCCGAGCCCGCCGACGACCCGGTCGATGATCGAACTGCTCACCGCCGTCTTGCCGACCGCGGTGCTGCCCGGCCAGTTCGGACGGTGGGTGTAGAGGTAGTCGATGGCGACCGCCAGGTAGTGGTTCGGGTTCATCAGTCCGCCATCGGGGGTGACGATGCCGTGCCGGTCGGAGTCGGCGTCATTGCCCGTGGCGATCTGGTACTCGCCGATTTTGCCGATCAGTGATGCCATCGCGTTCGGCGAGCTGCAGTCCATCCGGATCTTGCCGTCGGTGTCCAGCGTCATGAACCGCCAGGTCGCATCGACCAGTGGGTTGACAACCGTCAGGTTCAGATTGTGGGTCTCGGCGATCGCACCCCAGTAGTCGACGCTGGCCCCGCCGAGCGGATCGGCGCCGATGCGCACCCCCTGTGCCCGGATGGCGTGCAGGTCGACGACATTCGGCAGGTCCTGCACATAGGCGTTGAGATAGTCGTGGCGCTGTGCCAACTGCAGGGCCCGCGACAGCGGTACCCGCTTCACCGCACGGATGCCTTCGCGCAGAATATCGTTGGCGCGCTTGGCGATCACGCTGGTGGCATCGCTGTCAGCAGGCCCGCCGTTGGGCGGGTTGTACTTGAAACCACCGTCGCGGGGCGGATTGTGCGACGGGGTGACGACGATCCCGTCGGCCAGATCGGTGTCGCGGCCCCGGTTGAACGTCAGGATGGCGTGGCTGACCGCCGGTGTCGGGGTGTAGCGGTCCGCGGCGTCGATCATCGCAACGACATCGTTGGCGGCGAGCACCTCCAGCGCGGACGCCCACGCCGGCTCGCTCAACGCGTGGGTGTCCCGGCCGATGAACAACGGACCGGTGGTGCCCTGCGCGGCGCGGTACTCGACGATGGCCTGCGTGGTGGCCAGGATGTGGGCCTCGTTGAACGCCCCGTCCAGCGCCGAACCGCGGTGCCCGGACGTCCCGAACACCACCTGCTGTGCGACGTCGTCGGGATCGGGTTGCACCGTGTAGTAAGCGGTGACCAGATGCGCGAGGTCGACGAGATCTTCGGGTTGAGCCGGCTGACCGGCTCGCGGATTGGCCACCATCACACCATCCTGTCCTACTCCCGGCGTCGGTGTCTCGTCGTCGGCGCAAGCCCGTCACAAGTTGTCCGCAAGTGACCCGGGACAAGGTTGCCGACATGAACAGCTCCGCACGATCCAGCCAACCCGCCGTCAACATTCGCCGCCCCGGCGATCCGGACCCCGACCTGAGCGGGATCACCCTGACCCACCGCGCGATGGTCACCGATACCCGCCGGCTGGCTGACCTGACCACCGCCGTCGCCCAGCGCAGGCTGCCCTGCGGGCACCGGCGGGCCAAGGCCGTCGCCCGCTATGTCGACCTGATGTGTGAGTCGATCCATCACCACCACACGATGGAGGACGATGTGCTGTGGCCGGTCATCGCCGCCTCGGCCGGTGACTTCGTCGACCTGACGGAGCTGACCGAGGACCACGCCGCACTGGATCCGCGGTTGGACCGACTGCGGGTGAACGCCGCGGCGTTCGGGCGTAGCGGTGACCCCGAGATGGCCCGGCCGCTGGCCGCGGGCCTGGCCGATCTGCACCGGCTGCTGGAGGCGCATATCGCCGACGAGGAGCGCGAGCTGTTCCCGGTGATCCGCCGCCATGTGTCGGTCCAGGACTGGGAGGCGGTGGAGAGGGCCGCTCGGCGCACCGGACGGTTGTCCTTCGAGGGGCCGCGGATTCTCGCCGTCGCCACCGATACCGAACGCGACACCCTGGCCGCCGGCGTGCCGAAGCCGCTGATGCTGCTGCTGAGGCTTCTTGCCCGGCGGCACAAGCGGTTCGAGCGTGCGGTGTTCGGCTAGGGCTGCTGCCCGCCGAACGTGAAGACGATGGTTCGAATCCGCTTGCGGAGCACCATCGCCTTCACATTCGGCGCAGGAGATCAGTCGCCTGCGCGGCGAGCCGCTCGGTCAACTCGGCGGCGGCCCGCCGGTAGCGCACCGCAGCCGCGGTGTCGCCGGTGGCCTCGGCGACGGCGGCCAGCGCGGCGTCCACCGGACCGGTGAGCAATGTCCCGTTGTCGAGGCCGGCGAAGCGCCCGGAGTACGGCAGCAGCTCGGCGGCGGTGTCGGTCGCGACGGCGAGATCGCCGACGGCGACCGCCGCATGGACCCGCAGCGTCGCCATCGCGACGAAGAAGAAGGACCGCTCGATCGGGGCGCGTTGCGCCCAGATCTGCTGAGCCTCTTCGGTTCTG
>JBPPMV010000391.1:0-32187 GCA_051306235.1 Mycobacterium sp. | reverse complement strand
AGTGGGCCGACTGCGGCACCGTTCATCAACGCGAACTTGGTGGCGTTGAAGATCTTGGTGGCGAAGTTGCGCGAGGCCCTGGCGTGATCCTCACCGATGGACAGATCACCGCCCGGGCTGGCACCGCGGGCAAGGGTGAAGCGCAGGGCGTCCGCGCCGAACTTCTCCACCCAGTCCAGCGGGTCGATACCGTTACCCTTCGACTTGCTCATCTTCCGGCCGAACTCATCGCGGATCAGACCGTGCAGGAAGACGTTCTCGAACGGGACCTGAGGCCTGCCGTTCTCCGCATCGGGCACCGTGTCATCGCCGGACACGAAGGTGCCGAACATCATCATGCGCGCCACCCAGAAGAACAGGATGTCGTAGCCGGTGACCAGAACGCTTGTCGGATAGAACTTCTCAAGTTCGGGCGTGCGGTCCGGCCACCCCATCGTCGAGAACGGCCACAGCGCCGAGGAGAACCAGGTGTCCAGGACGTCGGGATCCTGTTCCCAGCCCTCGGGCGGGGTCTCATCCGGCCCGAGACACACCTGCTGCCCGTCAGGCCCGTGCCAGATCGGGATGCGGTGGCCCCACCACAGCTGGCGCGAAATGGTCCAGTCGTGCATGTTGTCCACCCAGGCGAACCAGCGCGGTTCCAGGCTGGCGGGATGAATCACGGTGTCGCCGTTGCGCACTGCGTCCCCGGCAGCCTTGGCCAACGATTCGACCTTCACCCACCACTGCAGGCTCAGCCGCGGTTCGATGGGCTCACCGCTGCGTTCGGAGTGCCCGACGCTGTGCAGGTACGGGCGCTTCTCGGCGACGATGCGCCCCTCGGCGGCCAGCGCCTCCCGCACCGCCACCCGTGCCTCGAACCGGTCCATCCCGTCGAACCGGGTGCCGGTAGCGGTGATGGCACCGCTGGTGTCGAGGATGGACGGCATGGACAGGTTGTGCCGCACCCCGATCTCGAAGTCGTTCGGATCATGGGCGGGGGTGACCTTGACTGCGCCGGTGCCGAATTCGGGGTCGACGTGCCCGTCGGCCACCACGATGATCTGACGATCCAGGAACGGGTGCGCCAGCGACTGGCCGACCAGGGCGCGGTAGCGCTCGTCATCGGGATGCACCGCGATCGCGGTGTCCCCGAGCATGGTCTCCAACCGGGTGGTCGCGACGACCAGATGCGGCTCGTCATCGTTCATCGAGCCGTACCGGAACGACACCAGCTCGCCCTCGACGTCCTCGTATTTGACCTCGAGATCGCTGATGGCGGTCTGCAGCACCGGCGACCAGTTGACCAGCCGTTCGGCCTGATAGATCAACCCGGCGTCGTAGAGCCGTTTGAAGATGGTGCGCACCGCGCGGGACAACCCGTCGTCCATGGTGAACCGGTCGCGGCTCCAGTCCACCCCGTCACCGAGGCGGCGCATCTGTCCGCCGATGGTGCCACCGGATTCACGCTTCCAGTCCCACACCTTGTCGATGAACAGTTCGCGACCGAAATCCTCTTTGGTCTTACCGTCGATCGCGAGCTGCTTCTCGACGACAGACTGGGTCGCGATACCGGCATGGTCCATCCCCGGCAGCCACAGCACCTCATAACCCTGCATCCGCCGGCGGCGGGTCAGGGCATCCATGAGCGTGTGGTCGAGGGCATGGCCCATGTGCAGGCTGCCGGTCACATTCGGCGGCGGCAGCACGATTGAGTAGGCCGGCTTGTCACTGCTCGGGTCGGCGCTGAAGTATCCGGCGTCGACCCAGCCCTGGTACAGCTCGCTCTCTACCGCGCCAGGCTCCCAAGACTTGGGGAGGGCATCGGCACGGTCCTGCGGGCTGTCGGTCACCTGGCCATTCTAGGAAGACCCCGCGAGCAGACTCGGAGGGGCTACTTCTTCCCGCCGAGCAGCCCACCCAGGATGTCGCCGATGATGTTGCCCTGGTTGCCGCTCTGGCCGCCGGAGCCGCCGCCGAGCACGCTGCCCAGGATGCTGCCCAGTGGGTTGTTACCGCCGCCACCCGAGCCGCCGAGGATGCTGCCGAGCACGTCGCCGAGCCCACCGCCAGACGGTGCGGCCTGCGGCTGCGATGGCGCGGAGTTGTTGCCTGCGAACTGTTTGCCGATATAGGCCAGCACGATAGGAGCCAGGATCGGCAACAGCTTCTTGATCAGGTCGCCGCTACCGGCACCGGTGCCCGCCAGTGCCGAGGCGACCGAGTTGCTGTCGTTGCCACCGAAGATGTTGGCGACGATCTTGTCGCCCTCGCCGGCGTCGACATCGTCGACCTTCACCCCGCCGTCGAGCAGACCGCTCTTCGCCTGCGTCCCGACCGCTGCCTCCAGATCGGTCGAGTCGATGTCATCGGCCTGGACGTTGGCCTGCAGGCCACCGACCAGCGCCGGCACCAGCGTCCGGATGGCGTTGTTCACCTCGCCTTGATCCGCCCCGAGTTTGGCCGCGATTTCCTGCACCGGTATTTGCGCGAAAAGTTCGTCCAGACCGGCCATTTCCACTCACCTTCGTCGATGTCAGGTACCCCGAAATGGACCCTAGCCCAGTCTGATCACGGTCCACAGGTATTCGGCGCGGCCCGACTCACACGGCCCGGATCAATCGAGGCGGGCGGTCTCCAGGGTGACCCCGGCGGCGGGCAGCCGGGTGAGCAGCGCGTCACCCATCGCGGCGGCCGGTGTCAGCACGCCGCGCAGATCCGACAGCCGGTCGCGGTCGAGCGCCAGCGCCAGGCCGCACTCCCCCAACAGCACCGCGGTGGCCTTGTAACCGGGATCGCCCTGCTGCGCGATCGTGGCCCGGTACCGGGCTCCGGTGGTGGTCGTGGTGTACGTCTCGGCGCGGTAATGCCCCTTCTCACGAGTACGTTCGCTGGGCCCGGTGCCGGGCTTGGGCAGCACGCGATCGAGCAGGCCCTGGGGCACCTTGTTGATATAGCGGGTGCCCAGTCCGAACGCCGCGACGCTGACCGCCGTCTCCAACGCGGCGGCCACCGGCGCGACCACCGACGAACCGACACTCATCTGCTCGGAGTACCGGAACGTCCGCCCGTACGACCAGTCCAGCAGGGCGTTGCTGCGCCGCACGATGCGCGAGTTGGGCGCCGCCATGGCGAAGGCTGCGGTCCAGATGCCGTCGAGTTCGGGGGCGATCTCACGACCACGGCGCCACGGGTTGTCGGATTGATGGCCCAGCTCCGGCTCGGCGCCGCGATCGGTGGTCAGTGTGTAGGGATCTTCCAGGTCGGTGCGCGACTGCGGGTTGTCCGCGGCGGTCCGCATGAACTCCGTCATCGAGGCGACGGTGCCACCGGAGACGCCACCGGCGAAGGAACGCAGCACCAGGTTGGTCTCGGCGAGCTCACCGGCGCCGTCCCTGCGCACCCTGTCGTGTAGTGCGTAGACAGTGATATCCGATGGCACGGAATCGAATCCGCAGGAGTGCACGATGCGCGAACCGGTGTCGACGGCCTGCTTGTGGAACTGCTCGGCACTGTCCCGGATGAACAGCGTCTCACCGGTCAGGTCGGCGTAATCGGTGCCTGCCGCCACGCATGCCTGCACCAGCGGCAGGCCGTACTTCGTGTACGGCCCGACGGTGGTGATGACTACCTGGGTGCGCGCCGCCATATCCGCCAGCGTTGACGGTTGGGCGGTGTCGGCCTCGATCAGCGGCCAGGACTGCGCGTCGGGACCGAGGGTGTCCCGGACGTCGCGGACCTTGACCAGCGACCGCCCGGCCAGCGCGATGCGCGCCGTGCCGCCCGCCTTGGCCAGGTACTGCGCGGTGAGCTTGCCGGCGAACCCGGTGGCGCCGTACAGAACGATGTCGAATTCCCGCTGCGAGGAGGTCATGGGTCCCGAAGCTACCCGAGGAGTTCCGGCAGACCTACCTCCCGACCAAACAGATGGTTGTCCAGGAATGCGGTGATGACCTGATACCAGATCTTGGTGTGCTGGGGCGCCGCGACCCAATGCCCCTCGGAGGGGAAATACAGGAACTGGTGGGCGCTCGTCCCGTCGTCATCGGCGGGCAGGCCGGATTGACTCAACAGCTCGTACCACAGCCGCAGACCCTCGCCGATGGGCACGCGATAGTCCTTGTCACCGTGGATGACCAGCATCGGCGTCCGGATACTCGCCACGTGGTGGTGCGGCGAGTTGCGCTGGGTCATCTGTTCGGTCATCTCCCGCACCCACCAGTAGGCACCGTCGGTGGTGGGGCCGAACTGGTCGAGCGCCCACAGGCTCGCGTGCGTGACGATCGCTTCGAATCGATCGGTGTGCCCGGCGATCCAGTTGGCCATATAGCCACCGAAGGATCCACCCATCGCCGCGGTCCGCGACGCATCGACGCGCGGATGTGCGCATGCAGCGTCGGTGGCGGCCATCAGGTCGGTATAGGGCGCCTCGCCCCAGGCTCCCCACCCGCGTTGGATGAAGGCCTGGCCGTAACCGGTGGACAGGGCCGGGTCGGGGAGCAGGACGGCGTAACCGCCGGCGGCCAACAGCCATGGGTTCCACCGCCAGTGCCAGGCGTTCCAGCTGCCCAGCGGTCCACCGTGGATCCACAACAACAATGGCGCTTCCTCGTCCCCCTCGGGCAGCACCAACCACGACCGGACAGTCGCCCCATCGGGAGCCACGATGGTCACTTCTTCGAGAGTTCCTGGCAGCTCGGGATTCTCGACACACGGCAGCACCGTGACCGTTCCGTCGGGATCGATACGGACCGGGTGCTGTGGGGCGAGATAGGAACTGCGCAAAGCGAAGATGACCCCGCCCGGCGCGGGCCGCACGTCACTGTAGGTGTGGTCGTCGGCGGTCAGCCTGGTCACGATGGCCGTCTGCGGGTCCACCGCGAACACCGGGCACCGGCCGCCGTCGTCGGCCGTGACGATCAACCGGGAGCCGTCCGCGGACCACCGCACCGAGGACGGCCAACGATCCCAGTCGTCGATCTCCACCCAGTCTTCCCCGAACACCATCCAGCACAGCGTGATCCGCGGCGCCTGGGTCGGTGTCGAGATCGTCTCACGCAGGAACGCCACCCGACGTCCGTCCGCGGAGACCACGGGCTGACCCAGATCTGCCCCGGGATCGTCGGCGACGATGGTGTGCCCACCGGTGACGGTATCGATGCGCACGATGCGTGAACGTAGCGAGGCTCCGGGCCCCGCGTCATTCCAGGCGGTGACCACGAAGCTGCCGTCGGGACTCACATCCAGGTCCGCATCGCGCAGCGCGCCACCGGGGGCCGGCGTCAGGTCCCGCAGGCCGTCGGCTGCCGCCCAGAGCAGGTGCGGTTGGTCGGGGCCCAGATCGTGATCCCAATGCCGCACCGGGTACCCGGTGTGCAGGATCGCCGAGACCTTGTTGTCCTTGCGCAGCGCGCGCAGCCGCTTGTCCTCGTCCAGACCGGTTGCCCCGGACAGCAGCGGCGCGGTGATGACCGCGGTCGAGGCGCTCGACGCGGTGTGCACGGCGGCGACCCCACCGGGCAGTGACCGTTCCTCGACCGCCTCCCCGCCGGCTCCGGGCAGCCGCCACAGCGCGGGCGGCGGTTCGTCCTCGCCTGGCCGGGCCCGCACCGCCACGAACAACAGATCGCCGTCGGCGGTGAACTCCGGAGCGGACTCCCCCGTGACGCCCTGAGTCAGCCGGCGGGCGGGACGCACGCCTGCTGGGTCCAATTCCCATATCGCCGTGACATATTCGGTGCGGTCATGGTTGAGTTCGCTGACCGTGGTGACCAATCGGTCACCGCGTGGGGCGACGGCCAAACCCGCGACCCGGGGCAGTGCGAGGTAGGCATCCAGATCATGGAACGGGGTCATGGCACCACCGTAATGCGGATGCCCGGTCACAGAACCTCGGTGACTACCCCGTGTCATCGGTGCGCCATGCCGCCGATCACAACGTTCCGGGACAGGAACCCCACAGTCGGCCGTAACACGGCGCGTGGCAGGGATTCACGTGGATTTAACCCACCATCACAGCCGGGACATAATCCCGCAGTTAGTTTCTATTCGGTACACCGTCAGTACCTCAAGGCCACTGCCATTAAACGCACGGCCCCAACACCCCCAAAACGATCGGCGGAGGATCCCTTGACACCTGAAGTGGAGGACGCCCTCTCGACGATGGCGTCCGTCAACAACGAGTTCTTCTACTGGATGTCCATCGCGTTGATGATGCTCATCCACGCGGGCTTCCTCGCCTACGAAGTGGGCGCCTCCCGCTCGAAGAACGTGCTTGCCACGGCGATGAAAAACCTGCTGGCCTTCGCCACCATCGTCGCGTCCTTCTTCTTCGTCGGCTGGTTCCTCTACAACGCGATGCCCAGCGGCTTCATCGAGATGACAGATGCCGCAAGGGCTGCGCTCCCCTGGAGCGACAATATGGGCCCGAACGTCCAGGACCCGGCGAGCGGCATCTTCTGGGGGGCCTTCGCACTGTTCGCGGCGACGACCGGTTCGATCATGTCGGGCGCTGTGCTGGAACGCATTCGGACCAGCGGGTTTCTGGTGCTCACCGTCATGGTGGGATCGGTCACGTGGATCATCGGCGCAGCCTGGGGGTGGCACGGCGCCGGTTGGATGCTCACCAAGCTCGGCTTCCACGATGTCGGTGCGGCCGGTTGCGTGCACATGATCGCCGGTTTCGCGACGCTGGGCATCCTGATCAACCTCGGACCGCGCATCGGACGCTTCCTGCCCGACGGCACAGCGGTGACCATCCGCCCGCACAACCTGCCACTGACCATGGTCGGACTGATGCTGATCTTCACCGGCTTCTTCGGCTTCCTGATGGGCTGTGTCATCTACGGCCCGAGCGGCTACGCCACCATCTACGGAAGCCCGACGACGCTGAGCGCCTTCGCCTTCAACACCCTGATGGGCCTGGCCGGCGGCATCATCGGCGCCTATGTCACATCGCGGGGTGAACCGTTCTGGACCATCTCCGGTGGTCTGTGCGGCGTCATCGGCGTGGCAGCCGGGATGGATCTGTACCACCCTGCGCTGGGCTTCATAGTCGCACTGGGCGCCGGCGCTCTCGCGCCGTTCATCGGAAAGCTGTTGGAGAAGTTCAAGATCGACGATGTGGTCGGCGCGGTCTCCGTGCACGGTGGCATCGGTCTGTACTCGGTCCTGATGGCCGGTGTCTTCCTCTCGGGCTACCCGAACACCGACGGCAACCCGTCCGTCTCCTTCTGGGGTCAGGCGGTCGGCGCGGTGGTGTTCGCCGCTCTCGGCTTCATCCCGGCCTATCTGGTCTCGCTGGGCCTGAAGAAGGTTGGTCTGCTGCGCATTCCGCCGGAGGTCGAGGAGCAGGGCCTGGATCTGAGCGAGGTGCCGGCCACGCCGTACCCGGAAGGCATCCCGATCACCGCGATGCGTACCAACGGCGCCGTCCTGGTGGTCACCGAGGAGGTCAAGTAAATGTTCAGTCCCATCGACAGCTATGACGAAGCCGGCGTGGTTTTCACCTTCGGCGGATACTCGCTCGGCGTCTGGATCGTGTTCATCCTCGCGGTAGTGCTGTTCATCGGCTTCTTCGTCCGGATGATCCAGCACGAGAACGCCGCGTACCGGGCGATCATCGAGCACAAGCCGGTGGAACCCGGCCCGGTTGTAGAGGGAGAGCCGACTCCCTACTGACTCACGATGTGGAAATCGCCCGAATCCGAAAGGATTCGGGCGATTTCCGTATCAGCCTCAGGCGCGCAACCACTGCACCGCGCGGTCGCGGTAGCCGATGATTCCCTTGTAGTCGGCGATGTCCTCAGGCAGTTCGGCCAGCACGGCCGCGGCGCGTACCCGCCACGCCTCGACGGCGGCGATATCGGCCAGCGGCAGCATGTAGGTCCGGATCAGGAAACAGATGGAGCCCGACTCCGGCAGCCGGATCAGATGCTGCACCTCCACGCGCAGATGCACCATCCGACCGAACTCCTCGTCGGTGACGTCATGGATGGTGGTGCGATCCGGGCCCCACTCGTGGTACAGCTCGGTCGAGACATCAAGGCGGCGGCCGATGGTCAGCGTCCAATTGGTGCGCCGGTACGTCTCGCCGGGCTGCAACCGCATCAGGAACTCCCGGGCGCGGGTGATGACGCCGGTCGCGCGCAGCCGGGGCACCGGCCCGTGGATCTCCAGGAACGTCATACCCACGTCGAAACCGAACGACCAGTCCGCGGCGAAGGTGACCACCCCCGCGTCGCCGAACAGGTCTCCGTCGCGCTGGTCGAGCAGCACGATGTCCTCCTGCACCTGGCCTGCGATATAGGCCAGCGGTTCGGCAGGCAGCGTGCTCTCATCGCCCAGGACGAAGTCCTGCTCGATACCCAACCTGTGGTTGCGCCACCGCCAACCCGCACCATGACGGTTCAGGGACATGGTGTCGGGGTACGCGGCCGCAAGCTCGCGCATCAGGGTCAGCATGGTGTCCCAACACGCCGGACGCATATGTGGCAGCACCGCACTGCGGGTGGGATCGGCGGCGAGAATGGCTGCTCGCTCGGCCAATTCGTGCTCGTACTCACTGTCGACGTCGACGACCCGCTCACCCCAGCGTCCGACCGGGGTGGACACCGGCGAGCCTGCGGGCTCGACATTGGTGCTGTAGCGATACGTGTCGGCGGCGAACGGGAACGGAAACGTGTGGATCAGATCGGGCGTCGAGATCACAGGGCTACCTCCAGGGTTTGGTCGCGGCCACGGGATACGCAGGCCATCAGCGCATCACCGGCCTGCTTCTCGGTGTCACTCAGGTACAGATCCCGGTGGGTGATCGCGCCGGCCGACACCGGGAGCCGACACTCACCGCATACGCCGCGGCGACACAGATTGGGCACCTCGAATCCGCGGCGCTCCAACTCTTCCAGCAGCGACACCCCCGAATCGACGGTGAATTCCTCTCCGGTGGAGGCGATCCGCGCCGCGAAGGGCTCACCCGGGTCGAGCGCATCGGATCCGAAGTGCTCGAGATGGATCCGGCTGCCCGGCCAGCCCAGCTCGGTGGCCGCGGCGGTGACGTACTCGATGAACGAGGCCGGCCCGCAGACGTACAGGTGCGTGCCGAAGGGTTGGTCGGCGAGGCCGGCGATCAGCTCGGCCGTGAACGCGTCCCGGTTTGTGTGGACCGAGGTGTGCTCGCTGAGCTGGGCGACGGTATCGAGATAGGCGCCGCGGCCGGCGCGGTGAATGTAGAGCAGATGTGCCTCGCGTCCCCACAACTGAGCGCTGCGCAGATGCGACACCATCGGGGTGATGCCGATGCCTGCGGCGACGAGCAGATGCCTACGGGCGCGCAGCACCGGCGCGAACGCGCTGCGCGGCGGACCGGCCGCCACGGTGTCACCCAGCGCAAGCTGCTCGTGGATCCAGCGCGAGCCTCCTGCGCCGTCATCACAGCGCAGCACCGAGATCACATAGGACGCAGGCGCATTGCCGTCCCCGGTCAGCGAGTACGCGTTGGCCCGGCCACCGCATTCCACCACGATGTGACTGCCCGGGGTGAACGACGGTAGCGGTGCGCCCTCGGGGTCGGCCAGGGTCAGGGTGCGGATACCACCGACCGTGTCGTCGACCGCGGCCACGACCAGTTTGAGGGTGTTCACGAGGACAACCCGACGGGCTCCTCGGCGTCCACCATGAAGCCCATGTACGCCCCGGAATGACGCGAAACATGATGATAGACAAGCAGTTTACGCCCGCACGCTTGGCACGGTAACACCTCGTCGAGCTGCACCCGGGCACGGGTCACGGCACCGCAGTGCACGCAGTGCACCGCACGCGAGCCGACATCGGTGGTGGCGATCGTCATCTCATCCTCGGCGATTCCGAGTATCGTCGCGACCCCGCGCAGCCCCAGGCAGGCGTCGGCCGGGCCGGCCATCATCAGCCGCCAGCCCACGCGCGCACCGGCGAGATCGGCCCGTAATGCCGCGGGCCCCTCTCCGAGGTCATCCCATTCGGCCAGCTCGTAGCGCCGCACCGCCGATTCGCGCCCCGCCGCGGCGATCTGGGCAACCCAGTCCCGCGCGACGTCGGCCGCCCGGGGTCCAAAGGCGATGATCGTCCAGGATCTGCCCGTCAGGTCCGCAGCTGGAAGGGCGGAGGCGATCGCCCAGCCGGGCACACTTGTCAGCTCGAGGTCAGGTCGCATGAGCCCTTCCGTGGTCACCAGGGGTTGACGGTGTTGCCGTTCAGGAAACCAAAAGCGCGTTTCGGGCGTGTGACCTGACTGTCTCGTCTGGTTGACGAGACGCCCGATACTGTCGGAGCCATGTCCCAGCGCATCATGGTGATCGGCGCGGGTATCGCCGGCCTTGCCACCGCCGTCGCACTGCGGCGCGCCGGGTATGAGGTCTCGGTGATCGAGCAGCGCAGCACCACAGATGCGGCGGTCGGCGCAGGCATCAGCATCTGGCCCAACGCCTTGGCCGCCTTGGACGCCATCGGTCTCGGCGATCAGGTACGGGGCGCCGGCGGCAGGGTCAGCGCGGGCGCGGTCCGCTGGTACGACGGCCGCTGGCTGCGCAGGCCGGCCGCCGACAGGATGGTGCGCGCGCTGGGCGAACCGCTCGTCATCATCCATCGCGCCGACCTCACCGCCATCCTGGCCGGCGCTCTCCCCCCGGGGACCATCGCTCACGGCCTTTCCGCCACATCCCTTGAGGTTTCGGGTGAGAGGGCGCGAATCACCCTGTCCGACGGCACCGAGACCACCGCCGATGCCGTGGTGGGTGCTGACGGGGTCGATTCGATGGTGGCACGCCATCTCAACGGTGAGCTATCTCGCACGTACGCCGGCTACACCGCCTGGCGGGGAATCGCCAGGTACGCACTGGATCCCGATCTGGCCGGGGAAACCATGGGCCCGGGGTTGGAGGTGGGTCACGTGCCACTCCAGGCGAGCGAAGCGACGGGGAAAATGAGCACTGGGGCGAGCGAAGCGACGGGAAAGATCACCGAACTCACCTACTGGTTCGCGACCCAGCGGGTACCGCCGGGTCGGGCGGCGCCGGGGGGCGAGCACCCGCACCTGTGCCGGGTCTTCGGAGACTGGCCGGAGCCGATTCCCAGCCTGCTGGCGGCCACCGACCCGTCAGCGGTGCTGCGGAACGATCTCTACGACCGCGCCCCGGCCGCCTGTTGGGCGCGGGACCGCGCGGTGATCGTCGGCGATGCCGCCCACCCGATGCGCCCGCATCTGGGCCAGGGCGGCTGCCAGGGTCTGGAGGATGCGGCGATCCTCGCCGCGCTGGCCGGCGGGGGGACCGATCTGTCCGCGGCGTTCGCGCGCTTCGCGACGTTCCGTCGTCGACGGGTGCGTGGCCTGGTCGCCGAATCCCGGACCATCGGCCGGATCATCAATATGCGGCCGGTTGTACTGGGCGCCGCCGCGAGCAGGGCATCAGCCCTGATTCCGGAGGCGCTCCTGGCGCGGCATCTGGCCTCGGTCGCCGGGCGGTCTGCGTTCGTCCTGCCGACCGGCTGACGTCAGCGGGGCTGGAAAGCCGCGGCAGCGGTCTGCATGGCGGTGCACATCTTGCGGAAGTCGAAGATGCCCAGCACCGCGCCACCGCGGATGGCCTGGCAGCCGACGGCCGCGGGGGTGGTCGCCGGGACGGCGGTGTTCGGGGTGCTGAAGACGGCCGGCGAGGCGCCGCGCGGACCGCACTTGGGCCAGGCGCCGAGACCCTGGGTGCGCAGCACGTTCTCGGCGACGCGAATCTGCTCGGAGCGCGAAGCCCGTGCCGGCGATCCGGCCCCGCCGTTGGCGCTCCAGGTCGCCTGCTTGAACTGCAGCCCACCGAAGTGACCGTTGCCGGTGTTGATGCCCCAGTTTCCGCCCGACTCGCACTGTGCGATGGCGTCCCAATTGACGCTGTCGGCACTGGCGGTGGCCGATATGGCCATCGGCGCCACCGAGAGCGCGCCGGTCGCGGCGGCCACCCAGAGGCTCTTCGTCAGGATCTTCTTGATGGCGACTCGGATGTTCTTCATTTGCGGTCCTTCCCCGACCGGTGACACGAGGGCCGCGAATCAAGTGTGAAGCGTTCTTGCGACGCGGTTATCCGGTGTTTCGGGTGATCGGCATCACCTGTTACGGACGGGGCGGAAGTTTTAACAGTTTCTTATGAGATAGGTGCGTATTAGCGGTGTTTATGAGAAAACAATGGCGCCGAGCGGAAAGCCCGGCGCCATTGGCGTGCGTTTGATACGAAGCGTCAGCCCCGGCCGCCACAGGACGGCCATGCGCCGATGCCCTGGCTCTGCAGGACATTCTCCGCGACCCGAATCTGCTCCTCACGGCTGGCGGAGTGCGGTGCACCCGACCCACCGTTGGAGCTCCAGGTGCCCATCGTGAACTGCAGGCCACCGTAGTAGCCGTTACCGGTGTTGATCGCCCAGTTGCCGCCCGACTCACAGGCCGCGACGGCATCCCAGTTCACGGAGTCCGCATGTGCGGTACCTGTGGCCATAGCCAGCGGAGCAACAGCGATCGCCCCGGCAAAGGTGGCCATACCGATCGTTTTGCGGATGTTCTTCAACGTCAATCCTCTCGCCAAGCGCGCGCCATAGAGCACCCGCGCGAACGCGGACGAAATGCCTGAATACTCAGGTGCAGAATTTTGGGGCGTGCCATCTCGGTCAGGCACGACAGTGGAGACACATGACGTCTCACCGGATGACACATCCGATTGCCCGACGGATCTCGTCCGTCGTCGGCCCACTCACACGCAGGTTCTTGGTTATGTAGTTATTTGCTCCGGTTCTGGAGTTGAAATGAACGTACAAAAAACGCAAGACGAAGTCACTTCAATGTCGAACGAGTCGCATTCAGATCACAGGATGATCACGGTGCGTGTATGCGGAGACGACGCAGGTCAGCGCGGAATTCCACGATCAACCCTTAATTGCAGGTCGAGGCCTTTTCGGTGAGGCAGATCACAGGGTTTTTGTGAGCTGGACCACCAATATCGCGCGTCGTCCCAGTGCTGACGCATGGGTTCCCCGATTTGAGCCTGCCTACACACCCCAAATCGGCCGCCGCGGCGATAGGAGTTCGCTGAGCGGGTCGCGCGCGCGTCACCCCGATACTGTCAGCAATAGTGCTGCTGTGGAACACCTTTCGCACATGACGCTGATGCATGCGCAACCGCAGTGCGGCGCAGCCCGATTCGCCGACCCACGCCGCAGAGTCGATCAAATACAGTTCGTAACAACGGCTTTCGTGATCACGGAGCTACATCTCGTCGCAGATTCACGGCACCCCCTAGCCGTCCGGTATCCGTGCCGGACAGCTCCCCGGGTGACCTTTGTCGGTGCGCCCGCGATACCACCGCGCATGCCGAATCCCCCGAATGCGGCTGCTTCCGAACGGCATTGAGGACCGGACACCAACCATCTCAGATCAACTGTGACACAACCAATTACGGACAGCGCACGGATAATTCGGGTATCAAAATCCAACATGGCAGCGCAATGCGCAATCAATTCGGTGCACGTTATTTGAACGTTATAGAAGCGGATAAAGTAGGCACGGGATGAATTCAGCGGATTTGGTGTCGTAATTGTCGTATTTGCTGAGCGCCTGACCAGAAATGTACGTGCGCGGTCAGTCCAGATCCTGTGGGGTGTTGACGTTCGTCAGCTCCCGGCGCTGCTCCATCACGATCCGCTGGGTGTCGCAGGTATCCACCAGCGCCCGCATGCTGCGCTCGCCGGCGGCCACCAATTCGTCGGCTCGCACCGCGAGGGCGGTCCGGTAAATGCCGGCCAGATAATGATCGCGGCCGTCCCAGGGCAACACCACGTCGGCCGCCGAGAGGACGGCGGGATCACTCAACTCAGCAATGAACTCTGCGGTGAGGTGCGGCATGTCCACCGCGCAGACGAATGCGTGCTCCAGGCCCGCGGCCGCGGCGGCGCGCAGTCCGAGCGCCATCGCCAGCAATGGGCCGACGCCACGGACCTCGTCACGCAGAATCTCCGCGGACAGCGCGGGCAACTGTTGCCCCGGCGCGGCGACGACAAAGACCGGTGTACACCGGGAACCGACCGTGGTCACCACCCGCTCCACCAGGGTCGTGCCGGCCACCACCAGGGTGGCCTTGTCACGACCCATTCGCCGCGATGCACCGCCCGCCAGCACCACTGCCGCCAGCGGAGGTGTGTGGGGTGCGCTCACCCCGGTGACGTTAGTCGACCGACCAGGTGTCCTTGCCGCGAAGCAGCGATTGCAGTGCGGCCGTGTCGTGCGATTTGGCTTCGCGAGCGGCGGTGATCTGGGCCCGCGCCGCATCGTCGTAGGTCGGCTTGCTCACCTGGCGGAAGATCCCCATCACCATGTGATCGAGATTCTGCTCGGACAGCCGCGACAGCGCGAAGGCGTAGGCCGGGTCATCAATCGTGGCGTCGTGCACGACGATCTGATCCGCGGGCACATCGGCGGTCTTGGCGACCTCCAGGCCGAAGCCGGACTTGACGACTGCGTACTCGCCGTCGGCACCGAAGGTGATCGGCTCGCCGTGGGTGACGTTGATCAGCCGGTCCTCGGCGCCTTCCTTGCGCAGCGCGTCGAAGGAACCGTCGTTGAAGATCGGGCAGTCCTGCATGATCTCGACGAGTGCGGCACCGCGATGCGCGGCGGCACCGCGCAGCACCTCGGTCAGGCCCTTACGGTCGGAATCCAGCGCGCGCCCGACGAAGGTGGCCTCGGCGCCCAGCGCCAGCGACACCGGGTTGAACGGGTAATCGACCGAGCCCATCGGGGTGGACTTGGTGACCTTGCCGACCTCGGAGGTCGGTGAGTACTGGCCCTTGGTCAGGCCGTAGATCCGGTTGTTGAACAACAGGATGGTGATGTTGATGTTGCGGCGCAGCGCATGGATCAGGTGGTTACCGCCGATCGACAGCGAATCGCCGTCACCGGTGACAACCCACACCGACAGATCCTCGCGGGCCAGCGCGAGGCCGGTGGCGATGGTCGGGGCGCGGCCGTGGATCGAGTGGAAGCCGTAGGTCTCCAGGTAATACGGGAAACGGCTGGAGCAGCCGATCCCGCTGACGAACGCGATGTTCTCGCGTCGCAGACCGAGCTCCGGGAGGAAGTTACGGATCGTGTTGAGGATGACGTAGTCACCGCAACCCGGGCACCAGCGGACCTCCTGGTCGCTGGTGAAATCCTTGCCCTTCTGCGGCTGGTCCGTGGTCGGCACCAGGGCGGTCTTGCTCAGACTCGCCTCGGTGAGGCCCAGATCGGATCCGATCAGGTCAGTCATGCATTTGCTCCCACACCAGTATCAACGGTGGCTGCTGCCAGCCGCGCGAACTTTGCCTTGTCAGTTTCCTTCTCACGCAACGTTCCGTCCAGCGCCGAGTCGATGATGCTCTCGACCTCGTCGGCGAGGAACGCCATGCCTTCGACCTTGGTCACCGACTGCACATCGACCAGAAACTTGCCGCGGAGCAGCAGTGCCAGCTGGCCGAGGTTCATCTCCGGCACGACCACCTTCGGGTAGCGCCGCAGCACCTCCTCGAGATTCGCCGGGAAGGGATTGAGATAGCGCACCTGTGCGTGTGCCACCTTGATGCCGTTCCGGCGGGCGCGACGGCAGGCTTCACCGATCGGGCCGTACGAGCTGCCCCATCCGAGCAGCAACAGCTCGGCATCGCCGGTCGGGTCGTCGACCTCGAGATCGGGCACCTTGATGCCGTCGATCTTGAGCTGACGCAGCCGGACCATCAGGTCGTGGTTCTTGGGTTCATAGGAGATGTTGCCCGAACCGTTGGCCGACTCAAGCCCGCCGATGCGGTGCTCCAGACCCGGCGTGCCGGGGATGGCGAACTGGCGTGCCAGTGTCTCCGGGTCCCGGGCATAGGGCTCGAACGGCTCACCGGTCTTGGCGAAGGTGTGCTCGATCGAGTCGTAGGTGGTGATGTCCGGGATGCGCCACGGCTCGGAACCATTGGCGATCGCGCCGTCGGACAGAATGATCACCGGGGTGTGATAGGTGATGGCGATCCGAACGGCCTCCACCGCGACATCGAAGCAATCCGACGGGGAGCACGGCGCCAGCACCGCGACCGGCGATTCGCCGTTGCGGCCGTAGAGCGCCTGCAGCAGGTCGGCCTGCTCGGTCTTGGTCGGCAGCCCGGTCGACGGGCCGCCACGCTGCACATCGATGACGAGCAGCGGTAGCTCCGTCATGACCGCGAGGCCGATGGCCTCGGACTTCAGCGATACACCCGGACCCGAGGTGCTGGTGACACCGAGGGCGCCGCCGTAGGAGGCGCCGATGGCCGCACCGATACCGGCGATCTCGTCCTCCGCCTGGAAGGTCAGCACGTTGAAGTGCTTGTACTTCGACAGCTCGTGCAGGATGTCCGAGGCCGGTGTGATCGGGTACGTACCGAGCACCACCTGGATATCGCCCAGTTGACCGGCCGCCACGATGCCGTAGGCCAGCGCCGTGTTGCCCGAGATCTGGCGGTAGTCGCCGGACTTCAGCTTGGCCGGGGCCACCTCGTAGGTGACGGCGAACGCCTCGGTGGTCTCGCCGTAATTCCAGCCGGCCTTCAGCGCCAGCACATTGGCCTCGGCGATTTCGGGCTTACGGGCGAACTTATCCCGGATGAAGACTTCGCTGGCCTCCAGCTCACGGCCGTACATCCAGGACAGCAGGCCGAGCGCGAACATGTTCTTGGCCCGCTGGCCGTCCTTCTTGGTGGCGCCGATCGCCTCGACGGCCCCCAGGGTGAGGGTGGTCATGGCGACGGCCTGCACGACGTAGTCGGACAGCTCCTCGGTCTCCAACGGGTTGGCGTCGTAGCCGACCTTGGCGAGGTTTCGCTTGGTGAACTCGTCGGAGTTGGCGATGATCAGCCCGCCGCGAGGTAGGTCTCCCACATTCGCCTTCAATGCGGCAGGATTCATCGCGACGAGCACATCGGGACGGTCACCGGCGGTCAGGATGTCGTAGTCCGCAATCTGGATCTGGAACGACGACACACCGGGCAGGGTGCCCTGTGGTGCGCGGATCTCTGCGGGGTAATTCGGTTGGGTGGCAAGGTCGTTGCCGAACAGGGCGGCCTCGGTGGTGAACCGGTCACCGGTGAGCTGCATACCGTCACCGGAGTCACCGGCGAAGCGGATGACTACCTTTTCCAGCTTCTGCCGGGGAGTCCCCGTTGTGCCGTTCTGACCCACGACTTCCTGCCTTCCACACCCTCGCGAGCCGTGCTTCATCCGGGAGGGCGTTTGCGTCAAAAACTTTTGGTGTCACTACCGGTAACCAGTATGGCACTTCTCTTAGGGTGACCATTGCCAGACGAGACGCCGACACGCGGGTTTCGTCACGATGAATTGGCAGTTCAGGGGCGTGAAGTAGAACGAGTTCCCCACCCCGTGTGGTCTTCGTCACTTTTGGAGAATGTCATTCTCTAAGGATCTGGTTACCGTGCAGTAGCACTCTGCAGGTCGAACTTGACGGGTGTCAAGTTTGATGTTTCGACCAGCGCTTACGCCGGGGACAGACCGGCGTGAACCCGCTTCTGCAATTCGCGGGCGACGAGCTCGCTGGCGACCTCGACCGCGCGCCGGGGGTCGGCCCCCGATGCCCGGTGCGCGACGTAGGAGGCGGTGAACATATCGCCGGCACCCGTCGTCTGCACATCCATCACCCGCCACGCGGCCGGGACGCGCTCGACGGTGCCGTCCTTATAGATGTCGCAGCCCTCGGATCCGTAGGTCACCAGGATCTCGGGTACGCCGAGCGCCGTGGCCGTCGAGAGGTCGAACGCGCCGTCGGCGACGATGACGGCCTCATCCTCGGCCAGCTTCAGCACATCGAGGTGACGCAGCAGATCCCGGGAGAAGTGCCGGTCCAGCGCCAGCGGGCCGACGCGGTCGGCGCGCACCAGGCCCTGCCCGTCATAGGCGATCCGGTGACCACGCGCCGCCAGATGGGCCAGCGTCGCGGCCGGGAAGTCGGTGCGCAACAGCGGGGCCAGGTGGATCCAGGTGGTGCGGGGGTCATCGGTGTCGATATCGGCGGGCGTCCACACCGGGCCGATCGCCTGGACGCCCATGTGCCGGTGATCGGTGTCGTCATAGTCCAGGCTGAATCCACTGGTGCGGTCCGACGGCAGCAGACGCACCAGGGACCCGAACCGCTCCAGCACCGGATCGAAGAGTTCGTGGTGCTTCTCCTCGCCCATCGCCACGATGTGGGTGGTGCCGGGAGCGGACTCCAGCGCCACACCGGCGAACGAGGCGCAGCCGCCCGGGCTGGGCGGGGCACCGTTGATGACGTCGATCGCCAGGTTTCCCAGCACGGTCACGCCCGGGACGAGCTCTGGCGACATCGATCAATCTCCCCGCTTGAAGTTTGTCCTGTCGTCGGTACGTGTCGACACGGTTATCCGGCGAAATGGTAGTCGGCGTCGCACCCTTTCAGCGATTCCACAGCCGCTCCAGTGCCCGGCCGAGTCTCATCAGGGCAGGTTGAACGGTGTGACGACCTGAATCGGGGTGGGGCGCACCGGCTCCTCGGGCAACGCCCGGTGCTGCTGCAGAATGGCCCGCATCGCCAGCCGCGCATCGGCGCGCAGATCGTTGTGCAGCACCACCGACAGCTTGCCCTCGCGCAGCAGCCTGCGATTGTCCACATCGAGGTCATGGGCGATGAAAACCCTGCAGACCCGTCCCAATCGCTCGAACGCCCGCACGGTGGCGCTGTTACCGCCGCCGGGTGAATAGACCGCCTCGACACCGGGATGGCGGCTGAGCGCATCGAGCACCAGATGTTCGGTGGTGGCATCGATACCGTCGCTGTCGCTGATCTCCACGATATCGCGTCCGGTGCCCCGCAGCCCCGCCCGGAACCCGACCTCGCGCTCCCCTTCTCCGCGAAATACTGTGCGGCTCAACGTGATCAACACACCCGATGGCAGATTCCCCAACCACTGATCCACCAGGAACGCCGCGGTCAGCCCCGCGCCGTGGTTGTCGATGCCGACATAGGCGCAGCGGGCACTGTTGGCGACATCGGTGGAATAGGTCACCACCGGCACTCCGGAGGCGACCAGCCGGTCCACGGCCTCGGCGACCTGGGGTTCGTCCTGCGCCTTAAGGATGACACCGTGGCTGCCTTTGATGCGGTCCAGCTGTGCCACCATCTCGGCGGCCGAACCCGACTCCCAGAGGTGAAACCGGGCTCGCAGTGCGGCTGGCGCGAAGGCGGGCAGCTCGGCCTCGACCGCGGCCCGGAACGCATCGGAGAACCGTCGCGGGGTCTGCATCACCACGTCGATCAGATAGCGACGGCCGTTGAGCCGCAACTGTGCTCGCTGCTTGTCCAGGTCCGCGATGGCCTGCATCACCTCGGCACGGGTGTTCTCCCGCACCCCGGGCCGGTCGTTGAGGACGCGGTCCACGGTCGCTTCGCTGAGACCGGACTGCTGGGCGATCTCGCGGACCTTGTAGCGGTGCATCGTGCGGTCCCCCTTCCCGCGAGCGGCGGACTGTGAGGCGTTTTTGATGGTTTTCTGCTGTTGATTGCGGTCGGTATCACAGCAAGACTAACGGTCATGTCCGCATCACTCACTGCAACCGGCGCCGGCTGGATCACCGAATCCGATTGCGATCTCGGCGAGTTCCGCACCCAGGTGCTGCGCGACACCGACCTCGCCGACTATCCGCACGCCACCGATGTGCAGCGCAACGTACTGGTCTACTCGGCCGCGGCAATCGCCGGCGCCGACCGGCGCGCGTTGCAGTCCGAGCTGATCCGGGCGCTGACCGACGGGCCCGGCGTGATGATCTTCGAGGGCGCGTTCGACCATGACGTCCTCGACCGTGCGTCGGCGGCATTCGACGACATCATCGCCGCCCAACGCGCCGATGGTGCCGCGGCCGGCGACCACTTCGGCAAGGCCGGCGCCAACGATCGCATCTGGAATGCCGCACAGAAGCTCGCCCTGCACTCCCCCGAGGTGTACGCGCACTACTACGCCGCGGACACCCTGGCACTGGTGTCACAGGCGTGGCTCGGCCCGCGCTACCAGGTCACCTCACAGGTCAATGTCGTCAATCCTGGTGGCGCGGCACAGGTTCCGCACCGCGACTACCACCTGGGTTTCGCCGACACCGACCAGCTGGCGCACTACCCGGCGCACCTGCACCGGATGTCGGCCGCGCTGACCCTGCAGGGCGCGGTGGCGCACTGCGATATGCCGCTGGAAAGCGGCCCGACCATGCTGCTGCCGTACTCGCAACGGTTCGAGGCCGGTTACATAGCCTTCTACCGGCCGGAATTCATCGAGTTCTTCGCCGAGAATCACGTCCAGGTTCCGCTGCGCAAAGGTGACGCGGTGTTCTTCAACCCGGCGCTCTATCACGGCGCGGGCTCGAACACCTCGGCCGATATCAGCCGGATGGCCAACCTGCTGCAGATATCGTCCCCGTTCGGCCGCGCCATGGAATCGCTGGACCGCACGGCCATGGTGAAGGCCGTCTACCCGGCACTGCTGGAGATGCAGCGCGCCGGACGCTCGGACGCCGAACTGGCCAACGTCGTCAACGCCACCGCGGAGGGCTACGCCTTCCCGACCAACCTCGACCGTGACCAGCCCATCGGCAGCCTGGCCCCGCCCAGTCAGGTCGACACCGTCCTGGCCGCCCTGGCCGACGGACTGGACCGCACCGCACTCGACATCGCACTCGACGCACAGAACGAACGGAGAATCCCATGACCACCATCGGCGTGATCGGACTGGGCCGCATCGGCGCTTTCCACACCGAAACCCTTTCCGGCCTCGCCGGTGTCGACGGGTTGGTGATCACCGACGAGCGTGCCGACGTGACGGCCGCCGTCGCCGCCAAGCACGGCGCGAAGGCTGTCGGCTCGGTCGCCGAACTGCTGTCCTCGGGTATCGACGGTGTGGTGGTGGCCGCGGCCACCCCGGCACACGCCGAACTGACGCTGGCAGCCGTTGAGCGCGGCATCCCGACCTTCTGCGAGAAGCCGATCGCCTCGACGGCTGTCGAGAGTGCCCGTGTCGCTGAGGTGATCCTCAAGTCCGGTGTGCCCGTGCAGGTCGGCTACCAGCGCCGCTTCGATGCGGCGTTCGCCGCCGCCAAGGCCGCCGTCGACGCGGGCTCGTTGGGCACCCTGCACACCGTGCGCAGCACCACGATGGATCCCGCTCCCCCGCCGATGGACTACATCAAGGGCTCCGGCGGCATCTTCCGCGACTGCGCAGTACACGATTTCGACATCCTGAACTGGATCACCGGGCAGCGCGCCGTCGAGGTGTACGCCACCGGAACCGTCCAGGGCGATCCGCTGTTCACCGAGTACGGCGATGTGGACACCGCCGCCGTGGTGGTGCGATTCGACGGTGGCGCACTCGGCGTGGTCTCCAATGCCCGCTACAACGCCCGCGGTTACGACTGCCGGCTCGAGGTACACGGTTTCGACGACAGCGTCGCCGCCGGTTGGGATCAGGGCGCACCGGTGCGGAACATGGACCCTCGCAACGAGTTCCCGACCGGACCTTCGCACAATTTCTTCATGGACCGCTTCACCGAAGCGTTCCGCACCGAACTGGCCGGGTTCGTCGAGGTTGCCAAGGGCGGACCGGTTCGTGGCGCCACGGTGGCCGACGCCGTCGAGGTGGCCTGGCTGGCCGAGGCCGCCACCGAGTCCCTGCGCCGGGGTGCCCCGGTAGCACTTGAGTCGGTTAAAAAGGAGATAAGCAACGCATGAGCACGAGCACGAGCATCAAGACCGGCGGGCAGGAGCGCAGCGACCGGGGAATCAAGATCGCGGGAGCCCCGATCTCGTGGGGTGTCTGTGAGGTCCCCGGCTGGGGATACCAGCTGGACCCCGAGCAGGTGCTCGCCGAGATGCGCGGTGTCGGGCTGACCGCGACCGAACTGGGCCCAGAGGGCTTCCTGCCGACCGACACCGACGAGTTGAAAGCCGTTCTGGCACAGCACGGCCTGGCCTGCGTGGGCGGGTTCGTGCCCGTGGTGCTGCACAAGCCCGACCACGATCCGGCCGATGACCTCGCCGGACCGCTGGACTCGCTGGTCGCCGCAGGCGCGGGTGTGGTGGTGCTGGCCGCCGCCACCGGCGCCGACGGCTACGACTCCCGTCCGGTACTCGACGAATCGCAGTGGGTGACACTGCTGGCCAATCTCGACCGGCTGGCCGGCATCGTCGCCGAGCGGGGCCTGATCGCGGTGCTGCATCCGCATGTCGGCACGACCGTGGAGACCCGCGCCGAGGTGGATCGGGTGTTGGCCGGGTCGTCGATTCCGCTGTGCCTGGACACCGGACACCTGCTCATCGGCGGCACCGACCCCCTTGAGCTTGCCAAGGCGGTACCGCAGCGCATCGCCCACACGCATCTCAAGGATGTCGACGCCGCACTGGCAGCCAAGGTGCAGTCCGGCGAACTCAGCTACACCGATGCCGTCAAGGCCGGGATGTACACACCACTGGGCACCGGCGATGTCGATATCGCAGGGATCGTTTCGGTGTTGCGCGACAACGGCTTCGACGGCTGGTTCGTGATGGAACAGGACACCATCCTGGCCGACGCACCGACCGGCGAGGGACCGCTGGCCGATGTGCGGGCCAGCGTCGACTTCCTCACCGGCATCACCGTCGCGTGAGCCTACGCATCGGAGTCCTCGGCGCATCCCGGATCGCCGAGTCCGCAATCGTCGGCCCGGCCGCCGAACTCGGGCACCGGCTCGTGGCGGTCGCGGCACGCGACCGATCCCGCGCCGAGGCGTTCGCGCAGAAGTACGGCGTGGAGCGGGTACACGAGTCCTACCAGGACGTCATCGACGATCCCGAGGTCGACGCGGTCTACAACCCGCTGGCCAATTCTCTGCATGCACCGTGGAACCTCGCGGCCATTGCGGCGGGCAAACCGGTGCTCAGCGAAAAGCCTTTCGCCCGTGATCGATCCGAGGCCGTTGAGGTGGCGCAGGCCGCCGACTCGGCAGGTGTCACCGTGATGGAAGGATTTCACTACTTCTTCCACCCGGTGACCCAGCGGGCGTTCCAGCTCGCCGCCGATGGCGCGCTCGGCGAGATCCGTCGGGTCGAGGCGCGGATGGCGATGCCCGAACCCGGGCCCGACGATCCGCGCTGGTCACTGGAACTCGCCGGCGGGGCATTGATGGATCTTGGCTGTTACGGGCTGCACATCATGCGCACCCTGGGCCGGCTGGGCCTTGGTGGTGACCCGTCAATCACCGACGCACGGGCCGAGTTGCGCACACCCGGCGTCGACGCAAGCTGCGATGTCGAACTCGCGTTCCCCGGTGGTGCCACCGGACTGTCGACCAATTCGATGACCGCACCTGAGTATTCATTCACCCTGCGCCTCGTCGGCAGCACCGGCGAGGCGCTGGTGCACGATTTCATCCGGCCCAGCCAGGACGACCGGTTGACGCTGAGCACGCCGACCGGAACCGCGGTGGAACAGCACGGCACCCGGGCGTCCTACAGCTATCAGCTGGAAGCCTTTGCCGCCCATGTGCAGCACGGCACCCCGCTTCCACTCGGCACCGATGACGCGGTGGCCAATATGGCGCTGGTGGACGCGGCGTACCGGGCTGCCGGCCTGGATCCGCGGTAGCTACTGCACGTGATAGCGGTCGGCGAGTGCCGTCAGGGTCGATTCGATACCGCTGGCGTTCTGCTTCTGCATGCCGAGAAGTTCGATGACGAATGGCACCTTGGCCGATGAATAGTCGAACGTCTCGGTCACCTTCGTCGTATTGGGGCTCACCTCGGCGAGTTCCCAGCGCCAGCGGTGGCCCAGCGGGTGCTGCCATTCGACAAGGCGATTCTCCTCGACCGCGGTGGCCGTGGAGGTGATCTTGTACGGCAGGCCGAACTGGGTCATCCCGACGGTGAACTTATCGCCCACACCGAGGTGATGCGGTCCCTTGACCTCGGTGTCGCGGACCGTGCCGGAACCGTCGATCTCGTGGTGACGATGCGGGTCGACGATCAACGCGAACAGCGTCGCGGCCGGCGCGGACACCTGGACACTGCGGCTGACGGTCTTCGGTCCCGCGTCTTCGTTCTTGAGGGTCTGGGTGCTCATCGTGTCCTGGTACCCGATGATCCCCTGGCCTACACCCCTCACCCCCGCGGCGCTGCGGTCGAACCCCGTACCACCAGCCGTGGAGCGCACGCGGTATCGAGAAGTTCGGTTTCGGGATGCTCGATGCGCGCGATGGCGCGGGTCACGGCCAGGTCGGCCAACCGGTGGGCGTCCTGGCCCACGGTCGTCAGGTCGACGTGCGCCAGACCCGCCAGCGGGCTGTCGTCGAACCCGACGACGGAGACGTCACCGGGAACGGTCCGGCCGGCCCGGATCAACACGTCGACGAACCCGAGCGCGCACCGGTCGTTGAAGGCGAACACGGCGGTGGGCAGAGCTTTTCCGTCGTCGAGCATCCGTGTCGCCGCGGCGGCGCCCTCTCGCTCGGTCAGACCGCCATCGGCCAGTGTCAGTGCGATATCCGCGTGCCGTACCGCTCGGCGAAGGCCGACGCGTCGCTCGGCGGCGCCGGGGGCACGCCCGCCATCCAGGTAGGTCACTGCTCGGTGCCCCAGGCCGGCGAGATGATCCACGGCCAGCTCGGCGCCGGCGGCGTCATCGCTGCGGACCGCATCCACCCCACGCACCTTGCGGGCCATCGCGATGACCGGCAGCCGGGCGTCGAGCGCACCCAGTTCACCTGCCGTCAGCGCACTGCCGATCAGGAGCAGCGCCTCACACCGGTCGTCGAGCAGCGTCCGCACCGCGTGCTGCTCGCGGTGATGCGGGGTGACGCAGCTGAGCAGCACGTCGTAGCCGTGCGCCTCGGCCGCCCGGTAGATGCCGTCGACCAGCCCGGCGTGGAACTCCTGGCCAGCGGTGAACACCACGCCAAGCAGGTTGCTGCGTTGGGCACGCAGCAGCCTGGCCCGCTGATCGGGCCGGTAACCCAATTCCGCTGCGGCGGACCGTACCCGCGCCCGGGTGTCACTGCCGGCTCCTGGTGCGTCCCGCATGACGATGGACACCAGCGCACGTGAGACGCCGGCCTTCTCGGCCACGTCCTGCAGGGTCGGTCTGTCGCGCACGGCCGCAAGTCTAGAACGTTCTAGTCCGGGTGTTGACGCAACCGGTCCGGACCGGCTTTACTTTCCTGGACTAGAACGTTCTAGTAGACGAACCACAGATAAGGAATGCGCGATGTCCGCTCCCCTTCGCTTCGGACTCATCGGAACCGGCTGGATCGGCCGCTTCCACGCCGAATCGCTGGCACGCCGGGTTCCCGGCGCCGAACTCAGTGCGGTTGCCGACCCGAATATCGAAGCGGCACAGTCAGTTCTATCCTCGCTTGCCCCACTCGGCGCTCCCCGTGCGTACGCCGACCCGCTGCAACTCATCGCCGACCCCGATATCGACGCGGTGGCCATCAGCTCACCGGCCGCCACGCACACCGAGCTGGTGGTGGCCGCCGCGAACGCCGGCAAGCACGTGTTCTGCGAGAAGCCGATGGCGCTCACCCTCGAGGATGCCGACCGTGCCATCGCCGCGGCAGCCGGCGCCGGTGTGGCGCTGCAGGTCGGGTTCAACCGCCGCTTCGCCACCGATTTCGCCGCCGCACACGCGGCCATTGCGTCCGGCGCCATCGGCACCCCACAGATGCTGCGCTCGCTGACCCGCGATCCGGGCATCTCCGCCGAGGTCGCCGCACGCGTCAAGCCGTGGACGATCTTCAACGAGACCCTGATCCACGATTTCGACACGCTGTGCTGGCTGAACCCCGGCGCACGGGTCACCGGGGTGTACGCCCAGGCTGCGGCATTGATCCACCCGCAGTTCGCCGAAGCCGGGTACCTGGACACCTCGGTTGTGCAACTGCGCTTCGACAACGGCGCGTTCGGCACCGCCGAGGCCAGCTTCCAGGCCGTCTACGGATACGACGTCCGCGGTGAGATCTTCGGCTCCGAGGGCGTGCTGCTGGCCGGGCGCGAACCCGCCGAGGCGGGCCGACTCAACACCGAACTCTTCGCCGACGCCTACGTCGCCCAGTTCGCGCATTTCACCGAGGCCGTACGGACCGGGAGGACACCGTCGGTCACCGGCCACGACGCCCGCGTCGCGCTGGAGATCGCCCTGGCGGCAGCCGAATCCGTCCGCACCGGCGCCCCGGTCGCACTGGCGGCGGCGGTGCACTCATGAGCGATTTCGAACTGGCCGTCAGCGCCGAGATGGTGTTCACCGACCTGCCGATCACCGAGCGGGTCCGACGCATCCACGACCTCGGCTTCGCGGCCGAGATATGGAGCTGGCACGACAAGGACCTCGGTGCGCTGGCCGCAACGGGCGCGAAGTTCACGTCGATGACCGGGTACCTGCACGGTGACCTGATCGACCCGCAGACCGCCGACGAGGTCGTCCGCACCGCCGAGCTGAGCATCAAGGCCGCTGAGACGCTGGGGGTGACCCGCCTGAACCTGCACACCGCCGAACTGGTCGACGGCCTGCCGGCCCGTCCGCGCATGCGGGCAACCGGCGCGATGTGGACGACGGCGCTTCGCACCCTGGAGCGGTTGGGCGAACTCGGTGCCTCGTCTGGGGTCACGTTCTGCGTGGAGAACCTCAACACGATCGTCGACCATCCCGGGGTGCCGCTGGCGCGTGCCAAGGACACGCTTGCGCTGATCGAGGGGGTCGGACACCCGAACATCAGAATGATGCTCGACCTCTACCACGCGCAGATCGGCGAGGGGAACCTGATCGAGCTGGTCCGCCGCTGCGGAGCGGCCATCGGCGAGATCCAGGTGGCCGACGTGCCGGGCAGGTGTCAACCGGGAACGGGCGAGATCTACTACCCGGCGATCGCAAAGGCTCTGCGCGATATCGGTTATCGCGGCACCATCGGCCTTGAGGGCTACGCGGCAGGCGACGACGTGGATGCACTCACGGCGTTCCGCGCGGCCTTCAGCTGATCAGTACCGGATATCGCTCGCCAGCAGCGGCGGGTAGACCCCGGACCGTTGACCGTCGACGGTGGTACCGGCGAACTGCAGCATTGCCCGCATTCCACCGTTGAGGTCCGCCGGGTAGTTCAGGCTCGGCGCGGACACCTCGTCGAGGCGCTGCACCTGATCGGGTAGCAGCGTGATGTCCAGGCCGGCCAGGTTGGCCTCCAGGTGGGCGAGTCGGCGCGCCCCGATGATGGGCACCACCGTGCCGGCGCGCCCCCGCAGCCACGCCAGCGCGACTGCCGCCGAGGTGGTTTCGAGTTCATCGGCGATATCGGCGACTGTTTCGATGACCGTGTATTCGGCATCATCGGGTCCGCCGACATAGGCGGTGCGCGCCGAATCCTGCACCTCGGTGCCGCGGCGGTATTTCCCGGACAGGAAGCCGTTCTTCAGCGGACTCCACGGCACCAGCGCCATACCCTGATCGGCCGCCAGCGGTGCCAGTTCGCCCTCCACCGTCCGGGCCAGCAGCGAATACTCGACCTGCAGCGCAACCAGTGGCGTCCAACCCCGCAACAGCGCCATGGTCTGCGCCTGCGCGGTGACCCAGGCCGGCGTGTTGGAGAACCCGATATAGCGGATGGTGCCGGCGCGGACCAAATCGTCGAGGGTCCGCATGGTCTCCTCGATCGGGGTGTGCCGGTCCCAGTTGTGCAGCCAGTAGACGTCGAGGTAGTCGGTCTGCAACCGGCGCAGGCTCTGTTGCAGTTGCGCGAGGATGGACGACCGCCCGGCGCCACCGCCGTTCGGATCCCCCGGATGGAGGTTGGCGAAGAACTTCGATGCCAGCACCACGTGTTGGCGGCCGCCGGGACGCCGCGCGAAGTAGTCGCCCAGGATCTTCTCCGAATGCCCGTTGGTATAGAAGTTCGCGGTGTCGATGAAATTGCCGCCCCGCTCCAGGTAGCCGGCCAGGATGCGTTCCGATTCCTCGACACCGGTGCCGGCCGCACCTGAATCCTCTCCGAACGTCATGGCTCCGAGCGCGAACGGGCTGACCCGCAGACCGGACCGACCGAGGGTGACATAGCTGTCGAGCGACATGAAACTTCTCCCTTACGAGGCGAATTGGATGGTTCCATCACACTCGGCCGACCTCTCGATCGGTAGACCGATCAGCGCGCGTGATTGCACAATCCTGCTTATTTTGCCCTGATCGTTCATATCCGTGATTGGCTGGCCTCATGCGTGGCGCACCGGACACCCTCGACGAGATCCGCACCCTCATCGCGGCGCACGCCCGCCCGGACATGCGGACGCCGATCGACGGCCTGCTGATGTCGAGGGTGACCGGGTCTGCGGCACCGGACTATTCGCTGACCGAGCCGCTCCTGGTCCTGATGGCCCAGGGCGGTAAGCGACTGCTCCTCGGTGACCAGGCCTTCGAGTACCGAGCCGGGGAATGCCTGATCGTGACGGCCAACCTCCCCGTCACCGGTGACTACCTCGACACCGGACCGACCCAGCCGTCGCTGGCGATGGGACTGGTGCTGCGCCCGGCCGCCGTCGCGGCGCTGCTGTTGCAGGCACCGGCCCGGAAAGCGACCGGCCCGGCCGGGGTGGCAATGGCCACCGGGCGGGCCGATGCCGGCTTGCTCGACGCGGTGCGCAGGCTGCTGAGGCTGGTGGAGCAACCGGCCGATGCACCGGTGCTGGCTCCGCTGATCGAGCAGGAGATCCTGTGGCGGTTGCTCACCGGGCCGCACGCGCACATGGTGCGCCAGATCGGGCTGGCTGACAGCGATCTCGCACAACTGACCGTCGCCATCGGCTGGTTACGGGACAACTATGCCGAACCCGTCCGCATGGACGACCTGGCAAGAATGTGCGGGATGAGCGTCTCGGCGTTTCACCGGCGCTTTCGCGCCGTCACCGCGATGAGCCCGTTGCAGTTCCAGAAGCGCATCCGCCTACAGCAGGCGCGGTCGCTGCTGATCGCCCAGCGTGGCGATATCGCGGGGATCGGGCATCGGGTCGGCTATGACAGTCCGTCGCAGTTCACCCGCGAGTATCGCCGGTTGTTCGGCGCACCGCCGGGGCAGGACGCCGCGACGCTGCGCAGGACGGCCGCGCGCATTCCCTGATGGACCGGGATACGCGAAATGGCCGCTCCCCGCCACGGCGGGTAACGACCATATCGCTTGTCTGAGAACTACTTACGGCCCAGCTCGTGACTGAGTGCCTCGAGCTCGTCACCGCCCGCCATCTGCTGGGTGAGGTGCTCCAGCGAGATCTCGTCGTACGCGCAGTCCAGCTTCTGGCGTCCACGGTTGAGCAGGACGAAATGGTCTCCGACCATGTGCGCGTGGTGCGGGTTGTGCGTGATGAACACGACACCGAACCCGGCATCCTTGGCGGCGGTGATGTACTTCAGCACCACCCCGGACTGCTTGACGCCGAGCGCGGCGGTCGGCTCGTCGAGGATGAGCACCCGCGCCCCGAAGAACACTGCCCGCGCGATCGCGACGCACTGTCGCTGGCCACCGGACAGCGAACCGATCGGGGCATCGACATCGGGCAATTCGATACCCATCTTCGACAGTTCGGTCAGTGTGGTGGCCCGCATCGCGTTGGCGTCCAGCGAAAACGGGAACGACTTCTTCCGGACCTCCTGGCCGAGGAAGAAGTTACGCCACACCGGCATCAGCGGCACCACGGCGAGGTTCTGATACACCGTGGCGATGCCCTTGCCCAGCGCATCGGCGGGCGACGAGAACTTCGTCGCCTCACCGTCGACGAGCAGTTCACCCTCGGTCTGCTGATGCAGTCCGGCGATGATCTTGATCAGTGTCGATTTGCCCGCGCCGTTGTCACCGAGGATGCCGGTCACCTGACCGGGATACACCCGCAGACTGATGTCCTTGAGCGCGGTGATATTGCCGTAGGACTTCCCGACGTTGCGCAACTCGACCAGCGGCATCTGGCCATCGGCTGAAGCTTCGTTGTTGGGGGTTTCGACTGTGGCGGTCATGAGATCACTTCTTCGCTGCGTAGTTACGGAAGGCATTGTTGGCGATCACCGCGAAGAGCAGCATGCCGCCCAGGAAGAACTTGAACCAGTCCGGGTCCCAGCCCGCGTAGACGATGCCCTGGTTGGTCATTCCGAAGATGAACGCGCCGATCGCCGCGCCGATCGCGGTACCGTAGCCGCCGGTCAGCAGACAGCCGCCGATCACCGCGGCGATGATGTAGAAGAACTCGTTGCCGATGCCCTGACCGGACTGCACGGTGTTGAACGCGAACAGCAGGTGCATACCGACGAACCAGGCGCAGAACCCGACGAACATGAACAGGCCGATCTTGACCTTCGTCACCGGAATGCCGATGGCCCTGGCACTTTCGGCGTCGCCGCCGACAGCGAAGATCCAGTTGCCGATCTTTGTCTTGAACAGCACCCAGGTCGCCACGACGGTGAACAGGATCCACCAGAGCACGGTGACGCGGATCCCGACGCCGGCCACGGTGAACGTCGAGGAGAACACCTTCTGCGCGGAATCCCAGCCATCCATATCGCTGACGCTCTGGGTGGCGACCTGTCCCGCGACGAGTTTCGTGACGGCGAGGTTGACACCGGCGAGCATGAAGAAGGTGCTCAGGGTGATCAGGAAGCTGGGGATCTTGGTCTTCATCACCAGGAAGCCGTTGAAGAAGCCGACCACCAGCGCGAGCACCAGAGCCAGTGCCGCTCCGACCCACAGGTTGAGGTGCAGGTTGAACGCGAGCATCGAGGCCGCCAGCGAACTGAAGGTCACCGCCACGCCGGCCGACAGGTCAAACTCGCCACCGATCATCAGCACCGCGACGCCGCAGGCCATGATGCCGATGGTGCTGCTGGCGTAGAGCACGGTCGCCAGCGATGACGCCTCGCGGAACGGGGCCGCCACGATGAAGAACGCGACGAAGATCCCGATCGCACCGATACCGGCGCCCATCTCGGGCCGAATCAGGAAACGCTGTAGACGATTTCGTTCCTTGACGCGTTCGTCGCGGACGACCTTGTGTTCACCGACGTCGAGGTCTGCTTGAGTAACCATTGTTCGCTTCTCTCCTACGCAGCTAGCGAGTTCCGCCCTTGGCCAGTTCGGCCACGGCGTCGATATTGGACTTGTCGATGAAGGACGGCCCGGTCAATGTCGCCTGACCACCGCCGATCAGGTTCTTGTTGGAGTTGTAGAGCCAGAGTCCATCGATCGCCAGGTAGCCCTGGAGGAAGGGCTGCTGGTCGACGGCCCACTGCACGTCCCCGTTCTGGATGGCATCCACCAGTGCGGCGTTGGTGTCGAAGGTGGCGATGTTCGCGTTGCTGCCCGCGTTCGCCTTGGACTGCACTGCGGTCAGTGCGATCGGCGCGCCGAGCGCAACGAACGTGTCCACCGTCGGGTCCTGCTGCATCTTGGCTGTGATGGTCGCCTCGACCGACGGCATGTCCTTGCTGTTGACGTTCAGAATCTCGGTCTGGCCGCCGAAGCCTTCCTTGACACCGGCGCAACGGGATTCGAGGGCTACCTGACCCTGCTCCTGGATGATGCAGACGACCTTCTTGGCGCCGTCCGTGTTGAGACGCTCGCCAGCCGCGATACCTGCGAGCTTCTCGTCCTGGCCGAAGTACTCCTGAACGCCCATGCTCTTGAAGTTGTCGAAGCCGGAGTTGAACGCGACCACCGGAATACCCTTGTCGATCGCGGCCTTCACCGCGGGCGCCATCGCGTCGGGCTTGGCCAATGTGACGGCGATACCGTCGACACCGCTGTCGATCGCGGACTGGACCAGGTTTGCCTGGTTCGGTGCCTCTGGATCGTTGGAGTAGCGCAGTTCGACGTTGTCCTTCTTGGCCGCCGCCTCGGCACCCTTGCGGATGAGGTCCCAGAAGGAGTCACCGGGCACTTCGTGGGTGATCATCGCGATCGTCATGCGGGGAGTATCGACGGTGCCGCCGCCGCCACCCTCTCCGGCGGTGTCCTGCTTGCCACCGCTGGACGAGCACGCCACCATGCTCAACGCCATTACGCCCGCTCCGGCCAGTACCGCGAGCCGCTTCAACGCCATTGTGTCTCCTCGTTTCAAGATCGCCGTGTCGCCCACATCGGCCCGGCGG
>JBPPMV010000390.1:0-17031 GCA_051306235.1 Mycobacterium sp. | reverse complement strand
TCAGGTCACTGATATGGACGCAAAGGAAGTATTGGTCATTAAGAACACGAGCTGGAGCCGCAGCCTCGCCGGACAGTTCCTGGTGTTTCAGCTGGTCGTCGTCGCGGTGGTACTCGTCGCGGTCGCCGCGGTGTCGGTGGCGCAATCGACGAGCGAATTCCGGGAGGTCCGCGGCCTGCGGATGATCGCGGTCGCCGAGAACATGGCGTCGACGCCGATCGTCCGGGAACGGTATTCCGATCCGTTCGCCGAGCAGACACTGGCCCCCGAGGTCGACCGCGCGGTGGCATTGTCGGGTGCCAGCCTGGCGGAGATCCTCGGCCCCGACGGCACGGTGCGGGCGTCCTCGGATCCATCCCGTATCGGCGCCCCGACCGATCTGGGGCCGAGCCGCGCCGACGAGGGCCGAGCCTGGTTCGGCGATGCCGACGTGGCAGGCACGCACAGCTTGGTCGGTCAGGTGCCGATCCTGTCCAGCGACGGCGAGGTGCTGGCGGTGGCCTCGGTCAGCGAGGGCTATCCGTCGGTATGGGAGCTGCTCGGCGGTGCCGGCGAACGACTGCTGGTCTACCTGGGACTCGGCGCCGTGCTGGGGATGGCCGCCTCCTGGTTGCTGTCCCGGCGGATCAAGCGGCACACCCGCGGGTTGGAGGTCGCCGAGATCGCCGGGCTGGCCGATCATCGGGAAGCGTTGCTACACAGCATCCGTGAGGGTGTCGTCGCGGTGAACACCGAGGGGGTGATCACGGTGCTCAACGACAGTGCCCTCGAACTGCTCGGGGTCACCGCCGACGCGGTGGGCCGCCGGGCCGACGATATCGGGCTGGAGCAGTCGGTGGTGGACTTCCTGCTCTCCGGTGACAGTGGCCGGGCGAACCAGACTTCCACCGACGAGAACGATGTCGTGATCGCCACCCGCAGCCACGTGCTGGCCCTCAACCGGCGCGCGGCCAGCAGTCAGGGCAGGCGTATCGGTACGGTGACCACGATGCGTGACAGCACTGAACTGGCGGCCCTGCAGGCACAGTTGTCCTCCCACCGCAGCGTCACCGACACGCTGCGGGCCCAGACCCACGAGTTCGCCAATCAGTTGCACACCATCTCCGGGCTGGTGCAGCTCGGCGAGTTCGACGCGGTGCACGACCTCGTCGGCACCCTGACCCGGCGTCGCGCGGAGCTCAACGATGCTGTCACCCAACGGGTCTCCGATCCCGCGGTGGCCGCCCTGCTGATCGCCAAGACATCCTTGGCCGCCGAGAGCGGGGTGACCCTGACGCTGGAGACCGACAGCCATCTGCGCGCCCTGCCACCCGCGCTGGCCACCGACGTGATCACCGTGCTCGGTAATCTCATCGACAATGCCGTCGACGTCTCGGTGGGATCGCCGCGCGCACAGGTGACCGTCCGGGTGCTCGACGCCGACGGACTGCTGATCGCCGTGACGGACTCGGGCCCCGGTGTCCCGCAGGCACTTCGGGAGTCTGTGTTCGCCCGCGGCGTCACCTCCAAACCCGACGTGCCCGGCGGGCGAGGTATCGGGCTGGCCCTGGTCCGGCTGGTGACGGCGCAACACGGCGGGCAGGCCGAGATCACCGACGCACCGCAGGGTGGCGCGTCCTTCGTGGTGCGACTACCGGACTCGGCCCTGGTCGCCGGGCGGGCACAGAGCGAGTCGGCCCGTGCGTGATGTGCTGATCGTCGACGACGACTTCATGGTGGCCGAGATCCACCGGCGCTTCGTGGAACGGATCGACGGGTTCCGCCCGGTTGCCGTCGCCCGCAACGGCTCCGAGGCACTGTCGCTGGCCGGCGCGCAGCAACCCGATCTGATCCTGCTCGATGTCTACCTGCCCGATATGACGGGCCTGGAGGTGCTGCACCGGCTGCGCGCCCAGGGCGATCACGTCGGAGTCATCATGATCACCGCGGCACGTGAGCTCGACACCGTCCGTGACGCTCTCGACGGCGGGGCGGCCGATTACCTGATCAAACCGTTCGAATTCGACCAGTTGCAGGCCAAGCTGACCGCCTTCGCCGCACGTGCCGATGCGCTGGCCGCCGACGGCGGCGCGGACCAGTCGATGATCGACGCGCTGTTCGGCGGCGCGAACGCACCGGCTGCTGCAGATTCGATGCCCAAGGGGCTCGGCGCCGAGACCGGGCGCCTCGTGCTCGACGCGGTCGGCAACGCCGATGAGGTCTCGGCCGCCGAATGTGCCGACCTGGTCGGCATCTCCCGGGTCAGCGCACGTCGCTATCTGGAGCACTACCTGGCGGCCGGGGTGCTGGAGTTGCGCCTGCAGTACGGCGTAGGCAGGCCGGAGCGCCGGTACCGCCCCGCCGAGCGCAGGGCCGAACCCACCCGCTGATATCCGCACTGTGCCAGGATCCGGGCATGTCCGTCGCCCGGCGCGTGTTCGCCGTGACCCTCGTCGCGGCCGTGCTGGCGGGCTGTTCCTCCGGCAGCGGTGCGGGTTCCGAACCCGAGGCGGCAGCCGAACACGGTAGGGCCGAGGCGGTGCTGCGCATCGTGCGCGACACCATGGACCAATCGCATCTGAAGGCCGTCATCGTGCGGGTCACCGTGGACGGCGAGGAGGTCCTCACCGAGGCCGTCGGCGAATCGATGACCAGCGTCCCGGCCACCCCCGATATGCATTTCCGCAACGGGGCCGTCGCGATCTCCTATGTGTCGACCCTGCTGCTCACACTCGTCGACGAGCACAAGATCCGCCTGGACGACAAGCTCTCGACGTGGCTGCCGGAGATTCCGCACGCGGACCGGGTCACTCTCGGGCAGCTGGCCCAGATGACCTCCGGCTACGTCGATTACGTCATCGGCAACACCGCGATGAACGATGCTCTCTACGCAGATCCGTTCCGGCGCTGGACAACCCACGAACTGCTGAGCTTCGCGGTGAATCAGCCCCTGCTGTACGAGCCGGGCACGAACTGGAGCTACGCGCACACCAACTACGTGCTGCTCGGCCTGGCCCTGGAGAAGGCGACCGGCAAGGGCATGGCGGCATTGTTGTCGGAGAAGGTACTTCGCCCACTGGGACTGACCAGCACGGCCAGCTGGGACACCGCGCAGATACCCGCACCGGTGCTGCACGCGTTCACCTCGGAGCGTCGGGCAGCCCTGAAGATCCCGGCCGATATTCCGTTCTACGAGGAATCGACCTACTGGGACCCGTCCTGGACCATCACCCACGGCGCAATCCAGACCACGAACATCTACGATATGGAAGCCGGCGCGGCCGGAATCGGCTCGGGCAAACTGCTCAGCGCCGAGTCCCACCGCCGGATGGTCTCCACCGATCTGCGCGGCAGGACCCACACCCAGCCCGGATGCACCACCTGCGCCCCGATGACCCAGGGTTACACCTACGGCCTCGGCATCGTCATCTCCGGGAACTGGTTGCTGCAGAACCCGATGTTCGGCGGGTACGCGGCGATCGCCGGCTATCTGCCCTCGGAGAAGATCTCCATAGCCGTCGCGGTGACCTTCGCCCCGGAGGCGTTCGACGCACAGGGCGACTACAGCAATACGGCCGACACGCTGTTCCGCCGGATCGGAGCCGAACTGGCCCCCGAGGATGCGCCACCGGTCCCGTCGAAGCGATAATGGCCGCCGTGGCTCCCAAGGTGCTGTTCCTCTACAACGACCCCATCGCCACCGAGGCGATGCTCGGCGAGGCGTTCACCGACGCCGGATACGACGTGCAGACCTTCGAGGTGGTGCCCGCATCCCGCGCCGACACCCCTGCGGTGCAGGTCGACTTCCCCGATCCGGCCGGCTTCGACGTCATCGTCCCGCTGGGCGCCCGCTGGCCGGTGTACGACGATGCCCTCAAGTCCGCCTGGGTGGGTGCGGAGACGCAGTTGGTGCGCGACGCCGCGGATGCGGGCATTCCCACCCTCGGCGTCTGCTTCGGCGGTCAGCTGCTGGCCCAGGCTTTCGGGGGCACGGTCTTCCGCTCGGAGATACCCGAGATCGGTTGGTATGAACTGGAATCCGATCACCACGATCTGATCCCGGCGGGCCCCTGGTTCGAATGGCATTTCGACCGCTGGACCCTTCCGCCGGGCGCCACCGAGATCGCTCGTACCCCGTCCACGTCTCAGGCGTTCACGCTCGGCCGGGCCGTCGCGCTGCAGTTCCATCCCGAACTCGACCCGGCGCTGCTCGAACTGTGGCTCGACGATGACCGCGACGCCGGCGAGGCCGCGCTGCTCGGTCGCAGCCACGACGAACTACGTTCGCGCACTGCCGAACTGCACGACGATGCGGCCGTCCGCATCCGGCGTCTGGTGAAGGGGTTCCTGGCGCATACGGCGCGTTAGCCGTGCCCCAGCTCATGCGCCAGCGCCGCCCCGACCTCCGGCCGCCGGAAGACGTGTCCGAGACCCTGCAGTTTGGCGGGCACCACCCGTTGATCGGCCTCGGCGAGTTCTTGCGCGCCTTGGGATCCCAGCAGCAGCTTGGGACCGAAGGAGGGCACCGGCAGCAGGGTGGGCCGGTGCATCACCCGCCCGAGTGCGGCGGTGTAGTCGGTGTTGCGCACCGGTTCCGGGGCGACCGCGTTGACCGGACCCACCAGCCGGTCGTCGTAGAGGGCGCGGTGGTAGATATCGAGCAGATCGTCGAGCCCGATCCAGGACAGCCATTGGTCTCCGCCGCCCAGCCGGCCACCGAGCCCGGCGGCGAAGAGCGGGCGCAACAACCGCAGTGTGCCGCCGCGGGCCGACTGCACGACTCCGGTCCGGACGTTGACGACGCGCAGGCCGGCGGTCGCGGCCGGTCCGGTGGCGGCCTCCCAGTCGGCAACCACATCGGCCAGGAAACCGCCGCCCGGCGCACTGTCCTCGGTGAGCAGCGAATCGCCGCATTCGTACCCGTAGTAACCGATGGCGGAGGCACTGACGAAGATGCGCGGGCCGTCGACGACGCGCGCGGCGACCTCGGCGAGCTTGCGGGTCGGTTCGATACGGCTGTCCCGAATCGCGGCGCGGTGCGCATCGGTGAACCGACCGGCGATCGAGGCGCCCGCCAGATGCACGACGGCGTCCACCCCGGCCAGCAGGTCGGGTGCCGGGTTGTCCGGATTCCACTGGCGCTCATCGGATCCGGTCGGCTCACCCCGTACCAGCCGGATGACGCGATGCCCACCGGTGCTCAGGAACGCCGTCAGCGCGTCACCGACGAGACCGGAGGCGCCGGTGATCGCGACCACCATCGGCGCGAGCCCGGCCGCGCGGTGCGCGGCGAGATCCTCGGCGAGCTGGGTGTGCCGATAGACGAACATCGGCCGCAGCGCCGCCGCCGGTACGACGGCGTCGATGCGGTCATACACCCGGGTGCCGGAGCCGGCCTCGGCGAACTCGTGGGTGTGCCGCCAGGTGCCGATCACCCGTGCCGGCCAGGACGACGGACCGGCAGAGGACAGGGTGTCGACGAACCGGTTCGGTGGGTCGAACTCGGCCGGTTCGTGTTGGGCCACCCAGCGCAGCCCGCCGGGCAGACCGAGCACCGCCTGCCCGTCGGCCAGCGAATCGGTCTCCGCGACCACCGTCATCGGCTGCCAGGGCGGAACGAGTCGCCGCATGGCGCCCGGCCTGGTGTGCCACGCGAAGACTTCATCCAGCGGATGTTCGACGACGCTCTCGTACTCGATACCCATTTATCTGCCACCCTTGGTTGCACTCATCCGGCGTGGGGGTACCCCGGATCGTATGGGAGAAACGGCCGCCGGCTTCCGGAACCGCCGAGAGGCCGGGCGGGCGCTGGCCGGCGCGCTGTCCCACCTTGCCGGAGATCGCTCGATCCTGGTGCTGGGCCTGGCCCGTGGCGGTGTCCCGGTCGGCTGGGAGGTTGCGGTCGCCCTGGCGGCGCCGTTCGACGTGTTCCTGGTCCGCAAGCTCGGCGTACCGCACTGGCCGGAGTTGGCGATGGGTGCGTTGGCCACCGGCGGTGCGGTGGTGCGCAACGAGGACGTGATCCGCAGCCAGGACGTGACCGAGGATCAGGTCCGGGCGATCATCGAGCGGGAGTCGGTGGAGCTTGTACGACGGCAAGTGGCGTATCGGGGCAACCGGCAGGCACCTGAGCTGACCGGCCACACCGTGGTTCTGGTGGACGACGGTATCGCCACCGGCGCGAGCATGATGGCCGCAATCCGGGCGGTCCGCGCGGTCGGGGCGGCCCGCGTGGTGGTGGCGGTTCCGGTCGGTTCGCCGACGGCGTGCCACGGGATCGGGCGGGCAGCCGATGAACTCGTCTGCCTGCACACACCGCCGGATTTCGGTGCGGTCGGCGCGGCCTACGCGGATTTCACGCAGACCACCGACGAGGAGGTGTGCGCGCTGCTGGCGGCACGCCGCTAGCTCTTGGGCGTTTCCTCGGGATCGGGCGAGATCTCCACCGCACCGCCGGCCTTGTCGCCGTCCTGCTCCTCGGTGACGCCGGGGACCTCGTCATCTCCGGTATCGGGTTTGCCGGTATCGGCGTCTCCCGAGCCGGGCTCCGTCTCGGAGTCGGCCTGCTCGGAGTCGGTCGGCTCGTCCGGGTAGTCCTGCACGTCCTGCTCCTCTGCTTCGACTGCGGCGTCGACGTCCTCGTCATCGGTGTCAGCACCGTCGGTATCGGCCCCGTCGCGACGGGACCGCAACGCGTCGGCGATGAGCAGCAGGACGCCGATGACACTGGCGCCGATACAGACCCACGCGATCAGCTCATTGCTGGTGACGACGGCCGCCACCAGCGCGACCAGGCCGATGAGGGCCAGGACGAGCGCAATGATCAGCATGGGACGAACTCAGCCCGTTGTGGGGAGATCAGTTGTTACCCCGGTTGAACTGGTTGAATCCGCCGCCCTCATTACCTGCTGCGGAATCGACCGGCGCCGCGGAGCCGCGCTGACCGAGCTCTTCCAGCTGAGATTCCAGGTAGGTCTTGAGCCGGGTGCGGTACTCGCGCTCGAAGGTGCGCAACTGCTCGAGGCGTCCTTCCAGCACGGTGCGCTGCTGGTTGATGGTGCCCATGATCTCCGAGTGCTTGCGTTCGGCGTCGGCCTGCAGTGCGTCGGCCTTCTCCTGCGCCTGACGCAGCTGCGTCTCGGAGCGGGTCTGGGCGTCGGAGAGCAGTGCGTCGGCCTTGGCGCGGGCATCCGCGACAGTGGTCTCCGCGGTGTTGCGGGCATCGCTGACCAGGGCATCGGCCTGGGCGCGAGCATCGGCGAGCAGCTTGTCGGACTCCGCCTTGGCGGTACCGGTCAGGCGGTCCGCGGTGTCCTGAGCCAGGCTGAGCACCTTGGCAGCACGCAGGTGCTGGTCCTCGGACACCGGTGCCGGAGGCGCCACCGGGGCAACCGGCTGCGGTGCCTCGTACACCGGCTGAACCGGCTCGGGCTCGGGTTCAGGCTGCGGTGCCTGGTACGCCGGGATCGACTGCGTGGCCTGTACGCCGCCGGCGCGCGCGCCGGACAGCTCCGAGTCGAGCTCGGATACCCGCTGGCGCAGGTCCGCATTCTCCTCGATGAGCCTGGTCAGCTCATTCTCGACGAGGTCGAGGAATGCATCTACCTCGTCCTCGTTATAGCCCCGCTTGCCGATGGGCGGCTTACTGAATGCGACGTTGTGAACGTCGGCTGGAGTGAGCGGCATTGTCTGCCCCCTTGAAGTCTGGACCGTCAACCGGTTTCGAAGTGTAGAGCGTCAGTAGAAGTAACTGGCGCCCATCCTGTCACAGCAGACTCTACGGTTGCACCGGAGGCTCATATTAAGAGCGAAACTCAATGTAACCGTGACATGCGGGCCGTTGACGAGTCGGTTCAGGATCGATTCCGGGTCAGTGACGAATCAGATGGACCAATCAGATGGTCGCGCTGGCGGCGGCACCGAATGCCAACTGCATACCGATGAATGCGACCAGCAACAACACCATGATCGACAGATCGAATCGCACTGCGCCGATGGTGAGCTGCGGGATGATCCGGCGCAGCAATTTCACCGGCGGATCGGTGACGGAGAGGATCAGCTCAAGGACGACAACCGTCGCGCCCTTGGGCTGCCAGTCGCGACTGAACGACCGGATGAATTCGACAACGACCCGGGCGATCAGCAACAGCCAGAACACGAACAGCACAAAACCCAGGATTTGAAAGACCATCGACAACTGGAGCCGACCTCACTACTGCATACACAGACGGGCAGGTACAAGGGACATTCGAGCAGGAGGGACAGTGTTGCGTTCCCTGGACGTCAGCCTACCTGCCGGGCCGAGACGACCTGAGAGACGCAGCGTCGCTGCTGCTCGGTGCTCTACTGGTAGGAGTAGAAGCCGGCCTCGGCGATCCGGCGACGCTCATCGGCGCTGACGTCGATATCGGCCGGCGAAAGCAGGAAGACCTTGGTTGCGACCTTGTCGAAGGAGCCGCGCAGCGCGAACGCCAGGCCCGCCGCGAAATCGACCAGGCGCTTGGCATCGGCATTGTCCATCGACACCAGGTCCATGATCACCGGGGTGCCGTCGCGGAAGCGCTCGCCGATGGTGCGTGCCTCGCTGTAATCCTTGGGGCGCAGCGTGGTGATCTTGGCCAGTGGGCTGCCCGCCTCGAACAGTTCGGCCATCCGGCGCGGCTCCATCGCCAGGGCGCCACGGGTCGGTGCGCCTGCGAAACGCGGTGCCGGGCGGTCGAACTCGCGGGGTGCGCGCAGCCGACCCTCGAAGCGGGGTGCGTCGCCGTATCCACCGCGGTAGGCGCCGGGCACGTCGTCGTACTCACGGGCCGGGATCCGGTCATCGAAGGCACGGGGCTCGCGGCCCTCCGGACGGCCGTAGCCGTCCTCCTCGAAACGCTCGTCGGCACCGCGGCGCGGGTACGCACGCGGCGCACGCTCGTCGTCGTAGTACTCGTCGTCATAATCGTCCATCGGCGCCATACCGAAGTAGGCCTTGACCTTGTGCAGAGTGCTCATCGCCTGCCCCTTTTACGACTTGTGTCTGTGTTGTCTGTGATGAAGATGTGACTGGAGTGACTACTCAGGGTGACGTTAGAGGACGTTGCCCCATCAACGCGGTTCCGACACGCACACACGTGGATCCGTGTCGCACGGCGGACTCCATGTCGTCGGACATGCCCGCCGACAGCCCCAGATGCTGCGTGTAGGACTGCTGCAGCCGGTCACGCTCGGCCTGCAATCGGGCGAAGGCGTCATCGGCATCCCAGTCCAACGGCGGGATACCCATCACACCCGCGAACTCCAGCGCGTCGATGGCATCCGTTGCGGCACACAGCTCGTCGATCAGATCCGGCTTGCCGACGTCCACGCCGCCGCGGTCGGGATCCCCGTCGAGGCTGAGCTGCAGGTACACCCGCAGCGGCGCCGTGCGGCGCCCGGCAGCCAACTCCTGCTCGGCGCCACCGCCCAGCGCGGCGATCAACCGCGCGCTGTCCACCGAATGCGCGGCATAGGCCCAACGGGCAATGGCGCGCGCCTTGTTGCGCTGGATGTGCCCGACCATATGCCAGCGAATCTCGTCGCCGGGAAAAGCCGCTCGCACCGTCTCGACCTTCCGATTGGCTTCCTGTTCACGCGACTCGCCGAATTCGGTGCACCCCCAGCGCCGCAATATGACGACATCGGAGGCGGGAAAGAACTTCGTGATGGGGAGTAGTTCGATATCGCGAACGCTGCGGCCTGCGGCCTCGGCCGCATGCGCCAGCCTGGTCCGCACCGCGGCCAATGCCCCGGCCAATTCGACATCGCGGTGGGTGCTCATTCCATCCACACCAATGACGCCAGTCGCCCGGTCGGCGCATCGCGCCGGTGACTGAACAATGCGGTGTCCTCGACGGTGCACCGGGGATCGATACCGACGGACTTCACACCCAATTCCGTGAGCTGTCGCGCAATTCCGGCGCGGATATCCACACCGGGAGTGCCCTTGGCGGTGCGACACCTGCTGCCCGGCAGCGCGGCTTCCACCTCGGCGGCCATGTCCGCAGGCACTTCATAGTTGCGTCCGCTCACCGCAGGACCCAACAGCACCGAGATATCGCCGACGGACGCACCCAGATCCGCCATCGCCTCGATGGTGCGGGGCACGATCCCGATCTGCGCGCCGACCCGGCCGGCATGGGCGGCGCCGATGACACCGGCCCGCGCATCCGCGAGCAGCACCGGCACACAATCGGCGGTCACCACCGCCAGCGCCAGTCCGCGGGTGGCGCTCACCAGGGCGTCGGTTTGGTCGAAGGCAGCAGGCTGGGGGCCGTCGACCACGGCGACGTTGGCCGAGTGCACCTGGTTCATCCAGACCACGGCATCCTCGGCGAGCCCGATCGACGAGGCCAGCCGTTTCCGGTTGGCCGCCACCGCGGCCGGATCATCGCCGACGTGGTCACCGAGATTGAAGGTGTCGAAGGGCCGTGCCGATACCCCGCCCGCGCGGGTGGTGGTCACGCGCCGAACCCGGACGGGCACGACGGATCAGTGGCGCATGAACGGCGGCACGTCGACGTCGTCATCGGAGATGCCGCCGTCGTCCGGACCACCGATCCGAACGGTCGCTCCGTTGGTGTGGGCCGGAACCGACATGGCGTCGGCGGGCTCGAACACACTGGACCGGACCTTGCCCGCCGAACCGGCCGCCACCGAGGGCGCGCCTTCTCCCACAACGGGTGTGCGACTCGGGCCCGAGGTGTCGAAACCGGCGGCGATCACGGTGACCCGCACCTCATCGCCCAGCGAGTCGTCGATCACGGTGCCGAAGATGATGTTGGCCTCGGCGTGCGCGGCCTCCTGCACCAGCGAGGCGGCCTCGTTGATCTCGAACAGGCCCAGGTCGCTGCCACCGGCGACCGACAGCAGCACGCCCTGCGCGCCCTCCATCGAGGCCTCCAGCAGCGGGGAGTTGATCGCGATCTCGGCGGCCTTGAGCGCACGTCCGTCGCCGCGGGCCGAACCGATGCCCATCAGCGCGGTGCCTGCGCCACTCATGACACCCTTGACATCGGCGAAGTCCACGTTGATGAGGCCCGGGGTGGTGATCAGGTCGGTGATGCCCTGCACACCGTTGAGCAGTACCTCATCGGCGCTGCGGAACGCATCCATCAGCGAGACCGCGGCGTCACCCATCTGCAGCAGGCGATCGTTGGGGATGACGATCAGGGTGTCGCAGCTTTCCCGCAGTGCCGTGATGCCCGTCTCGGCCTGGTTGGACCGGCGCTTGCCCTCGAAGGAGAACGGCCGCGTCACGACGCCGACCGTCAACGCGCCCATCTTGCGAGCGATGCTGGCCACCACCGGTGCGCCACCGGTTCCGGTGCCGCCGCCCTCTCCTGCGGTGACGAAGACCATGTCCGCGCCGCGGATCAGTTCCTCGATATCGTCCTTGGCGTCCTCGGCAGCCTTGCGGCCGACCTCGGGGTCGGCGCCGGCGCCGAGACCGCGGGTCGAGTCGCGACCGACGTCGAGCTTGACGTCGGCATCGCTCATCAACAACGCCTGTGCGTCGGTGTTGATGGCGATGAACTCGACGCCCTTGAGTCCGTGCTCGATCATCCGGTTGACGGCGTTGACGCCGCCGCCGCCGATGCCGACCACCTTGATAACGGCGAGGTAGTTATGCGGGGGGGTCATCGGTCGCCTTTCCTGCCCTGAGGTGAATTCCTGTGCGCAAAACCCTCAACCTCAACCATAGGCTTAGAGTTATGTCAAGTAGTTCCGCGCAAACAGAACGGTAGGGCGACCCGGCGCAGGAACACTGCAGGCGCGCCGACGCGCCGCGACATTTCTTTCGTGCGCTCATCGACAACGACTGCGTTATTTGACCGTCGGCAGGTCCGGACTCGACACGTCATAGGTCTGCCCGGGCTGGGTGAGCAGCGCGGCCAGCTTGAGTGCCTTCTCCTGGGTGCGATCGGTGGTGCCCCACACCACCCGGCGGCCGTCGAACAGGATCAACGTGATGGCCGCGACCGACGGGGCCTCGACCCGGCTGACCTGACCTCCGACCTCCGGCGGTAACGAGGTGAGCACCTCGAGCGCCGCCTCGGTGGCCGGATCGCCGGGCCCCGGGGTCTCGGTGTCGATATAGGGCAGCCCGGGCGGCGGTGGACCGGTCACGAAATCCACGCCGTCCCGGTCGAAAAGGTGCGGTCCGTCTGGATAATCCTTGACCACCAACGGGATTCGCTCCTCGATGGTGATGCGCAGCGTCGACGGATACTCCCGCTGCACCCGGGCGCTGGCCACCCGCCGGATGGAGGCCACCCGCTCGGCCACCGCATCGGTGTCGATCTGCAGCAGCGGTGTGCCGGTCTGCACGGCGGCGGCCTGCCGGATCTCGTCCTCGGTGATGGCGATCAACCCGGTGACCACCGTCGCCCGCGCCGACATGATCGGCGTGAAGTACAGCAGCAGGCCCGCCCCGACCGCCAGCACCGCCATCAACGCCGACCACATCAGCACCTTGAGCCCGCGGATCACCCCGCGGTTGCTCGGTTTCGGCTGTTCTGCGGGCTGCCCGGACGCCCGGCGTTTGGCTTCGCGGCGATTCTGCTCGATGGCGGTGGCGCGGGCCTGCGCGGCTCGCCGCTCCTCGCGCTCGCGACGTGCCCGGCGGCGCGGACCCTCGATATCGTCCTCGGGTTCCGCTGCCGCATCCGCGGGCGCTGCGTCCTCCGCCGCTGGCGCACTATTCTCCGCCCCTGGCGCGGTGTCCTCCGCCTCGGGCGCGGTGTTCTCCACCGCCGGTTCGGTATCGGGCTCCCGGTCTTCGCGATCGGGCATCTACTGCACCGTCCGGTCGGCGCGCGCGTTCACCGCGTCGAGGATCTCCCGGCCCAGCAGGGTGACATCGCCTGCGCCCATCGTCACCACCACATCACCGGCGGTGGCCACCGCCGCCACCCGGGCCGCGACCGCCGAGAAGTCCGGCACATAGTGCACCGGCACGCTCACATGCTCGGCGACGCTGCGCCCGCTCACCCCGGCGATCGGCTGCTCGCGGGCGGCGTATACGTCGAGCACGAAAACCTCGTCGGCAGTGCTCAACGCGCTACCGAACTCCCGCGCGAAAGTCTCTGTGCGCGAATACAGGTGGGGCTGGAACACCACGATGGCGCGGCCCTGCGACTCGGTGGCCAGCGTGCGCACCGTGGTCAGTGCGGCCGCCACCTTCGTCGGGTGGTGGGCGTAGTCATCGAAGACCTTGACACCCGCGGCCACGCCGACCAACTCGAAGCGGCGCCGCACGCCCTCGAAATCGGCCAGGCCTTCCAACACGACATCAGGCGACGCGCCGGCCTCGATCGCCGCCAGCAGCGCTGCCAGTGCGTTGAGCGCCATATGCCGGCCGGGCACCGACAACCGCATTGTCCGCGGCGTGGCCTCCCCCGCCAGCTGCACCTCCGCCACCGCACTGGTGCCCTGCTGCCGCCAATCCAGCAGTGCCCCCGCCAGATCAGGTTTCTCGCCGCTGCCGTATCGCAGCACCCGGATCCCCAGCGCCGCAGTGCGTTCGGCGAAGGCCGCGGCCCCCGGATCGTCGACGCAGACCACTACGGCTCCACCGGGTTGCAACCGTTCCATGAAAGCGTCGAACACGTCGACATAGGCCTGCTCGGTGCCGAAGAAATCGAGATGGTCGGCCTCGATATTGGTCACCACGGCGATATCGGGCCGGTACTGCACCAGCGACCCGTCGCTCTCATCGGCCTCGGCCACGAAATAGGCGCCACTACCGTGATGCGCATTGGTCCCTGCCGCGCCGAGATCGCCGCCGACGGCAAAGGACGGGTCGAATCCGCTGTGCTGCAACGCCACGATGAGCATCGATGTCGTGGTCGTCTTGCCTGCGGTTCCGGTGACCATCAGCGTCAGGTCCCCGGCCATCAACTTGGCCAGCACCACCGGTCGCAGCACCACATCGATACCGCGTCGCCGCGCCTCGACCAGTTCGGGGTTGGTCTTGGGGATCGCGGCATGCGTGGTTACCACCGCGGTCGGGCCACCGTCGAGCATGTCCAGTGCCGATGCGTCATGACCGATCCGGATCTCGGCGCCGCGGGCGCGCAACGCCGCGACACCCCGGGATTCCTTGGCATCCGAACCCGAGACCTGCCCGCCGCGGTCGAGGAGGATGCGGGCGATACCGGACATCCCGGCGCCTCCGATACCCACCATGTGCACCCGTTGCAGTTCGGGGGGCAGGCCTTTCACCGCAACAGCTTTCGGTCCGCGCGGCCCTGCCTGGCCACCTCGAGCGCGACCTCGGCCACCCGGCGGGCGGCGTCGCGGTGCCCGGCCAGCGCGGCGGCCGCGGTCATTCGCTGCAGGCGATCGGCATCGGCCAGGACCGGCACCACGGTCTCGGCGATGAACGACGGGGACAGATCGGCATCATCGACCAGCAACCCGCCGCCCGCCTCGACCACCGGTAGCGCATTGAGTCGCTGCTCGCCGTTGCCGATCGGCAGCGGCACGTAGACCGCGGGCAGGCCGATCGCACTGACCTCGGCCACCGTCATCGCACCGGAGCGGCAGATGGCCAGATCGGCTGCGGCATAGGCCAGATCCATCCGATCCAGGTAGGGCACCGCGACATAGGGCGCCCCCGAGGGTGCCGGCAGATCCAGGGTGTTCTTCGGGCCGTGCGCGTGCAGCACCGAAATACCTTGGGCGGCAAGCACTGCCGCGGCACCGGATACCGCACGATTGATCGACTGGGCGCCCTGGGAGCCACCGAACACCAGCAGCACCCGGGCATCCTCGGCGAACCCGAAGGCGGCACGGGCCTGCGCACGCAACGCGGCCCGGTCCAACGAGGTGATACTGGCCCGCACCGGGACACCGACCACGTCGACGTCACCGAGACCGGGGTCGGGCACCGCGGCGAGCACCCGTTGCGCGGTCCTGGCGCCGAGCCGGTTCGCCCAGCCGGCGCTGGCATTGGCCTCGTGGATCACCACCGGGACACGCCCCCGCCGCAGCCCGCGCCGGGCGGCCAGGTAGGCGGGCACCGCGACGTAACCGCCGAAGCCGATGACCACGTCGACGTCGACATCGTCGAACACCGTTCGGGTCTGGCGCACCGCGGTGCGCACCCGCAACGGTAGCTTCAGCAGATCGGCCGACGGTTTGCGCGGCAGCGGCACCGGGGTGATGAGCCGCAGGTCATAGCCGCGCTCAGGAACCAGTCGCGTCTCCAGCCCGCGCGCGGTACCCAGTGCGGTGATGCGTACCTCTGGGTCCAATTCGGTCAGTGCATCGGCCACGGCCATCGCGGGTTCGATGTGCCCCGCTGTGCCGCCCCCAGCCAGAACGACCGATATCGTGCTCACCCGTAACGCTGACCTTCCAATGATCGGGACCGGCCCTGTTGGCCACGTCCCTGGCGGCCGGAGTTTCGGCCGTCTCCATGATGCCCTGCGCGACGTGCGGCCCGTTCGTCCGGATGGGCAGTTCGGCGCGATTCACCGGCCGGGGCCTTGCGGGCCTGGATGGCTTTGGCCCTCTTGGAGTCGGCCTTCTCGGCGTCGGCCTTCTTCACGGCGGCTTTCTTGGTGCTGGCCTTCTTCGCGGCGTTCTTGCCGGGCGCCTTCGGGGGTGCCTTCTTGAGGGCCTTGCCCGGGGTCTTGCCATCCCGGCGCAGGCGGTCGCGGGCCACCTCGAGCCGGCTGGGCACATACGGTTGCGGAGGCGGGAGCCGCAGCAACCGGTTGACCCGGTCGTCACGGCCCGACCGCAGCGCGGCCACCGCCTCGGGTTCGTGCCGGGCGGCATTGGTGATGACACCGAGGATCAGCATGGTGGTCGCCGTCGACGTGCCACCCGCCGAGATCAGCGGCAGCTGCAGACCGGTCACCGGCAGCAGACCGACCACATAGCCGACGTTGATGAAGGCCTGCCCGATCACCCACAGCGTGACCGTCGCGGTCAGCAGGCGCAGGAACGGATCGGCCGAGCGGCGGGCGATGCGCATACCGGTGTAGGCGAACAGTCCGAACAGGCACAGCAGGCCCGCCGCACCGATATAGCCGAGTTCCTCGCCGATGATCGCGAAGATGAAGTCGTTGTGGGCGTTGGGCAGATAGTTGTACTTGGCGCTGCCCTGGCCGAGCCCGTCACCGAACACCCCGCCGTTGGCCAACGCGTAGCGGGCCTGCCGGGCCTGATAACCCGAACCTCCCGGGTCGGCCATCGGATTGAGCCAGGACTGCACCCGGTCGGAGCGGTAGCCGGCGGATACCGCCAGCACACCGGCGGCCACCGTCACCGCGGCCAGCGAGCTGACGAACACCCGCAGCGGGAGTCCGGCGTACCAGAGCAGGCCGAGCACGATGATGCTCAGCGATACGGTCTGGCCGAGGTCGGGCTGCATGACGATGAGCGTCAGCGCCAGCCCGGCGGCGGGCACCAGCGGGATCAGCATCTCTTTGAGGTTGGCCTGTTCCAGTCGGCGCGCCGCCAGCAGATGGGCGCCCCAGATGGCGAAGGCGATCTTCGCCAGCTCCGAGGGCTGCATCGAGAAACCGCCGAAGACGAACCAGCCGCGGGAACCGTTGGCCACCTTGCCGATTCCCGGGATGAGCACCAGTATCAGCAACACGATGCTGAACACGAAGCCGGGGAACGCCAACCGGCGCATCAGCGATATCGGCATCCGCAGCGCGATGTAGAAGAGCACCAGGCCGACCAGGGTCCACAGCACCTGCTTGGCGAACACCGTCCACGGTGAGCCGCCCTCGTCGTAGGAGTAGACCCCCGACGCGGACAGCACCATCGTCAGCCCGAGGGTCACCAGGATGCCGGACACCGCGATGATCAAGTGGAACGATGTCATCGGCCGGCTCAGCCAGGCGCCGAAGCGGGTGCGCGGGTGCGCGGCGGGGACGGTGGCGGGTTTCTTGGCGGGCGCGGTGTCGTCCGTCTCGGACGACGTACCGGGACGGCGCAAACGCGACCGCACCGCGGTCAGCAGATTGTTCACCCGCGACTCACATCAGTCACAAGCGTCACGCG
>JBPPMV010000389.1:0-3401 GCA_051306235.1 Mycobacterium sp. | reverse complement strand
CTGGCGGCCGTCGGTGACGCCGAGACCGTGCGCAAGCATCTGCGCCGGTACCTGGATGCCGGCGCGACCGAGGTGGTGCTGAGCCCGCTCGACCACTCGCTGCCCGCACTGGCGCCGCTGTGGGAGGTCGCGGCCTCGCTGTGAGGGTCCAGCCTCGCTGTGAGGGTCTAACCGTGCCGAAACAGCGGCGCAACACGACCGGCCTAGCGTGAGGCGATGGGGGTGCGGCGCTCGGCGATGCTCGAACGCCTGATCGCCGAACGGGCAGGCTCCTCCCAGGCCGGGGTGCTCGCCGAGTTGCGCCGCGCCATCCTCGACGGCGGAGTGCCCCCGGGTACGGCGATCCCACTCGCCGAGGTCGCCGAGGTGTTCGGGGTCAGCCAGATCCCCATCCGGGAAGCGCTGAAGACCCTTGTCGCCGAGGGGCTGATCGCGCACCGCCGAAACGGCGGCTACACCGTCGCCCTGCTGACCGCCCAGGAACTGCGCGAGATGTACATCGTGCGTGAGACTTTGGAGTCGGCATCGCTGACCGCGGCGGTGCACAACGCCAACGACACCGACCGGGCCACCGCCGTGATCGCCAACCAGCGTTTGGAACAAGCCATTCGGGACGGCGATGCGGCGGCATATCACCGCGGCAGCAGGGAGTTTCACGCCGCGCTGACCCGGCCGTCGCGGATGCATCGGCTGCTGCACATGCTCGAAGGCGCGTGGAACGTCACCGAACCGGTGCAGTCGATGGTGCACGTCAGCCACGACGATCGGGCGGATCTGCACGCCGATCACCGGGCCATGCTGGAGGCGTTCCTGGCCGAGGATGTCGAGGCGTTGCTTGCCATCTCCGAACAGCACGCTGCCCGGCTCAACGCCGTGATCGCCACCTTGCCGCGCGACACCGGACTACTGGCCTGAATATATTCTCGTCGAAATCGGGTGATAGTTCAGGCGAAACAGCGGGGAAACAACCGGGTCGCATAGTCGGCAACCATGACCGATACCGTTGTTCCTCCGAATACCGCACCGCCGGGAGCCCTCATCGGCGCCGGCGATATGGTCGAAGCCGCAGGCCATCCGGTCGGCGGCGGCGTCATCAAACCCGGCTACGATCCCCGGCTCACCAACGAGGATCTGGCCCCACTGGGCAAGCAGAGCTGGACGTCGTACAACATCTTCGCGTTCTGGATGTCCGATGTGCACAGTGTCGGCGGCTATGTCACCGCGGGCAGCCTGTTCGCGCTCGGCCTGGCCAGCTGGCAGGTGCTGATCGCGCTCCTGGTGGGCATCTCCATCGTCTACTTCTTCTGCAACCTGGTGGCCAAGCCCAGCCAGGCGACCGGTGTGCCCTACCCGGTGATCTGCCGCACCGTGTTCGGTGTGCTGGGCGCGAACATCCCGGCCATCATCCGCGGCCTGATCGCGGTGGCCTGGTACGGCATCCAGACCTTCCTGGCATCGGCGGCACTGGACATCGTGCTGATCAAACTGTTCCCGAGTCTGGCCCCGTACGCGGTCACCGCCGACTACGGGTTCGCCGGGCTGTCGCTGCTGGGCTGGGGCAGCTTCCTGCTGCTGTGGGTGCTGCAGGCCTGCGTGTTCTGGCGGGGTATGGAGTCGATCCGTAAGTTCATCGACTTCTGCGGGCCCGCGGTCTACGTTGTCATGTTCATGCTGTGCGGCTACCTGATCTACGAGGCCGGTTGGAGCGCAATCGATCTCAACCTCGGCGGGGTGACCTACACCGGCTGGTCCTCGGTCCCGGTGATGCTCGGCGCCATCGCACTGGTGGTGTCCTACTTCTCCGGCCCGATGCTCAACTTCGGTGACTTCTCCCGCTACGGAAAGTCGTTCGAGGCTGTCAAGAAGGGTAACTTCCTAGGACTGCCGGTGAACTTCCTGGTGTTCTCCGTGCTGGTGGTCGTCACCGCATCGCTGACCCTGCCGGTGTTCGGTGAGCTGATCACCGATCCGGTGGAGACGGTGGCCCGCATCGACAGCACCTTTGCGATCGTGCTGGGCGCCTTGACCTTCGCCATCGCCACCATCGGTATCAACATCGTCGCCAACTTCATCTCGCCGGCCTTCGACTTCTCCAATGTCAGTCCGCAGAAGATCAGCTGGCGCGCCGGCGGCATGATTGCCGCCGTCGGTTCGGTGCTCATCACGCCGTGGAACCTGTACAACAACCCCGAGGTCATCCACTACACGCTGGAGACCCTCGGCGCCTTCATCGGCCCGCTGTTCGGTGTCCTGATCGCCGACTACTACCTGATCCGCAAGCAGAAGGTGGTGCTCGACGACCTGTTCACCATGGAAGAGTCCGGAAAGTACTGGTACACCAAGGGTTACAACAAGGTGGCTGTCGTCGCCACCGTGGTCGGCGCGGTGCTGGCCATGATCCCGGTGCTGCTCGGCGGCTCGGTGGCAGGGATGTACACCGCCGCCCAGTACAGCTGGTTCATCGGTTGCGGTGTCGGATTCGTCATCTACTACCTGTGGGGTAAGCGCGACGTCCTGGTGGCAGAATCGGTGTCGTGAAACGTATTTGGGTGATCAACCCGAACACCACCCGGGCAATGACCTCGACCATCGAGGTCTGCGCCCGGGCGGTGGCGGCTGACGGTACCGAGGTTGTCGGGGTCACCTCCGAGTTCGGTCCGCCGGCCATCGAGAGCCACTACGACGAGGCGATGAGCGTGCCCGGACTGCTGGCCGCCATCAAGCGCGGTGAGGACGAGGGTGTCGACGGGTTCGTCATCGCCTGCTTCGGCGATCCCGGTCTGGATGCCGCACGCGAGGTGGCCACCGGCCCGGTGATCGGTATCGCCGAGGCCGCCATGCAGACCGCGAGTCATCTGGGCCGCGGGTTCAGCGTCGTGACGACGCTGGCCCGCACCATGGGCCGCGCCGCCGATCTCGCGGAACGCTATGGGATGCAACGATTCTGCCTCGGTATCCACGCCTGCGATATCCCGGTGCTGGACCTGGAGTCCGATCCGATGGCGCTGAAACTTGTGACCGAGGCCTGCCGGGAGGCCGTCGAGCGGGACGGCTCCGATGCGGTGGTGCTGGGGTGTGCGGGGATGGCCGATATGTGCGCGCACATCTCCGAGGAGATCGGTGTCCCCGTGGTCGACGGTGTCAGTGCCGCGACGCTGACCGTGCAGTCGCTTGTGACGATGGGCTTGCGCACCGGTAAGCGCGGGGAGTTCGCGAAGCCGCCGCCCAAGGAGTACGTCGAACAGGTCTAGCTGGTCGGGGACGCCGTGGGTCGTCGTGGCGGGTCCGGCTCGGTGTTCTGTGCCGGTTCCCGCCGCGTGTTTCTCTGTGTAGTTCTTACGAAATCAATGGTGACCACCGTTGATTACTACATGCGAAGGCGCCGTTCGTCTCTGTCGGCG
>JBPPMV010000388.1:0-10782 GCA_051306235.1 Mycobacterium sp. | reverse complement strand
CGCCGGTTCCGGTCGGGAGATGACGACGAACTGGTGCAGCGCGGCATCCTGCTGACCATGAGTGGACTGGCGAGCGCGCTGCGTAACAGCGGGTAGTTCAGCGACGCCGGTAGTGGATCGGGCACGGCCAGGCCGCACGCGCCACCCCGCCGATCTGGGCCGGCACGGGTTGCGGATGTGACGACCACCCGGGGGCCAGCTCGTAGGTGGCCAGCAGATGTGTCATCGCGGCGGTCATCGCGGACAGCGAGAAGGCCTGTGCCGGACACGAGTGCTTGCCGTGGCCGAAGGCGGTCACCAGCATCGGCGAGGGTAGCGCGTCGGCATCGGCCAACCGGTGCCGATTCCACCGTCCCGGATCCCAATGGTCAAGCCCCGGTGCGGCAGACGTGTTCAGCAGCGGGAGCAGCGTGGCGATCGTCCACCCGGCGGGCACGTCGCCGGCATCGAACGTGACGTCGGACAGGACGGTGCGGGACATGATCGAGCGCTGCGCCATCCGGGTGCTCTCCAGGGCGCACCGCAGCGCCAGATCATCACCGCCCATCGCGACGCGTGCTGCAGCCCGGGGATTTTCGACCAGATCGACCAGCGCCCATCCGAGGGCAGCCATGAGATTGGACATCGACGCAATGTGGATCAGTGCGATGTCGAACGCAATGCCACGCCGTCGGATCTCTTCGGGTTCGGCAGCCCAGGCGCCGACGATGCGGCCGAACAGCGAGGCGCTGTCGAACCCCGAATCAGCGTCGTCCAGCGCACCGTCGATGACGGCGGTGATATCGGCCAACACGGCCCGCTCGACCCGCTGTTCCGAGGCGGCGACCGCCGCCATGGCATCGGGATGAACGAACGCGTCGGAGCCGTCCAGGGCATCGAAGGCGCGCACCAGCCGTTCGAACGTCTCACCGTCGATGGAACCCGGCCCCGCCCACGAGGCCAAACCCATCCGATGGCCGAGCCGCCTCGTCAGGTCGAAGACGTCGATCGACCCGTGCCGGCCGAGTTCGTCGTCGTTGGCGTGCAGCGCGCGGTCCAGGTTGGACAGATAGGACGATACGTCGTCGCGGCGGAAGAGGGAGCCCGGCAGCGTGCGCCGTCCGGCGAAGATCTCCTCGGGGAGTTTGCGTTTGAGCATCAGGTAGTCGGCCAGGCCCTTGCTGGCGACATCCTCCGGCAGCGCGTAGAACGACTCGACGCCGGTGGGGGAGAAGGTGAACAAGTAGTGCTCGCCGCCGCTGTCCACGACGAAGGTATCGCCATGGCGGGCCCGCGCAGCGGCGATGGCGGCGACACCGTCCTCGACCGCGACGTCCCAGGGCAGGCCCACTCCGTGGGCCACTGGCGCAGCCGCGCGCATTACAGGCCGGTGCTCTTGCGGATCGCCGTGACGGCACCCCGGATTGCGCTTTCCACGCTTGCCAGCGGCGAGGCCACCGCCTCGCCGATCTCGACGATGGCCTCCACGCGGGACACGATCAGCTCCAGCCGTTCGACCATGGTGATCAGGCGCGGAGCCAGCTCGTCGATGCTGGTGATGGTGGCGTTGAACCGGTCCAGGGTGACATCCAGGTCGCCGATCGAATTGTTCAGCGTGACCACCGTGCGATCCAGGTCGACCAGCAGCGTCTCGACCTGGACGACGGTGGCGTCGGCGTTCAGCGCCGCTTGGGTCAGCGTCCTGATCCGCCGCGTCGCCGGACGGGTATGACCGTCGCCTTTATCTGCCATAGGGGTCAGTATGCCCGCCCGCCCGCCGAAACAGCAGGGAACCGAAACGCGCCGGGCTGCGTCTGACAAGTATGGCGAACTTTTGTTTCACGAGTCCGCAGTTATGCGCCGACACCGGTTCGGCCCGTGCGGTGGCCGAATACCTGGCCGGCTATGGGGAGGCGTTGGCCGACCGGTGTGCAGATCGTCAGCCTGATCGGGTGCCCGACGAATGAGCAGCTACTGCTCGAGCTTGCTCGCGGCGGCCTTGTCCAACAGCCACACGGTGGCCTCCCGGCCGGCGGCGCCCGCCGCGGGGATGTCCACCGGGTCGGCACCGCCCATGGCCGCTGCCACCGCATCGGCCTTCTCGGCACCGGCCACCACCAGCCAGACCTCACGGGCCCGCCGAATTGCGGGCAGTGTCAAGGTGATACGGCGCGGTGGCGGCTTGGGGGAGTCGGTGACGGCGACGACCAGCCGGGACTCCTCGCGGACCGCCGCCGTGTCGGGGAACAGCGAGTTGATGTGGCCTTCGCCGCCCATGCCGAGCAGATGCACGTCGAATTCCTCCGGCAGCAGCTTCTCGTAGGCGGCCGCCGCGTCCTCGATGGACTCGGCGAACTCGCCGTCGCTGGCGGCCATCGCGTGCACATTCGCCGACGGTATGGAGATCTTCTCCAGCAACGCCTCGCGGGCCTGCCGGAAATTGCGCTCCCCGTCCTCGGCGGGCACGAAGCGTTCGTCACCCCAGAACAGTTGCACCTTGGCCCATTCGACATCGGGGGCGTAGGCGGCGACCTGACGCAGCAGGGCAATCCCGACGGTGCCGCCGGTGAGCACCACCGACGCGTGTCCGCGGTTTGCGACCGCCGAACTGATCACGCCGACCAGTCGTGCTCCGGCCGCCGCGGCCAATTCGCCCGCGTCGACGTATGTTTCGATCACCCGCTCAGACATAAGTCACCTTGTCGATTCCTTGTAGCGCTTCGAAGTAGATTTCGTCGGCGTCCAGACGTCTCATGTCCTCGGCCAGGCAATCGCGGGTTTCCCGGCGGGCCAACGGGATCTGGGCATCGGGTTTTCCGGTGCGGGTGAGCGTGGCGGTCACCCCGTCCTGCGGGCGGCTCAACGTGATCGTCTCGCTGGGCCTGGTCAGTTCGATCTTGAGATCGCCGACCGCGCGGGTGACCGGGCAGTCCAGCCGACCCGCCAGCCAGCCGGCCAGGACGTCGAGTGCCGGTTCTTCTTTCAGCCCGGACACCACCACGGCGGTGATCGGCTCATGCGGCGCCTGATCCACCGCGGCGGTCAGCAGTGCACGCCAGTAGGTGATCCGGCTCCAGGCCAGATCGGTGTCACCGGCGGTGTAACCGGCCAGTCTGCTCTTGATGCAGGCCAGCGGGTTCTCGCCGTTGGTGGCATCGGTGATCCGGCGGATCGCCAAGCGTCCCAGCGGGTCCTGTGCAGGTACCGCCGGTGCCAGATCCGGCCACCAGGTCACCACGGGGGTGTCGGGTAGCAGGAACGGGGTGACCACACTGCTGGCGTGGTTGGCCAGCGGCCCGGACAGCCGCAGCACGACGACCTCGTTGGCGCCGGCGTCGCTGCCGACCCGCAACTGGGCATCGAGGCGGGCCTCCAGCGTCAGCCGGTCGCCGGGGATCACCACGATCACCCGGCACGGATGCTCGCGGCTGGCGGCATTGGCCGCCTCGATCGACTCCTCCAGCACGGCTTCGGTATCGGGTGCGATCACCAGGGTGAGCACGCGGCCGAGTGTGATGGCGCCGCCCTCCTCACGCAGGGCGACAATCTTCTTGTTGATGGCGCCGGTATTGGTGTCCGGCAGATCGACAATCATGGCTAGGGTCGCCTCCATTCCCGGCCGGTCCTGCGCAGCATCTCGAAGGCCGAGTCCGGGCCCCAGGTGCCGGACTCATAGGCATCCGGTGTGCCATGCGAAGCCCAATATTCGAGAGCGGGATCCAGTATCTTCCAAGACAATTCGACTTCGGCATTGACCGGGAACAGCGACGGCTCGCCCAGCAGCACATCGAGGATCAGCCGCTCGTAGGCCTCCGGCGACTCCTCGGCGAACGCCGAGCCGTAGGAGAAGTCCATGCTGACATCGCGGACCTCCATGGCGTTCCCGGGCACCTTGGACCCGAACCGCAGGGTGATGCCCTCATCGGGCTGCACCCGGATCACCAGGGCGTTCTTCCCGAGTTCCTCGGTCATGGTGGCGTCGAACGGCAGGTGCGGCGCCCTCTTGAAGACCAGCGCGATCTCGGTGACCCTGCGGCCCAGCCGCTTTCCGGTGCGTAGATAGAACGGAACGCCCGCCCACCGGCGGGTGTCGACGTCCACGGTGATGGCGGCGAACGTCTCGGTGAGGGAGGTCTCGGAGAAACCCTCCTCGTCGAGCAGCCCCATCACCTTCTCGCCGCCCTGCCAGCCTGCGGCGTACTGGCCCCGCGAGGTGGTCTCGTCGAGCGGTTCGGCGAGCCTGCTGGCGCCCAGCACCTTGATCTTCTCGACCTGAAGCTCGGCGGGGGAGAAGCTGACGGGCTCCTCCATCGCCGTGAGTGCGAGCAGCTGAATCAGGTGATTCTGGATGACGTCACGTGCGGCCCCGACACCGTCGTAATACCCGCCGCGCCCGCCCAGGCCGATGTCCTCGGCCATGGTGATCTGGACGTGGTCGACATAGTGCGCATTCCAGATCGGCTCGAACATCTCATTGGCGAACCGCAGCGCCAGGATGTTCTGCACGGTCTCCTTGCCGAGGTAGTGGTCGATGCGGAACACCGACGACTCCGGGAACACGCTGTTGACCAACGTGTTCAGTTCCTCGGCGCTGGACAGGTCGTGCCCGAACGGTTTCTCGATGACGACCCGGCTCCAGGTGTCCCCGGGCTTCTCGGCCAGTCCGGAACGGGACAGCTGCTCGAGCACCTGTGGGAAGGCCTTCGGCGGGATCGACAGATAGAAGGCGTGATTGCCGCCGGTACCGCGCTCGGTGTCGAGGGTGTGCAGCGTGTCGGCGAGCCGGCCGAACGCTTCGTCATCGTCGAAAGCGCCCTGGACGAACCGGAAACCCTCCGCGAGCCGGTCCCACACCTCCTGCCGGAACGGGGTGCGGGCGTGCTGCTTGACGGCGTCGTAGACGACCTGGGAGAAGTCCTCGTCGGCCCAGTCCCGCCGGGCGAACCCGACCAGCGCGAAGCTCGGCGGCAGCAGACCGCGGTTGGCCAGGTCGTAGATGGCCGGCATCAGCTTCTTGCGGGCCAGATCGCCGGTGACACCGAAGATCACCACCGCGCACGGTCCCGCGATACGGGGCATGCGCTTATCGCGTTTGTCCCGCAGCGGGTTTCGCCAGGCAGGAGCGTCGGTCGTGCTCATCGCGTTTCCCTCAGCTCTCGAGAGGCCTATTTCTTGGCAGCGTCCAGCTGGCCTTGGGTGGCTTCCAGCAGCTCGCCCCAGGACTTCTCGAACTTGTCCACACCCTCGACTTCGAGAACCTTGAACACGTCGTCCAGATCGATACCCACCTCGGTGAGTCCGTCGAACACGCCCTGGGCGGCGCCGGCGGTTCCGCTGACGGTGTCACCGGTGACCACCCCGTGGTCGGCGACGGCGTCGAGTGTCTTCTCCGGCATGGTGTTCACGGTGTTCGGCGCCACCAGTTCGGTGACATACAGGGTGTCCGAGTAGTCCGGGTTCTTCACGCCGGTGGACGCCCATAGCGGGCGCTGCGCGCGGGCACCGGAGCTCTGCAGCGCGGCGAAGCGCTCGCCACCGAACTCTTCCTGGTAGGCGGCGTAGGCGAGGCGGGCGTTGGCCACACCGGCCTGACCGCGTAGATCCAGTGCCGCCTGGGTGCCGATCTTGTCCAGCCGTGCGTCGATCTCGGAATCCACCCGGGATACGAAGAACGATGCGACCGAATGGATCTTGGCCAGATCGTGGCCGGCGTCCTTGGCCTTCTCCAGCCCGGTCAGGTACGCGTCGATGACGGCCCGATGCCGCTCCACCGAGAAGATCAGCGTCACGTTCACCGAGATGCCCTCGGCGATCACCGCGGTGATGGCGGGCAGGCCGGCCAGCGTCGCGGGGATCTTGATGAGCACGTTGGGCCGGTCGACGATCTTCCAGAGCTCTTTGGCCTGTTCGACGGTCTTCTCCGTGTCATGCGCGAAACGGGGGTCCACCTCGATGGACACCCGGCCGTCGACACCGTCGGATGCCTCGTACGCCTTGGTGAACAGATCGCAGGCATTGCGGACATCGTCGGTGGTGACGGCCAGAATCGTGGCGTCCACATCGGAGCCGGTCGCGGCCAGCTCGTTGACCTGGTCGTCGTAGGCGTTGCCCTTGGACAGCGCGGCCTGGAAGATCGACGGGTTCGTGGTGACACCGACGATGCTCTTGGTGGCGATCAGCTCGGCCAGGTTGCCGGTCTGCAGGCGTTCGCGAGACAGGTCGTCGAGCCATACCGATACGCCGGCGGCGGAAAGTGCTGCGAGATTGGGATTCTGAGTCATTGTTGCTCGCCTTACCTTGATCTAGTTGTCGAGTGTGCGTTCTGCGGCTGCGACGACGGCTTCAGCTGTGAAACCGAACTCCCGGAACAACGTCTTGTCATCCGCGGATTCGCCGTAGTGCTCGATCGAGATGATCTCGCCGGTGTCACCGACCAGCTTGTGCCAGGACTGGGCGATACCGGCCTCCACCGCGACGCGTGCCGAGACACCGGGCGGCAGCACCGAATCGCGGTACTCCTTGGGCTGCGATTCGAACCATTCCACGCACGGCATGGACACGACTGCGGCCACGATGTCCTTCTCGGCCAACAGCTTCTTGGCCTCGACGGCCAGCTGCAGCTCGGACCCCGTCCCGATGATGATGACCTCGGCCTGGGTGGCGTCATCGCCGCCGAGCACGTAACCGCCCTTGGCGACGCCGTCGGAATCGGTACCTTCCAGCACCGGGACGCCTTGACGGGTGAGGATGAAACCCACTGGTCCGGCCTTGTTGCCGCGGGCGATGATGCTCTTCCACGCGTAGGCGGTCTCGTTCGGGTCGCCCGGACGGACGACGGACAGGTTGGGGATGGCGCGCAGTGCGGCCAGGTGCTCGATCGGCTGGTGGGTGGGCCCGTCCTCACCCAGGCCGATCGAATCGTGGGTCCAGATGTAGATGGTGTCGATGACCATCAGCGAGGCCAGTCGGACCGCCGGACGCATGTAGTCGGAGAACTGCATGAATGTTCCGCCGAAGGCGCGGGTCGGTCCGTGCAGCACGATGCCGGACAGGATCGATCCCATGGCGTGCTCGCGGATACCGAAGTGCAGCACCCGGCCGTACCAGTCGGCGGTGAAGTCCTCGGTCGAGATGCTCGGCGGGCCGAACGACTTCACACCCTTGATGGTGGTGTTGTTGCTACCGGCGAGATCGGCTGAGCCGCCCCACAATTCGGGCAACTTGGGCGCGACGTCATTGAGCACCTGACCGAACGCGGCGCGGGTGGCGACCGCCTTGGAGCCCGGCTCCCAGTAGGTGATGTCGGCGTCCCAGCCCTCGGGGAGTTCCTCGGCTGTCAGACGGTCGAGCAGCTTCTTGCGCTCGGGTTCCCGCTCGGCCCAGGCGTCGAAGCCCTTCTGCCATTCGGCGTGCGCGGCCTGGCCACGGTCCACGAGCTTGCGGGTGTGCGCGATGACCTCATCGCGGACCTCGAAGTTCTTCTCGGGGTCGAAGCCGAGGATTTTCTTGGTGGCGGCGACCTCGTCGGCACCCAATGCCGAACCGTGCACACCGCCGGTGTTCTGCTTCGTCGGGGCGGGAAAGCCGATGATGGTGCGGACCGCGATGAAGGACGGCTTGTCGGTGACCTTTTTGGCCTCGGCGATGGCCTCCTCGATACCGACGACGTTCTCGCCGCCCTCGACCTCCTGGACATGCCAGCCGTAGGCGCGGTAACGGTCTGCGACGTTCTCGCTCAACGCGATATCGGTGTCGTGCTCGATGGAGATGTGGTTCTTGTCGTAGAAGACGATCAGGTTGCCCAGCTGCTGGGTGCCTGCCAGCGAGGACGCTTCGCTGGTGACACCCTCTTCGATATCGCCGTCGGAGGCGATGACGTAGATGAAGTGGTCGAAGGGGCTTTCCCCGGCGGCGGTATCGGGATCGAACAGACCCCGTTCGTAACGAGCCGCCATGGCCATACCGACGGCCGATGCCAGACCCTGTCCCAGCGGGCCGGTGGTGATCTCGACACCCTTGGTGTGGCGGAACTCGGGGTGTCCGGGGGTCTTGGACTTCCAGGTGCGAAGGGCCTCGATGTCTTCGAGTTCGAGGCCGAAGCCGCCGATGTACAGCTGCAGGTAGATGGTGAGGCTGGAATGCCCGCAGGACAGCACGAAACGGTCGCGGCCCAACCAGTGCACGTCCGACGGATCGTGCGTCATCTGACGCTGGAACAGGGTGTAGGCCAGCGGAGCGAGGCTCATCGCAGTACCGGGGTGGCCGTTGCCGACCTTCTGGACCGCGTCGGCGGCCAGCACGCGCACGGTGTCGACGGCGACCGTGTCGAGGTCGGTCCAGTCGTCGGGATGGTTCGGTTGCGTGAGGGCAGAGATTTCTTCGGCGGTGGTGGTCACTACCTTCACTCCTAAGTTCTTTTCTGCGGACTTCGCTACCTCAAACACCCTAGTGCCGGGGAGTCATCCACCGCAGACCGGTTCTTGCAGGTTTGAGCGTCCGTCGACGCAGAGCGAACCCTGACACCCACCCTGCGGTGTCGGGCCGATCCCGGTGCGGTCTACCATCGTCTGTAGTAGAAGCCCGCGTGACCGTCGCCCGAGGAGTTAATTGCGTGAGCATTCGCGAGCGCCGGCCGGTCAGTGGCGCACCGAATCCGATCCGAACCACGGTGCTTTCGTACCTCGCGTTGACGAAACCGCGCGTGATCGAACTGCTGCTCGTGACGACGATCCCGGCCATGCTGCTGGCCGCGCGCGGCACCGTTGACGCGCTGCTCATCCTCAACACCCTGATCGGCGGCATGATGGCCGCCGCAGGTGCCAATACGCTGAACTGCGTCGCCGACGCCGACATCGACAAGGTGATGAAGCGCACGGCGCTGCGGCCGTTGGCCAGGGCCACGGTGCCCACCCGCCACGCGCTCATCTTCGGATTGGTGCTGACGGCCGGCTCGTTCGCATGGCTGTGGTGGACCACCAACCTGCTCTCCGGTGTCCTGGCGTTGGCGACCATCGCCTTCTACGTGTTCGTCTACACACTGTTGCTCAAGCGCCGGACCTCGCAGAATGTCGTGTGGGGCGGCGCCGCCGGATGTATGCCGGTGATGATCGGCTGGTCGGCAGTGACCGGCACGATCGAGTGGCCGGCACTGGTGATGTTCCTGATCATCTTCTTCTGGACGCCGCCGCACACCTGGGCCTTGGCCATGCGGTACAAGGAAGACTACAAAGCCGCCGGGGTGCCGATGCTGCCGGTCGTTGCCACCGAACGCCAGGTCACCCGGCAGATCCTGATCTACACCTGGCTGACGGTGCTGACGACGCTGGCGCTGGCTCTGGCCACCGGCTGGCTTTACGCCTCGGTCGCGTTGCTGGCCGGTGTCTGGTTCCTGGTGATGGCCCATCAGCTGTACTCCGGGGTGAAGCGCGGCGAGGCGGTGAAACCGCTGCGGCTCTTCCTGCAGTCCAACAACTACTTGGCCGTGGTCTTCTGCGCGCTGGCCGTGGACTCCGCGCTGGCCCTGCCGCAGCTGTTCTAGCTCGCGCCTCGACGCTAGCGTCAAGGCATGACCAGCAGTGAGCATGTCAGCCCGGACAATTTCGCCCGCGCCGAATCGGATGTGTACTTCGGCAACATCGTCAAGGCCGGTGCCGTCGGCGTTCTGCACCATTTCCGCGAGCTGAGCCCGGTCGATGACCAGCTGGTCATCCGGCAGAACCGCGACACCCTCTACTCGGTGGGGGTGTTCGATCTGGACGCCGGACCGGTGACCATCACGCTGCCCGACAGTGCGGGACGCTTCATGTCGCTCCAGATCATCACCGAGGACCACTATGTGCCGACCGTCGTCTACGCGCCGGCCGAGCTCACCATCACCCGTGCGAATGCCGGAACCCGGTACGTGGCGGCGGCCTTCCGCACGCTGATCGATCCCAACGACCCGGCCGACCTGACCTCCGTGCACGCGCTGCAGGACGCCGTCACCGTCGCGCAGGCCGCACGGGGCAGTTTCGAGGTGCCGAGCTGGGATCCGGTCAGTCAGAAGACAGTGCGCGATGCGCTGATCGCGCTGTCCACGACGGTACCCGACAGCATGCGCACCTTCGGCGCGCGGGAGGACGTGGATCCGGTTCGGCACCTCATCGGCGCGGCGTATGCCTGGGGCGGCAACCCCGAGCGGGATGCGTTCTACCTGTCGGTGGTCCCGATCGCCAACGACGGCACCACGGCGCACCGGCTGGCCGTGAAAGATGTTCCGGTGGACGCCTTCTGGTCGATCACCGTCTACGACAAGAGCGGCTACTTCACGCCGAACCCGCAGAATGTGTATTCGGTGAACAACATCACCGCGTCCAGGGAGGCCGATGGCAGCACGGTCGTCCAGTTCGGCGGTGAGAAGGGACCCAATCTGCTCCCGATCACCGAGGGCTGGAACTACATCGTCCGGCTGTACCGCCCCCGCCCGGAGATCCTGGACGGCACCTGGTCGTTCCCGGCGGCGCGACCCGTCTGACACCTCTGCATGCCCCTGTGCATCACAGCAACGGTGCCGCTGTGACGAATGTCTACGATGGCGATCATGATCATTGGGTGGCTGTTGAGGGCCATGGCCGGCCTCATCGTGTTGGTTGTCCTCACGGCATGCTCGGCCGGTTCGCCGCCCGGCCCGTCCGGAACCGCCGAGGACTACAAGGCGGGCGGTGGTTCCGCACCGGAGACCATGCCGTTGACCGGTCCGGTGCCCCAGGACGCCCCGAAGGCGCCGCCGGAGGTGCAGCGCGATGTCGTCAAGACGGCCACCAT
>JBPPMV010000387.1:0-4922 GCA_051306235.1 Mycobacterium sp. | reverse complement strand
GTGCATCAATTCGACTACGGCAACGACCCCGACGATGTGGTGATCGATCTGTCCGGGACGTCGGTGTGGGACGCGTCATCCGTCGCCACACTGGACGCGATTCGGGGCAAGTACGCGTCCCGCGGGAAGGCTGTGCGGTTCACCGGATTGGACGAGATGAGCCAGGACCAGCTGACCCGGTTGTCGGGACGCCTGGGCGCGTAGACCCGGCCCGCTTCGGCCGCACCCGGAAATCGACGAAATGGCTGCTTCTGTGCTCGAAAAGCCGCCAATACGTAGATTCCCACGCGACCGGAATGAATAGCTCATCTAAGCGGGCCAGGTAGAACCCAGTGTTACGTCCGACTAACTAAATAGCCTATGCGCTGGGCAAATGCGCGTAAGTAAGTGGCGACAAATCGATACCCGTTTGACTGTGATTCCCCACACGCTATGCGCTACATTGTGACCGCAGTCATACGAAAGGGTCGAAAAATGAGCGGTGTGCTTCTCGGCGGTCTCCTGGTGTTGCTCGGTGCCGGTTCGATCGCCGCCGTGGTCGCTGCCGCGATCCTCGGCTACGGCACGATCGCCCTGGCGATCGGCATCATCTCCAGCGCCGCGTTCGCGGCCAAGACGGTCTAGGTCCCCGACCTAGTTCTTCAGGCGCCGTCCCAGCCCGGTCGCGCGCACGGCCTGGCGATCGATCGCGGCCCGCACCTCGGCCTCCGATCCCACCACTCGCACGCGGCTCTTCGCCCGCGTCACCGCGGTGTAGAACAACTCCCTGGTGAGCAGCCGGGAATCCTCCGGCGGGAGCAGCACCGTCACCTCCGCGGCCTGGCTGCCCTGTGATTTGTGGATCGTCATCGCATGCATGGTCTCCACCTCGGCCAGCCGGCCCGGGCTGAACGACAGCGCGCCGACCGCGACCCGTAGGCCATCCGGTGCTGCCACCGTCACCCCGGTGTCGCCGTTGTACAGCTTGAGCCCATAGTCGTTGGCGGTCACCAGGATCGGACGTCCGGTGTACCACGTCGACCACAGCGGCTCACCGGTCGCCTCGGTCAGCCACCGCTCGACCTGACGGTTCCAGTGCGCCACCCCGAACGGCCCGCGCCGATGCGCACACAGCAGCCGGTGCTCCTCGAGGGTCTGCAACGCGGTCGCCGTATCGCCGAGCACACACGCCTCGCGCAGCCGAAGTGCCTGCGGCAGCAGCACATCCCGCAGTGATCCGGCGGTCGGGAGCCACTCGATATGCTCGCCGCCGGCCTGCAGCACCTCCAGTGCCGCATCGGCATCCCCGGCCCGCACCGCGGCGGCCAGAGCGCCGATGTCCCGCCCGAACCGGCGCGATGTCGTCAGAGATGCCACCCGCGCGGATCCCAGCCCGTCCACCAGATCGGCGAGCACCGCACCGGCCTCCACCGACGCCAGCTGATCCGGATCGCCGACCAACAGCAGCCGGGTCTGCGGGCGCACCGCCTCCAGCAGCCGGGCCATCATGGTCAGCGACACCATCGACGTCTCGTCGACGACGATGACATCATGGGGCAGCCGGTTCCCGCGGTGGTGCCGGAACCGCGACGAGGTGTCCGGGCGTGAGCCCAGCAGCCGGTGCAGGGTGGTGGCCTGCAATCCGGTCAGCCGCGAACGATCCTGCGGGTCCAGCACATCGACCTGCAGCTGCACTGCCTCCTGCAACCGGGCGGCCGCCTTACCGGTCGGCGCGGCCAGCGCGATCCGCGGTGACGGCCGGCCCTCCAACGCCGCCTGTTCGGCCAGCAGTGCCAGCAGCCGCGCCACCGTCGTCGTCTTGCCGGTGCCGGGCCCGCCGGTCAGCACGGTCAGTCCTTGGGAGAGCGCCACATTGGCCGCGGCGCGTTGCTCGGCGAACTCATCGGGGAACAGCCGCAACACATCCGGTGCCTGCCCGGGCGGGCGCGCGGCCACCAGCGCCAGCACATCGGCGCACACCTGCTCCTCTTCGAGCCAGTACCGGTCCAGATACAGCAGATCGCCGAACAACCGCAGCACCGGGGGAGTCGCGGCCAGCGGGCTCGCCGCCACCGCGGCCAGCCAGTCATCGGCGACCAGATCCACCGACGGCGCCACCGCCCGCAGGTCCACGCATACCGATCCGCCGCGCAACGCCCGCACCACCAGGCGCACGGCCAGCGCCACCTCCTCGGAGGTGTCCCCGGCCAGGGCCGTCAACCGTTGTGCCACCTGGATATCGGCGGGTTCGAAATCGATATCGTCGATCATGACCGCCCCAACAGACGGGACACGGCGATCACCAGGGCGACCGGCGGCTCCCAGCTGAACACCCCGGCAGGGTGCCCGTCCTGCACCGGGGTGAGCGCGCCACACATGCCGCGCACGAACAGATACATCACGCCCCCCAGATGGCGCGCCGGCTCATAGCCGGGCAGCCGCAAGGTCAGGTAGCGGTGCAACACCACGCTGTAGAGCAACGCCTGCAGCGGATAGTCCGAGTGCAACATCGCCTCGACCATGCGCTCCCGGCCGTAATCGGCGGCGGTCAGCGGGATATCGGCGACACCCAGCCAGTTGGTCTTGTAATCGACGACAACATATTTCGCCCCAGAGCCCTCACCGATGCGCAGCACCGCGTCCACCGATCCGGACAGGTAGCCGCGCAACGGTTGACGGCCGAGCGCACCGGACGACAGCCGGTCGGTGTAGGACGCCATCGGATCGTCGGCGCTGAGATGTTCGGCCAACAGCGCACCGACATCGGCGAGCCGGGCAAACTCGGCGGTGGAGGTGTCACCACCGGCGAGCGGGAACTCGAAGTCCAACTCGCGCAACCGGTCCGCCAACCCGATCTGACGCAACGTCACCCCGGGCGCCAGCGGCCCGAGATCGGTGTCGTGCATCGGGACCAGCGCGGCGGCCAGCTCCTCGACCGCGACCGTCACGGGCCAGCGAGCCGCATGCCTGCGCACCTGGTCCCCCAGTTCGGCGGCCAGGTCCTCGGCGAATGGATCGGCGGTCTCCAGTACCGCGTGCACCAGCGAGCCGAATGCCGCACCGGCAGGCAGCTCCGCCATCGGGGAGGGCACATCGGCCCCGGAAGCCGGTGCCACCAGCGGGATATCGGCCACCTCATCGTCGAGCTCGGCAACCTCCGGCTCGCTGGACACCGGGGACTCCTCGGCGGCCCGCAGCAGACCCGAGTACGAGGTGCGCCGCCAGGCGGTGTCGATGGGCCGATGGAAATGACGCACCGCCAACTCGGTGGGCGGCGGGGCGACCACGGGCGGGATGAGCGGCTCGATCACCGACTCCTCCAGCACGGGCCCACCGGCCTCCTCCCACACCCGAAGTCGGGCCATCGCATCGGCGTCGGACGTCCTGGCGGGGCTGCAGACCGCGGGCACCTCGGCCTCGCCGGGCGCGCGGCCCCGCATCAGCCGGGACAGCCCGCCGTTGGGTTCGTCCCAGGACGGTGCCCACCACGCCACCACCTGCGAGCAGGCGCGCGTCATCGCCACGTACGTCAGCCGGCTGTCGTTGGCGGCAACCTCGGCCTTGCCGGTCCGCAGCACCACCGGATCCGGGTCGCCCACATACAGGCACCGCACACCGTTGTCGTGGTACAGCACCGGGTTCGGGTCGCGCACATTGCGGTTGAAGGCGAACGGCAGATACACCACCGGGAACTGCAGACCTTTCGAGGCGAACACCGTCATGATCTGCACCGCGGCGGCATCACTGTCCAGACGCCGGTTGCGCTCCGCGCTGCCCGAACTCTCGGATGCCTGGTTGCGCAGCCAGTCCCGCAGCGCCGGCAGACCGAAACCCGAACGGTGGGCGGCATTCTGCAGCAGCTGCGTCACATGCGCCATATCGGTCATCAACCGCTCGCCGCCCTGCCAGGACAGCACCTGCTTGCCCATCCCGGCCAGCTGAGCGGCCTCGAACACCGCGGCCACCCCACGCTCCCTGGCATGCCCGGCCCAGCTGCGCAGATCCTCGGCCACCCGGTCGGTCAACGATTCACCGCCGGCGGCAAGACTTTCGGCGGTCTCGCGGAAGAACATCGTCGCCGCGGCCGCACGGACCAGGCCGGGGCGGTGCGGCTGGTCGAACGCCTCGAGCAGGCACAGCCAATCCTGCGCCGCGGGCGAGGCGAACACATTCGAATCTCCGGTGTACACCGCGGGGATACCGGCCGCGGCCAGCGCGCTGTCACAGGCCCGGGCGTCCTTGTGGGTTTCGACGATGACGGCGATATCCCGGGCCGCCACGGGGTGACCGTCGAATGTGGCGCCACTGGCCAGCAGTGCCCCGATATCGGTGGCCAGGTCGCGCACGACATGCTCACGCAGTCGATCCATCTGGATATGGCGGGTGCCTTTGCCGGAGCGGGTCACCACCCGCAGTCGGAACGGATCGTTGTGCGGGGCGCCGGCGAGCCGGTGGCCCTGATGGTGCGCGGACACCTCGTGCACGACGATTCCGGGCCCGCCGAGCTGGGCGCCGCCGAGTACCACCTGCAGACGGTTCACCAGGTCGGCGTCGCTGCGCCAGTTGACGCCGAGAGTCTGCTTGTCCCCGGCGGTTTCGGCGGCGCGCAGATAGGTGTCGATATCGCCGCCGCGGAACCCATAGATCGCCTGTTTGGGATCGCCGATCAGTATCAGCGTGGACTGTCCGACGAAGGCCCGCTCGATCACCTGCCACTGCACCGGGTCGGTGTCCTGGAACTCGTCGACCATCACCACCGGCCAGCGTTGCGGCATCCGCACCCGCGCGGCCGAACCGGGATCGGCCAGCGCGTCGGCGAGCCGGGTCAGCAGATCGTCGTATCCGAGGATGCCCCGGCGGCGTTTGCGGATCTCCAACTCGGCCAGCACTTCCCGGGCGAAGCTCAGGCATTCCGCGGTGTAGGAGTCCGGGTCGGCGTCCAG
>JBPPMV010000386.1:0-5483 GCA_051306235.1 Mycobacterium sp. | reverse complement strand
GACGATCGGCCGATCAGGCTCGCCGAGGAACCCGCGGACGGCGAGATCGTGGTCGGATTGAAGCCCGGCTACTCGCTGCACTCCGGCACCTTCGAGACGCTTCAATCCCCCAAGACGTCGTTCCGCCATGTCGCACTGGTGCTGGGAATCGCCATCGTCGTGGTGGCCGGCGGTCTGGTGGGACTGTCCGGGCTGATCTCCACGCCCGCTGCCAAGTACGTCTGCCCACCGGATTGCGGTAGTCCACCGATGAACCGTGCGGTGGAGATCAACCCGCGCTTCACCTCGGCCGACGGCGCGTTCTCGGTGTCCTATCCGGTCGAGGGGTCGGCCTATCAGGTCTCCAAGCACGACGACGGGATCACCGCGGTGCTGCAGGCCGGTGACGGCGGCACGATGCAGCTGTTCAGCCGTCCCGCGGCCGGGCGCACCCCGAAGGAGATCGCCGTCGACCTGGTGAACGAGACGTTCCCGGACACCAAGACCGCCTACGAGATCCCGAACACGATGATCGGGTACCAACACGGGTACGGCTTGGCTGCGGATATGTGGCCGCAGGGCGCGATGAGCAGTTCCGCGCGGATGCGCGTCATCGTGATGGTGGCGGTCAAGAACGATCTGGCACTGATCGCCGGCGCTGTCGGCCCGTATCGCGCCTTCGGACCGGACTTCGGTTCCGGTAAGCCCTCGGCCGCCAACCTGCAGTTGGCGCTCGATATGGGCAAGTACGTCAACAGTTTCAGCTGGCGCGGCGACCCACCCCGATAGCGCTCCCTTTTCCCGCGAGCGACCGTGTCTGTGCACGGACACGCCGCGCCCGATGACACTTCGGGGTCGGTCGACGCCGGGGCGCACTCACAACAAGGGACCTGGGTCACACAACGCTGAATGTTGACATTGACAAATGTCACCAATCGAGGGTGTACTCGACGGACGTTCCACGACGGAGGTCCGATGCCCGAACAGTCCATTCCCGCACGGGGGTCGCTGCGATCCCGCGGTGCCGCCACGGTGAGCAGCGTGACCTTGCGGCAGATCAGCGCGGTGTTGCCGCCCGAGCGCACCTGGGGCCTGTGGACCTCCCGACAGATCATCGCGCGGGTGATGGACACCTTCGGGCCATCCCTGGCGGGCACCGAGGTCGAACCCGTGGACGTCCGACTTCCCGACGGACGCCGGGTGGTCGGCGAATGGGTTCGCGGTACGAAGAACACCGATCCCACCCGGGCCATCTACTACGTGCACGGCAGCGGCTACGCGCTGTGTTCACCGCGCACCCACCGCAGGCTGACCGCCTGGCTGTCCCGGCTGACCGGCCTGCCGGTGTTCTGCGTCGATTACCGGCTCGCGCCGAAATACCGCTTCCCCACCGCCGCCGACGATGTGCGCGCGGGCTGGGACTGGCTGTGCACCGAACGCGGTCTGGATCCGAGCCGGATGGTGATTGCCGGCGATTCCGCGGGTGGCCACCTCACCATCGACATGTTGCTGCAACCCGGCGTACCGCATCCCGCCGCGATGGCCCTGTTCTCCCCGCTGCTCGATCTCAGCTTCGGGCTGGCCCGCGCCCGCGAGGCGCTGCGTGACGACCCCGCGATCCGGGCCTCGGACGCCGCCCGGCTCATCGGTTTGTACTGCACCGGAACCGATCTGCTTCACCCTCGACTCACCCTCGACGTCGCAGGCGGCCGCCGGATGCCGCCCACCCTGATCCAGGCCGGCGGTGCTGAGATGCTGCAGGCCGACGCCCGCACCCTGCACACGGACATCCGTGCCGCAGGCGGCGACAGCGAACTGCAGGTGTGGCCCGATCAGGTGCACGTCTTCCAGGCCCTGCCCCGGCTCACCCCCGAGGCCGCGCCGGCCATGCGCAAGGTCACGTCCTTCATCGCGCAGTCCCTGCAGCACAACGCGATCAACCGGGCCGCCGGATGAACCTCTTCGGGAGCTCACGGCGCCGGAGCAAGGGCGCCGACGCCGTCGTCACCGGTGCGGGCAGCGGCATCGGCGCAGCGTTCGCCCTGGAACTCGCCGCGCGCGGTGGCCGGGTGGTCTGCAGCGATATCAACGAGAACGCCGCACGGGCCACCGCCGAGGAGATCATCGCCGCCGGTGGCCAGGCCACCGGATTGCGCTGCGATGTGTCCCGCATCGAGGAGGTACAGGCCCTGGCCGAGGCCGCGGCGGCCTGGTTCGGTGGTCCGCCCACGCTGGTGATCAACAACGCCGGGGTCGGCGCGGGCGGCACCCCGATCGGCGAAGCCAGCCTGGACGATTGGAACTGGGTGCTCGGTGTCAACCTGTGGGGGCCCATCCACGGCTGCCATGTGTTCACCCCCATCCTGCGTGCCGCGCAGACCGATCAGCCCCGCGGCATCATCAACGTCGCCTCTGCGGCGGCGTTCGGGGCCGCACCCGGGATGGCCGCCTACAACGTGAGCAAGGCCGGCACCCTGTCCCTCTCGGAGACCTTGTCTGCCGAATTGTCCGGCACCGGAATCGAAGTCACCGCACTGTGCCCCACCTTCGTCAAGACCAATATTCTCGACGCGGGCCGGATCACCGACAACTCGACTCAGCTCGCCGACACGTTGATGCGCTGGACCGGGTTCTCGGCACAGAAGGTGGCGCGCATGTGCCTGGACACCAACGACCGCGGGGGCCTGTACTGCATGCCGCAGCCCGACGCCCGGATCGGCTGGGGCATCAAACGTTTCACACCGACGGTGTACACCCGCGTCGTCGGTCTCACCACTCGCATCACCGCACCGTAGGAGGTCTGGACAATGGCTGTCGACATGGACGTCATGCTCGCGAAGATCAAGGATCGGCAATGGGCACTGGCCGATATCGACTGGGACGCACCGGGTGCGGAAACCATCAGCGATGAGTTCCGGCCCAAGCTCAAGGCTTTCATGGCCGATCTGTGCTGGATCGAGAATGTCGGCGCCCGCGGGTTCGCGGCGCTGGCCAAGAAGGCCCCGACACCGGTGCTGGCCGAGATCTACCGCTACTTCCACGCCGAGGAGCAGCGGCACGCCAATGCCGAACTCGCGCTGATGAAACGCTGGGGCATGCTCGAAGACGGTGAGATGCCCGAGCCCAACGTCAACATCCGGCTGGCCATCGACTGGCTCGACACCTACGCCGACGATATGTCGCTCTCGGTGCTGGGCACCGTCATCCCGATGCTCGAGGTCGCGTTGGACGGAGCACTGCTGAAGTTCCTGCTCGACGAGGTCGACGATCCGGTGTGTCACCAGGTCTTCGAGAAGATCAACAGTGACGAATCACGGCATATCGCCGTCGATTTCGAGGTGCTCAACATGATCGGGCATGCCAAGGCCCGCAAGCTGGCCATCGACTTCGTCGGCAGCGTCGTTTCCCCCGGACTGATCGTCGGGATGATCATCTACGTTCCGCTGCTCAACCGGATGCGCAACAACATCGTCGACATGGGCCTGGAGCCCGAGCGCCTCTACAAGGCGATGGCGCGGTTCAAGGACATCGGCGGCCGCTCCGAGTACACCTGGCGGGTGCCGACCTATCAGATCCTGAAGTTGCACTCGCGCTGGGTGGTCAATTCCCGCAACCCCTATCACTGGGTGGCCAATCCGATGGTGGCGGCATCGGATTACCTCCCCAAGGCCGTTCTCAAGCCGATCCCGTCCTGGTTCAAGGAACTCACCTACAAGCCGGCGGCCTGATATGGCGACATCTGTTCACGACACCATCATCGTCGGCGCCGGTTTCAGTGGTATCGGCACCGCGATCAAGCTCGCCGAGTCCGGCGTCGAGGATTTCATCATCGTCGAACGTGGTGACCGGGTCGGCGGCACCTGGCGTGACAACACCTATCCCGGTGCGGCCTGTGATATCCCGTCGCTGCTCTACTCATATTCGTTCGCGAAGAACCCGGACTGGTCCCGGGCGTACTCGCCGGCCGGTGAGATCTGTGCGCACATCGAGGAGATGGTCGACGACTTCGACCTGCGCCGCCGCATCCGGTTCGGGGTGGAGGTCACCGGACTCGCCTTCGACGAGATCGCCGGGGTCTGGACGGTGGCCACCAACGGGCGCAAGAAGCTGCAGGCGCGCACCGTGGTGCTGGCGTCGGGACCGTTGACCGACCACAAGTTCCCCGATATCCGCGGCCTAGACACCTATCAGGGGCACAAGATCCACAGTGCCCGTTGGGATCACGACTACGACTTCACCGGTAAGCGGGTCGCGGTCATCGGCACCGGCGCGAGCGCCGTGCAGATCGTGCCCGAGCTCGTCAAACAGGCCGGCTTCGTGAAGGTCTTCCAGCGCACCCCGGGCTGGGTGGTGCCGCGGATGGACGTCGCCACCCCGGAGGTCGCCAAGACGCTGTTCGCCAAGGTGCCCGCCGCCCAGGAAATGGCGCGGCAGGTGCTGTACTGGGGCCACGAGGTCACCGCCACCGCGCTGGTCTGGGACACTCCGCTGACCGGTCTGGTCTCGCGGCTCGGCAAGGCGCATCTGCACCGGCAGGTGAAGGATCCGTGGCTGCGCCGACAGCTGACCCCGGACTTCACCCCCGGCTGCAAGCGGATGCTGGTCTCCAGCGACTACTACCCGGCGTTGCAGAAGGACAACTGCAAGCTCATCGACTGGCCCATCGCGACCATCAGCCCGGTCGGCATCCGCACCAGCGACGGTATCGAGCACCACCTCGATGCCATCGTGTTCGCCACCGGGTACGACGTCCACCTGTCCGGCCCGCCGTTCCCGGTCACCGGCCTGGACGGTCGGGTGCTGGCCGACGAATGGTCCGGTGGCGCGCAGGCCTACAAGAGCATCCAGGCGCACGGGTACCCGAACCTGTTCCTGATGACGGGTCCGAATTCCGGGCCGGGCCACAACTCGCTGCTGGTCTACTCCGAGGGACAGATCGACTACGCCGTCAACGCGATCGGCACGATCCTGCGCGACGACCTGCGCTATCTGGATGTGCGCGAGGACGTCCAGCAGCGCCACAACGTGGCCTTGCAGCGCCGGCTGCGCAAGACCACCTGGATGAGCGGGTGCAGCAGCTGGTACCTGACAGCCGACGGATTCAACGCGTCCATGTACCCCGGGTTCGCGACCCAGTATCTTCGACAGATCCGGGAGTTCCGGTTCGGTGACTACACAGCGGTGGCGCACGGTGCGCGGGGGAAAGCCCTCAATCCGGTGTTGACGCAGGCCTGAGATGGCAGCGATCTGATGGCCGAGACCTAGATGGGGACGCCCAAGCAGCCCCGGCAACCCGCCGGCGCGATCTCGACGATCCTCACCGGACTGCGCCGGGCACCCCGGCAGATCCGGCGCAGCTCGCGTGACGTCATCGAGAACGCGGTCACCCAACTCTTCGATGCGGCGGTGCAGCCACACGGCGCCGCCGCGTCGGGTGAGTACCGGATCGACGAGCTGGCGCAGCTGGCCGGGACCACCACCCGCAACATCCGGGTGTACCGGGA
>JBPPMV010000385.1:0-14910 GCA_051306235.1 Mycobacterium sp. | reverse complement strand
CCGGCCGCGGCGTAGGCGGCCAGCAGCGTCCAGTGCCGCCCGATGATCAGGCTGACCAGGATGACGAACGGCAGCGCGAGGATGGCCACGCCGTAGGCCAGGTACACCAGATTGGACTGCGTGGGGGTCAGTACGCCGATGATCTCGGACACCGACCGTTCCAGCGCCACCCACTCGTTGCGGGTGATCAGCGAGCTGGTGATGACGACGCCGAGGAACACCGCCGAGAGCACCACCCGCAGGATCTCGTTGGTGCGTTTGGTCAGCGGTTGCAACAAGCTGCCGGTGACGCTGATGTCCCGACCGTCTACTCGCACGGGACCAAAGTAGCCGGGTGCGGTGCGTGTGCGCGCGAAGCGCGGTGTCCGGGGCTGTGAGAGGATCCGGGGTATTCGCAGCCGGCGTGAGGGATTCCGCGTGGCGCACCCGCGCCGGGGCGCGAAATTGAGCTACTGCACAGACCCAGACACCTTGGAGCCTCAATGCGTGGCGATCGATTAGTGGAAATGCTGCTCGGAGCGGTGGCGGCGGTGATTTCCGCCCTGGCGCTGGCCGCGTCGACGACGTGGCCGACGGCGGCGGTGATCGTGGCCGGGCTGATCGTCGGGGTGTTGTTCGGTGCGGTGGGCCGGGCCATCGCGGGCGCTTCCGCCGGGCTGCCCGGCCGGCTGGCCGTCGGGGTCGCGATCGGGTTGGCGCTCGGCGAGCTGGCCGCCATGGTGGTGTTCAGCGGCGCGATCGACGGTGAGCTCGCCCGGCAGGCCACTCCGGGCACCGAACTGGCCGCCGCCCAGCTGCAGCAGGCCCGGCAGACCCGGGCCGGCCTCGATGAGGCCGTGGCGCGGGCCAACGAGTACCGCGATGAGGCGCTCGTGGTGGCGCGCTGTGAGGTCAATCCGTCGGCGACGTGCCCGCAGCTCCGCATCACCGGGGTGCCCGGCACCGGACCGGGGGCGCGCACAGCCAACGATTTCCTGGGCGACGCCGAACGCGAACTCGAGACGGCCATCGCCGAACGCGACAGCCGGGCCGCGGGCGCGAATGCCGCGGTGGCGGTGCGTGAGCAGGCGCTGGCGCAGGCCCGCGACGGGGCGCTGTCCGGAGGTCTCGGCGCACGGTGGCAGGCGATGAACGCCTACACGCTGGATCATCCCGGGCCGCTGGTGTTGCGGGTGCTGGTGGCCGGGTTCTTCGTGCTGCTGACGCTGCTGCCGCTGTTGGTGAAGCGCTGGCAGGGCGCGACGACGCAGGAGGCCGAGTCGGCCGCCGACACCGCGATCGCGGTGAAGCGCGCCGAGGTGCGAGCGCAGGTCGATCAGCTGTGGGCCGAGCAGGAGTTGAACAGTGCCCGGATGGCCATCGAGGCGCAGAACGCGATCGATGCCGAGTTGCAGCGGCGCCGGGTCGCCGATGCGCTCGAGGAGTCTGCCCCGGCCGCGCTGCCGGTCGCTTCGAGCAGGGGACCGGAGGCCGTGCCCGATGAGGTGGAGGCGGCGTCCAAGGAGCTGGAGCCGCATCGGGGTGCTGCGGTGCCGCTGATCCCCGATGTCACCAGGGCCGCGGTGCGGTTCATCCGGCCGTTCGTGCCGAACATCGTCAGCGATGCCATCGGCGGCGCCACCAGGTTGGCGACCAAGCCGTTGCGGCAGGTGTTCGAGGAGACCGAGGAATTCCACTTCACCATGCGGCGTACGCACCGGGTGACGGTGGAATCCGAGGGTGGTGCGCAACCGGAGCAGGTGACGAGCGACCGCGAATGGGTGGACGTCACCGGGCCGCGGATCGAGTCGCGCAGTGGTGTCGTGCTGGAGGGATCCGATGACCATCGGGAGATCGGTGCAGGGGACGGTCCACGCCAGTTGCCGCCCGCGTAACTGTCTCGTCATGACATTTTTGCCAATGGTGATGTAACTTCGATCGACAGATCGAGGCCCCGGGGGCCTGCGCCGAGAGGAAACCGGTGGACGCGACACCTTTCGGGCACTATCAGCTCCAGGAGCTGATCGGCCGGGGCGGTATGGGCGAGGTTTACCGGGCCTACGACACCAAGACCGATCGCGTCGTCGCCCTCAAGGTGTTGCCGCCGCAGCTGGCCCAGGACACCGTCTTCCAACAACGCTTCCGCCGCGAATCGCAGGCGGCCGCGGGCGTCAACGACCCCCATGTGGTGCCGATCCACGGTTACGGCGAGATCGACGGCAGGCTCTATCTGGATATGCGGCTCATCGAGGGCCGCACCCTCGGTGCTGTGCTCGCGGAAACCGACAAGCCGCTGGACCCGGCGTTCGCGGTGCAGATCATCGAGCAGGTGGCCTCCGCGCTGGATGCGGCCCACCAGCGGGGTCTGATCCACCGCGATGTGAAACCGTCCAACATCCTGCTGACCAACCAGAAGAACTTCGCCTACCTCATCGACTTCGGCCTGGCCCGCACCGCAGGGGAGTCGGGGATGACCACGGCCGGCAGCACGCTGGGGACGCTGGCCTATATGGCCCCGGAGCGGTTCTACGGTGGGTTCGCCGACGCCCGGGCCGACACCTACGCGCTGACGTGTGTGCTCTACGAATGCCTGACCGGTGCGCGACCGTATCCGGCGGACAGCCTCGAACAGCAGATCGCCGGGCACATGGGGTCGCCGGCGCCGAAACCCTCGCAGCTCGACGCGCGGCTGGGCGCCTTCGATGCGGTCATCGAAAAGGGCATGTCCAAGAAGCCGGCGAACCGGTATCAGACCGGTGCGGACCTCGCGGCGGCCGCCAGGCGGGCACTGGCCGCACCGGTGCGTGCCACCGGGTCCGGTCGGCACACCGCGGCGCGATCGGCCGGACGGTCCGGCGGGAAAGCCCGGTTGCCGCAACGGGCGCTCGTGGTGGCCGGGGTGCTGGTGCTCATCGGTGCGGGTGCGGTCGGGGCGTGGAAGTGGTGGGAAGCCGGGTCGGTGCAGGATTTCCCGGACGGTGCGGTGCCTGCGATCGCGGCGAGCGTGCCTGCGGACCTGCGCGAGGGCGGCACCCTGCTGATCGGGGTCAACGTTCCCTACGCGCCCAACGAGTTCACCAACTCCGAGGGCGAGATCGTCGGATTCGACGTCGACCTGATGAATGCGATCACCCGGACCATGGGCCTTACCCCGGAGTACCGCGAGAGCGAGTTCGACGACATCATCCCTGCTGTCCAGGACGGCTCACTGGACCTCGGAATGTCCTCGTTCACAGACACTTTGGACCGTCAGAAGCTGGTCGACTTCGTGACCTATTTCGAGGCGGGCACATTGTGGGCGCAGCAGTCCGGCGATGCGATCGACCCGGCGGCAGCGTGCGGGCTGCGGGTCGGTGTGGCGCACAGCGTGCTGCAGGAGACCGTCGAGATCCCGGCCAAGAGCGACGCGTGCGTCGCGGCCGGTCTGGCGCCGATCGAGAAGGTGGTCTTCGCCCGGCAGGACGATGTGACCGCGGCACTGGTCGCCGGGGATATCGATGCCATGTCGGCGGATTCGCCGGTCACCGGGTTCGCGATCAAGCTCAGCGGCGGTGCGCTGGCGCCGGCCGGTGAGGTGTTCGACTCGGCGCCCTACGGGTGGCCGGTCGCCAAAGGCTCGAAGCTGGCGGACCCGTTGATGCGGGCGTTGCAGCACCTGATCTCGACGGGTGAGTACAAGACCATCGCGACGATGTGGGGTGTGGAACGCGGCATCGTCGCCGAGCCTGTGCTCAACGGGGCCGCGCGATAAATCAGCGCTTCTTGGGGTGCAGTGCGTCGGTTGTCGGCTGGGTCGATGTGTTGTCGCGCTTGGCCGCGCGTTTCTCTTTCAGCGACTTACCGGACTTCTTGGTCATACCCTGGCGCGGAGACTTGTCGGCCATCGGTGGGCCCCTTCGATGAGGGGGCCTGTGTGGTCCCTGTTCTTCGACCATACACCTCGCGGCTTCGAATCCTGCTGCGCGAATTTTCTTGTGAATCTTGGAAATTCGTCTGTCATTCGGTGCTGCGCAGCCGCACCATCCGTGTCGTCGAAGTCTCATCCAGCTCAACGACATCCGCGCGCGAACGCAGGAAGTCGCTGAAAGATTTGAATCCCAGCGACTTTTCGCTGAACGACGGATCCATCCGCTTCATCTGCGCCTTGACGGCCGAATTGTGCAGCCAGTCGACATCGTCCTTCTCCAGTCCGATCTGCAGTGCGCGGGTCAGTAGTGCCGTCGCGGAGGCCTGCGGGTCGGGGTCCTCGGGCTCGGGTTCATCCGGCTCGGGCTCGGGCTTGCTGCGCCGGGAAGTCTTCTTCGTTTCGGTGGCCGGTTCCGGCTCGAACACCGGCACCCCGGGCAGCGCGTCGTAGACGATGAAATCGTCGCACGCGGCGGCCAGCGCGCGGCTCGACGAACCGGCCACCCCGATGCCCACCACATAGCGCCCGAGCCGCTTGCACCGCTGCGCCAGCGCGATGTAATCGGAGTCGCCGGCCACGATCACCACATGCGTCAGATCGGGCAGCCGGAACATGTCCTCGACGGCGTCGACCGCGAGCCGGATATCGGCGCCGTTCTTGCCGTAGGCGGCCGCCGGGAACAACTGCACGAGGTCGACGGCGCGGCCCACCAACTGCTGGCGGTATCCGGCATTCACATCGGCCGACCAGTCCGCATACGCCCGGGTGAGCACCAGCGTGCCGAACGATGATGTGTAGTCCAGGATGGCGCCGACGTCGACGGTCGCCCTGGTCAGCTTCTCGGCCTCCAGCCCCTTGGTCTTGTCACGCTGAAAAGAATTGCGACCGTTGACCTGGTCATATCTCGATATCACGATGTTGTCGAAGTCGAGGTAGACCGCGACACGGGTGGCGGCGGTTTCCGTCATGGCCATATTCTTGCCGATGGGATTGGTGCCCGTGGCGCGGATCGACTTCGAGGCTTAGGCTGAGTCGACGCACCAGGAGTGCTCCGGGGCCTTCCCGCCGCATACAAACGGACCGGGAATTCAGGTGGCAATCAGCGATATCGCGGCTTACGCGAATTTGAGTTCGGCCGACGTCGAGGCGATCGGGGCCGAGCTGGACCTCATTCGCAGCGAGGTCGAAGAGGGTCTGGGCGCCAAGGACGCGACATACATCCGTCGCGCCATCGTGTTCCAGCGCACCTTGGATGTGGCGGCCCGGCTGGTGATCGCCGGGACCCGGTCCAGGGCCGGGTGGCTGGTCGGCACGTCCGCGCTGGCCTACGCGAAATCCATTGAGAACATGGAGCTCGGACACAACATCAGCCACGGCCAGTGGGACTGGATGAACGATCCGGAGATCCACTCGACCACCTGGGAATGGGACATGGTCGGGCCCTCGGCGCAGTGGCGCTACTCACACAACTACCGCCACCACGTGTTCAGCAATGTGCTGGGTGTGGACGACGATCTCGGGTTCGGTGTCCTGCGGGTGACCCGTGACCAGCCGTGGAAGCGCGAGCATCTGTTCCAGCCGTTGCGGAACCTGTTGCTGGCAGTCATCTTCGAATGGGGCATCGCGAGGCACGGTTATCACTCCGACCGCGAGCGCGCTGAGACCGAGGAAGCCAAGCAGGCGGTGACGCAGACGATGCTCACCAAGATCCGGCGCCAGATCACCAAGGACTACCTGCTGCTGCCCGCACTCAGCGGCAGTCGGTGGCGCCGGACCCTGGCCGCGAACACCGCGGCCAACCTGCTGCGGAACCTGTGGACCTACGTGGTGATCTTCTGCGGGCATTTCCCGGACGGCGTGCAGCAGTTCACCCCGGAGTCGCTGCAGGGCGAGACCAGGGCGGAATGGTACCTGCGTCAGATGCTCGGCGCGGCGAACTTCAAAGCCGGTCGCCTGCTGGCATTTTCGAGCGGCAACCTGTGCTATCAGATCGAGCATCACCTGTTCCCGGATCTGCCCAGCAATCACTACCCGCGGATCAGCGCGCGGGTGCGTGAACTGTGCGACAAATACAACCTGGACTACACGACCGGGTCGCTGCCGCGGCAGTACCTGCAGACGGTGCGGACCACCTTTCGGCTGGCCCTGCCCGACGGCCCCGACCGAGCATGGGGTTAGACGCCGACAGCGGCGGTTTCTCTGCACAGGAGGACGGCACATCGGCCGCGGCTGACCTGCAGGCCGGGTTGACCCGGCTCGCGGGTCTGGTGGCGGACAGCCTCGGCTTGCCGCAGGTGCTTGCCGAGGTGGCCGCGTCGGCGGTGCGCGCGATCCCGGGTGCCGACGGTGCCGGGGTGACGCTGCTGCACGGAGAGCATGAGGATCTGAGCGTCATCGCCTCGGCGGCCAGCGCGCCATTCGTCGGTGAGGTCGACGATATCCAGTACGTGACGTTGCAGGAGGGGCCGGGGATCACCGCCGCCGAGCAGCGGCACACGCTGTGGTCGGGTTCGCTGGGCGGTGACCGATCGTGGCCGCGGTTCGGCCCGCGGGTGGGCCGGCTGGGCGTGCACAGCGCACTGGCATTGCCGCTGACGGTCTCCGACCGGGTGGTCGGCGCGATCACGGTCTACGCCTACGGCAAGGACGTGTTCGATGAGCACGCGGCGCGGTTCGGCGAGTTGTTCGCGACCCCCGCCGCGGTCGCGGCGCACAACGCCCGGATCCTGGCCGATGCGCTGGCGCTGACCGATCAATTGCGGGCGGCACTGTCCACCCGGCCGGTGATCGACCAGGCGATCGGCATCATCCGCGCGCGCACCGGCCGCAGTGCCGGGGAGGCGTTCGCACAGTTGCGGGCGATGAGCCAGACCGAGCATCGCAAACTTGCCGAGGTGGCCGGACGCGTCGTCGATGAGGCGGTCCGCAGAGCACTTATGCGCAGAAGCTGACAGGTCAGAGACGGTCTAAGGGGTGTAACGTGGAGGAAGTTGGGAACCCAGCCAGTCCGGGATGAGTCAGCTGTCCGCCGTTGCACTCGCTGAGCGATCGCTTGCGCCGGACACTTCGGTGACATCCTGCTGTTTGGATCACCTTGACTACTGTTTCCAGTTATCACTTCTCCAGCACTCCCTTACTGGAGCGCTCGCGTGCCGGGGTATCGCGTTTCGGCTTCCTGAGCACCTACCCGCCGACACCGTGCGGCCTGGCCAACTTCAGTGCGGCACTGGCCGACGGATTGTCCGCCAACGGTGCCGATGTCAACGTGGTCCGGGTGGCCGACGGATCGCCGAGCGCCAGCGGCCGCGTCGTGGGCGAGCTGATCAACGGCTCGGCCGCCTCGGTCTCGGCAAGTGCGGAGCTTCTCAACGGCAGTGACGTCGCCATCATCCAGCACGAGTTCGGTATCTACGGCGGTGCCGACGGCGCCGAGATCATCGATGTGCTCGGCGGTCTGACGGTCCCGTCGATCGTGGTGCTGCACACCGTTCCCCGGCATCCGACCCCGCACCAGCGTTCGGTACTGGAAGCGGTGACGAAGCTGGCCGACCACGTGGTCGTGATGTCGGAGGTGGCCGCCGATCTGCTGCGCGCCGGGTTCGATGTCGAATGGCGCAAGGTGTCCACGATTCCGCACGGGACGACCCCGCCGACCGCCGTGCCCGTCAAGCGGGCCGGCCGACCCACGGTGCTGACCTGGGGTCTGCTCGGACCGGGCAAGGGTGTCGAGCGGGTCATCGATTCGATGGGGGCCCTGCAGCAGCTGCGCGGCAACCCGCGGTATCTGATCGCCGGCCGCACCCATCCGAAGGTGCTGGCCGCCGAGGGCGAGGCCTATCGTGAGGCGCGCATCGCGCAGGCGCAGCGTCTCGGCGTCACCGGGGCGGTGGCCTTCGATCCGGTGTACCGCACCAGGGCCTCGCTGTCGGTGCTGGCGCAGACCGCGGCGGTAGTGGTGCTGCCCTACGATTCCACCGACCAGATCACCTCCGGGGTGCTGGTCGACGCCATCGCCAGCGGCCGCCCGGTCGTCGCGACGGCCTTCCCGCATGCCGTCGAACTGCTCGGCAGCGGCGCCGGTCTCGTCGTCGCCCACGATGATCCGGAGGCGATGACCGCAGCGCTACGGTCCGTGCTGTCCGACCCGCGGCTGGCCGGATCGATGGCCGCCGAAGCGCGCCGGTTGGCGCCCAGCATGACGTGGGCACTGGTCGCCAAGTCGTATCAGGCTGTCGCACAGAAGATCATCGCGAAGCCGGTGGAGCGCACATGGAAGTTCTAGCACCGAATTTCAGCCATCTGCTGGCGCTGTCGGATCACCGCGGCACCTTCGAACACGCCGACGGGGCGGAGCCGCGCCGCGAGCACGGCTACTGCACCGACGATATGGCCCGGGTGCTCGTGGTGACCACCCGTGACCCCGACGCCGGTGCCGACGTACGTGGGCTGGCGAAGGTCGCGGTGCGTTTTCTCGATGACGCACAGCTGTATTCGGGCGGGGTCCGCAACCGGATGGACAGCAAGGGGAACTGGACCGACGGGTTTGCGTTCGACGACTGTTGGGGCCGGTGCCTGTGGGGCCTGGGTTCGGCTGCCGCGCACAGTGACAACGGCTTGATCCGCAGGCTGTCGGTGGTTCAGTTCGAGCGCGCCGCGCATGGCCGCTCGAACTGGCCGCGGGCGATGTCCTTCGCGGCGATCGGCGCTGCCGAGCTGCTCGGCGTCGAATCCGACAATGCGGCCGCGCGCACCCTGATCGGTGACTACGCGGCGGGTCTCGCCGAACCGAACGGTGACAGCGCCTGGCCGTGGCCGGAGGAGCGCCTCACCTATGCCAATGCCGTGCTCGCCGAGGCGATGATCGCGGCCGGCGATGCGCTCGATGATGCGGCGCTGGAGCAGCGGGGACTGGACCTGCTGGGCTGGCTGATCGACCGTGAGACGGCCGACGGGCATCTGTCCCTCACCCCCGCCGGCGGCTGGTCCGCCGATGAGCCACGGCCGGGTTTCGACCAGCAACCGATCGAGGTGTCCGCGCTGGCCGATGCCTGTGCGCGTGCCTCGTCGGTGGATGCCGCCGCGCTGTGGCCCGATACGGTGCGGGCGGCCGCCGCCTGGTTCCAGGGCGACAACGATGCCGGTGCCCTGATGTGGAACCCCGAGACCGGCGGCGGATTCGACGGTCTGCACGCCGACGGGGTGAATATCAATCAGGGCGCGGAATCGACGCTGGCCCTGCTGTCGACGTTCCAACAGGCCAGACGCTACGCCGGCGTGCCCGAGTGACGTCGGTGCGGGACGCGCACGTCATCCGCAGCCCGCAACGACTCACCGCCGACAAGTCACGCGTCATCACCAACCTGTTCGTGCCGGGGCACGAGGGTTTCGAGTTCCGTGAGTCCCGTGCCGGCGCAGTGCTGCGCCGGGTTCTGGCCCTCGATGAGGACGATGTGCGCGCCTCCATCGACGATGTGATGGCGCGTTTCGCCGGCCGCCACCGCGATCTCGTCGTCACCTTCGGCAAGCACGCGCGCGAGCTCGCGGAGCGGATGGATGCCGCTGTCGAGCTTTCCGAGGCTCGAATGTTGTTGCTGGGGGCCACCTTCACCAACGAGATCGCCATCGAGGGTGCGGCGCTGTGCAATCCGAGCATCGTCGCCCATCCCGACCAGACCGGCACAACGGCGGGCAGCCTGCGGCTGGTGATGAGTGTGCGCGGAATCAGCGAAGGGCATCGCTCCTCGATCGGATTCCGCACCGGCACAGTCGATTCCGCCGGTGTCGCGGTCATCGACGATCCGGTGCCGTTCGCCACGGTCGGCGTGACGGCACAGACACTGCTCGATGCAGCGGTATTGCGCCACGAGCTGATTCGCGCCCGCGCGGCCGAGGCCGCCGACCACGTCCTTGGCGGTCTCGGCGAACGATTCACCCGCGCCAGCCTGGACGAGCAGCTCGATTGGCTGCACCGACACCGCGTCACCCGGATGCACACGCCGGAGATCATCGAACTGATCCGGTCGGTGGCCGACCGGGCCTACGCCGTCGAATTCGCCTCCAACACCGAACTTTCCGAGCGGGTGTTGTGGCCGGCGACGGCGGCCGAGAGCATCGGCATGGAAGATGCGCGCCTGGTGCGGTTCGTCGAGGACGACGGATCGGTGGTCTATCACGCCACCTACACGGCCTACAGCGGTTCGGATATCTGCCAGCAGATGTTGACCACCGCGGACTTCCGGTCGTTCACCTCCTCGCCACTGGTGGGCGATGCTGCCGCGAACAAGGGTCTGGCACTGTTCCCCCGCCGGATCGACGGGCGATTCGCCGCGCTGTCGCGCTCGGACCGGGAATCCAATTCCATCGCCTACAGCGATGATTTGTCGGTGTGGACCACGGCGGCGCCGTGCCAGCGTCCGGAGCAGGCCTGGGAGACACTGCAGTTGGGAAACTGCGGTCCGCCACTGGAAACCGAGGAGGGTTGGCTGGTGCTCACCCACGGGGTCGGCCCGATGCGCACCTACCGGATCGGGGCCATCCTGCTCGATCGAGACGATCCGACCCGGATGATCGGCCAGTTGCGGGCGCCGCTGCTGAGCCCTGCGGTGGATGAGCAGGACGGGTACGTGCCCAATGTCGTCTACTCGTGCGGCGGCCTCATCCACGCCGACACCCTGGTCCTGCCCTATGGGATCGGTGACGCGCAGATCGGTATCGCCACCGTCCCGGTGCCCGCCCTGCTGTCTGCACTGGTTTCTGCATAGTCTGTTCCGCATGCTGGCCGAACTGGTCGCCCTCACCGGCGGCACGTACCGAATGGGATCGCAGGATTTCTACCCGGAGGAGGCGCCGGTGCACGACGTCACCGTCGCACCGTTCGCCATCGAGAGACATCCGGTGACCAATGCCCAGTTCGCCGAGTTCGTTGCCGCCACCGGTCATGTCACGGTCGCCGAGCAGCAACTGGAACCGGCGGCCTTTCCCGGCGTGCCCGCCGACGAGCTGGTGCCCGGATCCCTGGTGTTTCAGCCGACCACGGGGCCGGTGAACCTGCGGGACTGGCGGCAGTGGTGGACCTGGGCTCCCGGGGCATCGTGGAAACACCCGAAGGGGCCGGGCTCGACATTCGAGGACCGGCTCGATCATCCGGTGGTGCAGGTGGCATACCCCGACGCGGCTGCCTACGCGGCATGGGCCGGCCGACGGCTGCCGACCGAGGAACAGTGGGAGTACGCCGCTCGCGCGGGCGCGATATCGACATATGCCTGGGGAGACGACGTGCAGCCGGACGGCGCGCTGATGGCCAACACCTGGCAGGGCACGTTCCCGTACCGCAATGACGGCGCCCTCGGCTGGACCGGCACCTCCCCGGTCGGCACCTTTGCGCCCAACGGTTTCGGGTTGGTGGACATGATCGGCAACGTCTGGGAATGGACGGCCACCCGCTACACCCCGCGGCACAGCGCGGTCCCCGAGGTGTCCGGATGCTGCCCCGTCCCTGCCGGTGACCCGTCGATACATCAGGTGCTCAAGGGTGGTTCGCACCTGTGCGCACCCGAGTACTGCCATCGTTACCGGCCGGCCGCCCGGTCCTCGCAATCGCAGGACAGCTCGACCACCCACATCGGATTCCGCTGCGTGGCCGACCACCCGTGAGGTGGCGTAAGCCGCGGTAAAACGCACAGTCGGAGCCACTGGCCTAGGGCTTTACCTGACGGGGGGTGGCGTAACACTTGCCGTATCGCCACCCGCGGAAATCGGTGGAACAGTGGTGGCATGCCCCGGCGCCCGCACATCCCACCGAAGGACTTCCAGCGTCCTGCGAACAGGGAATACGCCGGGACGCGCGCCGATGCGGCCCGCTGGGCACGTGATGTACTCCGCGGAAAAATTCTCGACGGTGTCTACGGTGGGATCGCCGCGGCACGGCCGATGCTGCCATCGGAGACCGAACTCGCCACCGAGTTCGGTGTCAGCCGCAACGCAATCCGCGAGGCTCTGGAGCTGCTCCGCGGTGAAGGGCTGATCACCCGGGTCCAGGGTGCGGGCACGTTCGTCACCGGCGCCAAGCTCAGTCAACGCCTCGACCGACTCGAAGGCCTCGCCGAGTCCCTGGCCGGCCATCAACTGCCGGTGGACAATACGGTCCTGTCGGTGCGGGAGTCGGTGGCCTCACCGTTCGTTGCCGCCAAGCTCCAACTGCCCGAGAACGCACCCGTCATCTTCATCGAGCGGCTCCGATCGGTCGGCGGAGTGCCGTTATCGTTGGACACCACGTCGCTGCGGGTCGGCGCCGTTCCCGTCGACGCCAATCTCGATCATCAGGATGTCTTCGCGATGATCGAGCGGGAGCTCGGCGTGCGTCTGGGCTGGGCCGAGGTCACCGTGGAATCGGTGGCGGCCGACGCCAACACCGCGGAACTCCTCCAAATACGTACCGGTGCACCGCTATTGCTGTTGCACCGGCTTACCTTTCTCGAAGACGGAACCCCGTTCGACTTCGAAGCTGTGCGCTATCGGGGTGACCGGTGCTCATTGGTGACCACCGCCGCCCGGGAACCCGAACGGCCGACGTAACCGACCCAGCCGTCAACGCAGCCGGCGCGTCTTTCTCTTCCCTTTTTCAACCGTATCCAGAGAGGTGGCTCAACCATGTCCAAACAGCCCAATATCGTGTATTTCCACGTCGATAACCTAGGAATGGGTGAACTCGGCTGCTACGGCGGCGGCATCCTGCGCGGTGCGGACACCGCCCGGATGGACGCCTTCGCGGCCGAGTCGCTGAAGCTGTCGCACTTCGTCGTGGAACCGCAGTGCACGCCCACCCGCTCGGCGCTGATGACCGGGCGCTACCCGATCCGGTCGGGCAATCACACCATCGCGCTCGGCGGAAACGGTGGCGGCATCGTGGCGTGGGAGCGCACGATGGGCGACATTCTGTCCGAAGCCGGTTATGCCACAGCCTGTTACGGCAAGTGGCATATCGGCGCCGAGGACGGCCGGTGGCCGACCGATCACGGATTCGACGAGTGGTACGGCCCGGCCCGCACCTACGACGAGTGCCTGTGGCCCGACGATCCCTGGTACGACGCCGATCGCGACGGCTACTCCTACATGTACGACGGCACCAAGACCGACGGCGTCCGGGCCACCGACGAGCAGTTGACGGTCAAGCTCAAGGGCGAGATGGACGGCGAATATGACCGCCGGGCCAAGGAATTCATGAAGAAGAGCGTCGAGGCGGACAAGCCGTTCTACCTGTACCACAACCACTCGCTGATGCACTTCCCGATGGAGGTCCGCCCGGAGTTCAAGGGCAAGAGCACCAACGGTGCGTGGGGTGATTCACTCCTCATGCTCGATCACGACTTCGGCAGCATTCTGGACATGCTCAAGGAACTGGGTATCGAGGACAACACCATCGTCGTCATGGCCGGCGACAACGGCGCCGAGGATCATCTGGCCGGACGCGGCACCGCAGGATTCTTCGACGGCTCGTACTTCAGCTCCGCCGAGGGTGGTATCCGCACGCCGTGCCTGATCCGCTGGCCGGGCAAGGTCGCACCGCGGGACAGCAACGAGATGGTGCACGTCACCGACATGTTCCCGACCCTGCTGCACTGGGCCGGCTGCGAGATCCCCGACGACCGCATCATCGACGGTATCGACCAGCGCGAATTCTTCGGTGGTGCAACAGAAGAATCCAAGCGCGATGGTTGCATGGTGTGGCTCAACGAGGAGCTGCATGCCGTGAAGTGGTCGCAGTTCAAGATCAACTTCAAGCGCCAACAGCACTTCCACGATCCCGAGATCCCGCTGGGCTTCGCGCGCATCACCAACCTGCTGGAGGACCCCAAGGAACGTGAGGCCGTCAATCAGACCTGGGTGCGGTGGTGGGTGATGCAGCACGCGTACCGGTTCATCCAGGCGTTCGATGCGACCGTCGAGCAGGAGGAGCTCATTCCGGCCGGCGCGCCGATCGACTTCGTCCCGGCCCGCCACGACGTGGCACTCGCCACCAAGTAGCACTCGAGAAAAGTAGTAGTACCGGATGCCCTGTCCCCGCAGTTGTGGGGGCAGGGCATTCCTCTGAAAGAGGGAGCAGTCATGTCCAGTCCCGCCTATGGCGCCCAGTCGATCACCATCCTGGAAGGCCTCGACGTCGTTCGTAAACGGCCCGGGATGTACATCGGCTCCACCAGTGAACGCGGGCTCCATCACATGATCTGGGAGGTGATCGACAACGGGGTCGACGAGGCGATGGCCGGCCACGCCACCCGCATCGACGTCTCGCTGCTCCCCGACGGTGGTGTCGAGGTCAGCGATGACGGCCGCGGTATCCCGGTCGCCATACACGAGACCGGGATTCCGACCATCGATGTCGTGATGACGCGACTGCACGCGGGCGGCAAATTCGACAGCGAGTCCTATCAGGTCTCCGGCGGTCTGCACGGTGTGGGAGTGTCGGTCGTCAACGCGCTGTCGACGAGACTTGAGGTGCTGATCCACCGTGACGGTTACGAATGGTTTCAGCACTACGACCATTCGGAGCCGGGCACCCTGCGCCGGCGAGACGCTTCCACACGCACCGGCACCACGGTCCGATTCTGGTCGGACCCAGAGATTTTCGAGACCACCACCTACAACGCCGATACCGTCGCCCGGCGACTCCAGGAGATGGCCTTCCTCAACAAGGGACTGGTGCTGACCATCACCGACGCACGAGGTGACGGCGCTACCCGTACCTTCCATCATCCGGGCGGCCTGATCGACTTCGTCGCCCACATCAACCGGGTGAAAGAACCCATCCAGCCCGGCATCATCGCCTTCGAGGGCAAGGGTGCCGGCCACGAACTCGAGATCGCGATGCAGTGGAACGCCGGCTACACCGAATCGGTGCACACCTTCGCCAACACCATCAACACCCGGGAGGGCGGCACCCACGAGGAAGGCTTCCGCAGCGCGCTGACGACGGTGGTGAACAAGTACGCCAAGGACAAGAAGCTGCTCAAGGAGAAGGACGCCAA
>JBPPMV010000384.1:0-2975 GCA_051306235.1 Mycobacterium sp. | reverse complement strand
ACACCTATTGCCAGCGCCCTGCGGCGCCGGTAGATCTCCGGAGGCAGCTGGCGGGGCGATTCGGTGTCTAGCACGACCTCAACGGTAAGCCGAGGTCACGCCTAGTCGTTCGAGGCGTGTCGGCGTGTCGGGTGTGGTATTGGTCAGGCTTCGCCGATATCGCCCAAATGGTGCCGCAGCGCGACCCGGCCGTCGGCCAGGTGATAGGTCAGCCCGACGATCGCCAGATTGCCCGACTCGACCCGTTCGGCAATCAGGGTCGACCTGGACAGCAGCTGCGCGCCGGTCTCGACGACGTGGCGGGCCTCGAACTCGTCGACGCGGGTCAGACCGTCGCGCCGGCCCAGCAAAATCGACGGCATGACCCGCTCGACGATGTCGCGGATGTAGCCGCCGGGGATCTCCCCTTCGTCGAGTGCGTTCAGGGTGGCCTTCACCGCACCGCAGCTGTCGTGGCCGAGCACCGCGATCAGCGGCACGTTGAGCACCCCGACGGCGTACTCGATGGAGCCGAGCACCGCCGAGTCGATGACGTGTCCGGCGGTGCGGACGACGAACATCTCGCCCAGACCCTGGTCGAAGATGAGCTCCGCGGCCACCCGGCTGTCACCGCAGCCGAACAGCACTGCGGTCGGCTTCTGCGCCTCGGTGAGGCGGGCGCGGTCCTCGATGCCCTGACTCGGGTGCTCGGGCTGTCCGGCGACGAAGCGCTCGTTACCCTCTTTGAGTGCCTTCCAAGCGGAGATCGGGTTCGAATTGGGCATGACCCGTATTGTGCCCGAGCCCGCGACCGGTATCGACCCGACCGAGCTTCTGGCGTGGTTCGACGAGGCAGAGCGGGATCTGCCGTGGCGGCAGCCGTCCGTATCGGCCTGGCAGATCCTGGTCAGCGAGTTCATGCTGCAGCAGACGCCGGTGAACCGGGTCGACCCGATCTGGCGGGACTGGGTGGCGCGCTGGCCGACACCGTCGGCGACCGCGGCGGCGGGGCCCGCCGATGTGCTGCGGGCCTGGGGAAAGTTGGGCTACCCGCGCCGGGCCAAACGTCTGCACGAGTGTGCGGTCGCCATCGCCACCGAGCACGGCGATGAGGTGCCCGACGATGTCGAGACCCTGCTGACCTTGCCCGGCATCGGCGCCTATACCGCCCGGGCCATCGCATGCTTCGCCTACCGTCAGCGGGTTCCGGTCGTCGACACCAATGTGCGCCGGGTGGTGACGCGGGTGATCCACGGGTGCGCCGAGGCCGCGGCCAGCGCGCGCGATCTCGACGAGGTGGCCGCCCTGTTGCCCGAGGGCGATACCGCGCCGCGGTTCTCGGCGGCGCTGATGGAGCTCGGGGCGATCGTGTGCACCGCTCGCAGCCCCAAGTGCGGCCTGTGCCCGTTGAGCGAATGCCGTTGGCGCAGTGCGGGTTATCCCCCTTCGGCCACACCGGCCCGGCGGGTGCAGCGCTACGCGGGGACCGACCGCCAGGTCCGCGGCAGACTGCTCGACGTCCTGCGCGCCAGCACAGCCCCGGTGACCAGGGCCGAGCTGGATGTGGTGTGGCTCTCCGATACCGCGCAACGGGATCGCGCACTGGACTCGCTGCTCATCGACGGACTGGTGGAGCAGACCGGGGCGGGCCTGTTCGCGCTGGCGGGCGAAGGCGCCGATGCGGGTGAGGCACGATCCCGCTGAGAAGCCGCGCAGACAATCACGAGGGCGGTTAAGCGCTCGCGCTCTCGGATTCCGGCGTCTCACAGGAGAACCGGCGCCGGTAGTCCGAGGGTGTCACCCCGATGACCCGCCGGAAGTGGTGGCGCAGCAGCGTCGCGGTGCCGAAACCCGCGCGGTCGGCGACCCTGTCGATATCGAGGTCGGTCTCCTCGAGCAGCCGCCGCGCGTAGAGCACGCGCTGGTCGGTCACCCACTGCATGGGCGTGCGGCCGGTCTCCTCGACGAACCGGCGGGCGAAGGTCCGCGCCGACATGCTGGCCCGCGCCGCGAGGCCGGCCACCGTATGCGGTTCACCCAGGTTCGCCAGGATCCAATCGAGCTGAGGCGCAAAGCCTTCCGAGTACCGGACAGGTATCGGCTGATCGATGTACTGCCGCTGGCCACCATCGCGCTGCGGCGGCACCACCATCCGGCGGGCGATCTTGTTGGTGATCTCGGCCCCGAGTTCGCGGCGCACCAGGTGCAGACAGGCATCGATGCCGGCCGCGGTGCCCGCGCTGGTGATCAGGTTTCCGTCGTCGACGAACAGCACATTGCGGTCCACCCGGGCCGTGGGATAGGCCGCGGCCAGATCGTCGGCGTGCATCCAGTGTGTGGTGCACGGCCTGCCGTCGAGCAGTCCCGCCGCGCCGGCGAGGAACGCACCAGAACACACGGTGACGATGGTCGAGCCGGACTCGGCGGCCTGACGCACCGCGGCCAGCGCCGCGGGTAGGTAATCCGTACCCGTGATGGCCGGGATGGCCACCAGGTCGGCGCCGATCAGTCCGTCAAGCCCGTGATCGGGGGTGAGGGTGGCGCCGACGGCGGTGCGGATGGGCCGACCGGCCTCCGGGCCGCAGACCTTGAAGTCGAAGTTGGGGACGCCGTCGCCGGAACGGTCGATGCCGAAGACCTCGCAGATGACCCCGAACTCGAAAATCGCCAGACCGTCCAGCACCAGCACCGATACGCTCGATATCGCCATGGCAGCATTTTAGCTGAAGGTGTCTTTCCTGCCACTGTTGGCTGGATATCCATCTACGGAGAATTACTGCCATGACCACCGCACTGACCTACCTCGCCCTCATCGGCCTGCTCCTCTCACCGTTCGCACTCGCGTCAGGGCTCAGTTGGGCCGCACGTCGCACCGGCATCCTGCGACTGTCCCTCGATCAGTTCCGTCCCGCCGCGCCGTTCGTCGGCCGGCTGGTGAGCAGCGACAACAGCCTCGACCGTGACGGCCTGCGTGCCGTGCACGACCTCGACGCCAC
>JBPPMV010000383.1:0-2804 GCA_051306235.1 Mycobacterium sp. | reverse complement strand
TCACCGCCCACTTCCTCGGCGGCTGCGCGATCGCCTCGGATTCGGCGCACGGCGTCATCGATCCGTACCACCGCGTCCACGGCTACCCGACTCTCAGCGTGGTCGACGGTGCGGCAGTCTCGGCCAACCTCGGAGTCAACCCGTCGCTGACCATCAGCGCGCAGGCCGAGCGGTCGGCGGCTCTGTGGCCGAACAAGGGCGAGTCGGACCTGCGTCCGGCGCAGGGCCAGCCCTACCAGCGCCTCGATCCGATCGCTCCGAACTCGCCCGTCGTGCCCGTCGACGCACCCGGCGGCCTGCGGCTGCCGATCGTGCAGATCAGGTCCGGTTCGGCGGCCATGCCCGTCGAACATTCGGGTGTCGCGTGAGCGATTCGGGTGCTGCGAGTACACCGAAGCCGTCCCACTAGACTGACCAGGTGACCGACTCCTCTGCACACGATCCCGCACACGCACGGCCGGTTCTGGTCGTCGATTTCGGAGCCCAGTACGCACAGCTGATCGCCCGCCGGGTGCGTGAGGCCAGCGTGTACTCCGAGGTCATCTCGCACACCGCGACCGCCGAGGAGATCGCCGCCAAGGATCCCGTTGCTCTGGTGCTGTCCGGAGGGCCGTCCAGCGTCTACGCCGAGGGTGCACCCGAACTCGACTCCGCCCTGCTCGAACTGGGCGTCCCGGTCTTCGGTATCTGCTACGGCTTCCAGGCCATGGCGCAGGCGCTCGGCGGCACCGTCGCACACACCGGCACCAGCGAGTACGGGCGCACCGAGCTGAATGTCACTGGCGGAGAACTGCATTCGGATCTGCCCGGCAGTCAACCGGTGTGGATGAGCCACGGTGATGCGGTCACCGAGGCCCCCGAGGGTTTCGAGGTGGTGGCGGTCAGCTCCGGTGCACCGGTCGCGGCGTTCGAGAACCGGGCCCGTCGGCTGGCCGGGGTGCAGTACCACCCTGAGGTGCTGCATTCGCCGCACGGCCAACAGGTGCTGAGCCGCTTCCTGCATGAGTTCGCCGGGATCGGCCCGACCTGGACGCCGGCCAATATAGCCGAGCAGCTGATCGCGCAGGTTCGCGAACAGATCGGCGACGGGCAGGCGATCTGCGGACTGTCCGGCGGGGTGGATTCCGCGGTCGCCGCGGCCTTGGTGCAGCGTGCCATCGGCGATCGACTCACCTGCGTGTTCGTCGACCACGGACTGCTCAGAGCCGGGGAACGTGCCCAGGTGCAGCGCGATTTCGTCGCCGCCACCGGCGCCAAGCTGGTGACCGTCGACGTCGCCGACCGGTTCCTGGAGGCGCTGTCCGGTGTCACCAATCCGGAGGGCAAGCGCAAGATCATCGGCCGGGAGTTCATCCGCGCGTTCGAGGGTGCCGTGCGAGACCTCGTCGAGGAGGACGGCTCCGATATCGATTTCCTGGTGCAGGGCACGCTGTATCCCGATGTCGTGGAGTCCGGCGGCGGTGCGGGCACCGCGAACATCAAGAGCCACCACAATGTCGGCGGGCTGCCCGACGACCTCAAGTTCAAGCTCGTCGAGCCGCTGCGGCTGCTGTTCAAGGACGAGGTTCGCGCCGTCGGCGGCGAACTCGGCCTGCCCGAGGAAATCGTTGGCCGCCAACCTTTCCCGGGCCCCGGACTGGGTATCCGCATCGTCGGCGAGGTCACCGCGTCGCGGCTCGACACGCTGCGCCGCGCGGATTCGATCGCCCGTGAGGAACTCACCTCCGCCGGCCTGGATCAGCAGATCTGGCAGTGCCCGGTGGTGTTGCTGGCCGATGTGCGTTCGGTGGGCGTGCAGGGCGACGGGCGGACCTATGGCCACCCCATCGTGCTGCGTCCGGTGTCCAGCGAGGACGCCATGACCGCGGACTGGACCCGGGTGCCCTACGAGGTGCTCGAACGGATCTCGACCCGGATCACCAACGAGGTGCCCGAGGTCAACCGGGTGGTACTGGACGTGACCAGCAAGCCGCCGGGCACCATCGAATGGGAGTAGCCGCCGATCAGGCGTCCGGTTCGGCTTCCTTGTCGATGAGGTCGCCGAGGATCTGACCGACCGCCGACTCGATGGTCGACTCGATGGAGAACGCCAGCGTCGCCGAGACCGCCGAGACCGCCTGGGTCCGGAAGCGCACCAGCATCGTCAGCAGTTCGGCGATCTCGGTGTCCGCAGGCAGTGCCGCACCGGGATTGATGCGGTGCAACACCTCTTCGATACCCGCCTGCACCAGCAGCCCGCTGATCTGATCGACCAGCGGTGCGATCTGCTCGTGCAACCCGATGAGCTTCTCGGTGGACACCCCGTATTGCCGGATTTCACTGAACGCCTCGATCAGCTTGGGGCGCACGACGATTGCCTCGCCGTCTTCGAGCTTGATCACACCGAGGGTGACCATGCGGTCGAACCCCGGGGCATCGTCGACCAGCCGCTTGGCATCGGCCACGCTCATTCGCTCGGGCTTCTCGGTGGCCCAGCTGCCAGCGATCACCGATTCGAGGCCCAGCAGGTCGCCCACGCCCTTGCCCTGCTCCCACGCCGAGAGCATCTCGTGCACATGGGAAATGTTGTAGCCGCGGTCCAGCAGTGAGGTGATCAGCCGGAGCCGGGTCAGGTGGGTGTCGTTGAACAGTGCGATGCGGCCCACTCGCAGCGGCGGATGCAGCAGTCCGCGGTCCCGGTACACCCGGATGTTGCGGGTGGTGGTCCCGGCCAGCTGCGCCAGCTCGTCGATCCGGTACTCACCCGACGCGGCGGCGCCGTGTGGCTGCACCGCCGCATCGAAGAGTTGGGTGACCGCGTTCTC
>JBPPMV010000382.1:0-11972 GCA_051306235.1 Mycobacterium sp. | reverse complement strand
GTACTCCGCGCCGGGCCGGTCGGGCCGCCGGGAGGCCAGCACCGAATCCCAGGCCGGGATGTCGGCGATCGGCGAGAGGTCGGGTGCCTGCGGCGGGGCACCGGGCCGATCGAGGATCACCGCCAGCGTGCGGTTGAGCACCGCCCGCAGTACCTCCAGCGTCACCACACCGTCGATGACCCCGTGCTTGTAGAGGTTCTCCGCGGTCTGCACCCCGGGCGGGAACTTCTCCCCGTAGAGCTGTTCATAGACCCGGGGGCCCAGGAAGCCGATCAGCGCGCCGGGTTCGGCGGCGGTGACGTGTCCGAGCGAACCCCAGGAGGCGAACACCCCGCCGGTCGTCGGGTGGCGCAGGTACACGATGTAGGGCAGGTGCTCACGCTTGTGTAGCTCGACGGCCGCGGCGATCTTCACCATCTGTAAGAACGCGACGGTGCCCTCCTGCATGCGGGTGCCACCTGAGGCGGGCGACGCCAGCAACGGCAGCCGCTCGGCGGTCGCCCGGGTGATCGCCGAGGTGATCCGCTCGGCCGCGGCCACCCCGATCGAGCCGGCGAGAAAGTCGAACTCGCAGGCCAGGACGGCCACCCGGCGCCCGAAGACGGTACCCTCACCGGTCAGCACCGACTCGTCGAGACCTGATTTCGCGGCCGCGGCGGACAGCTCGGCGCGGTAGGCGTCGGTCTCGGCTACCTGCAGGGGAGCGCTGTCCCAACTGCGGAAGGAACCCTCGTCCAGGACGGCATCACGTAGTGCCAGCGCGCTGCTCACAAGCAAAGGCTAATAGGCTGGGGTCCATGATTGGAGTGACCCGCGACGGCAACGTCGTCACCCTGGAAATGCAGCGCCCTGAGCGCCGCAACGCACTGAACGCCGCCCTCGTCGACGGGGTGCGCGCCGAACTCGAAAAGGCCGTCGCCTCCGGTGCCCGCGCCATCGTGCTGACCGGGCAGGGCACGGTCTTCAGTGCCGGCGCCGATCTGTCCGACGCCGAGGGTGTCGCGCAGGAGCTGCCGGAGAAGATCAAGGCGCTGAACCTGGCCATTGATGCCAGCCCGGTGCCGGTCATCGCCGCCCTCAACGGCCCGGCCATCGGCGCCGGGGTGATCCTGGCGATGATCTGCGATCTGCGGGTCGCCGTGCCGGGCACGTTCTTCCAGTTTCCGATCGCCAAATACGGTCTGGCGCTGGATAACTGGAGCATCCGCCGGCTGGTGTCGCTGGTCGGACACGGCCGAGCCCGCGCCATGCTGATCGCCGCCGAGCGCCTCGATCTCGATATCGCCACGCAGACCGGCATGGTCAACCGCGAGGGCGACCTGGCCGATGCGCAGGTGTGGGCGGGTGAGATCGCCGGTTACGCGCCGCTGTCGGTCGCGCATTCCAAGCGTGTCCTCAACGATGACGGGGCCTACGAGGAGCCGTGGCCGTCCCATCAGGAGGGCTTCGACAAGGCCTGGAACAGCCCGGACGTCATCGAGGCCCAGGTCGCCCGGATCGAGAAGCGCTCACCGAACTTCCTCGGCGCCTGATGTTCGCCCAGGCGGCCCGGTTGCTCGGCGGGACGGCGGCGGTCGTCGCCGGTGGGTGGGTGCTGCGCGCGGTGCAGGGAGCGCCGTCGGCGCTCGGAGCCGCCGATATCGGCCCGGTTGCCAAGCGGTCGCCGAACTACCGCGAGGGTGTCTTCGTCAACCGTGAGCCGGCCTCGCCGCTGCAGCTGACCAGGGCCGATCAGTTCGCTCTGGTGCGCGACGTGCTGGCCGGCGGTCAGCAGCAGCAGCCGCCGCGGGAGATCCCGCTGGTCCGACCGGCGTTCGACATCCCACCGGCCGACCTCGCCGTCACCTGGTACGGACACTCCTCGGCGCTGATCGAGGTGGACGGCTACCGGGTGCTGGCCGACCCGGTGTGGAGCCAGCGCTGCTCACCGTCGCGGGTCATCGGGCCGCAGCGCCTGCACCCGGTGCCTGCCGAGATCGACGAACTCCCCGCGATCGACGCGGTGATCATCAGCCACGACCACTACGACCATCTCGATATCGACACCATCAAGGCGCTGGCCCGCACGCAACGCGCCAAGTTCTACGTGCCGCTGGGCATCGGTGCGCACCTGCGCACCTGGGGTCTGCCGCCGGAGCGGATCGTCGAACTGGACTGGGACGAGAGCGCCCAACTCGGCTCACTGACCCTGGTGTGCACCCCGGCCCGGCATTTCTCCGGCCGGTTCCTGACCCGTAACACGACGCTGTGGTCCTCGTGGGCGGTGATCGGTCCGCGCCACCGCGTCTTCTTCGGCGGCGACACCGGCTACACGACCGGATTCGCCGGGATCGGCGACGCCTACGGGCCGTTCGACCTGACGCTCATGCCGATCGGCGCCTATCACCCGGGCTGGCCGGACATCCACATGAACCCCGAGGAGGCGGTGCGCGCCCACCGGGATGTCACCGACACCGGGCTGCTGGTGCCGATCCACTGGGCGACGTTCCGGTTGGCGCCGCACCCGTGGTCGGAGCCGGTGGAGCGGATGCTGAAGGCCGCCGTCGCGGAGGGTGTGTCGGTGGCGACGCCGAAGCCGGGGCAGCTGATCAGTGCAGACTCGATCGACCCGCCCGAGAATCAAGCATGGTGGCGGGGCTGAACCGATAGCGTTGACGCCGTGAAGCGGATTGCGGGCATAGTCCTTGGCCTCGGTGTCGTACTGGCCGGATGCGGGACGCCCGCCACGGACCCGGCGGGCACTCCGTCGGCAGGTTCCATCGAGTCGCCTCCGCCAATCCCGCCGCTGGTACCGGCGATGCCGTTGCCGCGCAACGCGGTCGAGAACGCGGTGTCCAAGCTGGATGAACTGGCCGCGGACCTGATGGAGAAGTCCGGTGTCCCGGGTATGGCAGTCGCCGTAGTACACAAGGGAAAAGCCGTTTATGTCAAAGGGTTCGGCGTCCGGGATGTGCGTGCTGCCGCGCCGGTGGACCCCGACACGGTCTTCCAGCTCGCATCGCTGTCCAAACCGCTGAGTGCCACCGTGGTGGCCCGGCAGGTCAGCGAGCAGGCGATCGGCTGGGAGACCCCGGTGGTGGACAAGCTGCCCTGGTTCGCGCTGTCGGACCCAACCGTCACTCAGATGGTCACCGTCGGGGACCTGTTCTCGCACCGCTCCGGACTGCCCGACCACGCCGGGGACATGCTGGAGGACATCGGCTACGACCGTCGCGCTGTGCTCGAGCGCCTGCGCCAGCTGCCACTCGATCCTTTCCGGATCTCGTACGCGTACACCAACTACGGTCTGACCGCGGCCGCAGAAGCGGTAGCCGCGGCGGCCGGCAGGCCGTGGGACCAACTGGGCGAGGACACGCTGTTCGCCCCGCTCGGAATGACCTCGACGAGTTACCGATTCACCGACTACGAGTCCAGGGCCAACCGGGCTGTGGGGCACATTCGGGTCGGTGACGGCGACTACCGCCCCGACTATGTGCGGGATGCCGATCCGCAGGCGCCCGCCGGTGGGGTGAGTTCCTCTGTCAACGATATGACGCGCTGGATGGCGATGGTGTTGGGCGAGGGCAGCCACCGCGGCGAGCGGTTGATCGACGCGGCCGCCCTGTTGCCCGCCCTCACCGCGCAGGTGGTGTCCAGCCGGGCCACCGAGCCGGCGATGAGGTCCGGTTTCTACGGTTACGGGTTCAACGTGGGCACCACCTCGGGTGCGCGCATGGAGCTGAGCCATTCTGGCGCCTTCGAACTCGGTTCGGGGACGAACGTGCTCATGCTGCCCTCGGCCGAGGTGGGGATCGTGGCCTTGACGAACGGGACGATGTCGGGTGTGCCGGAGGCTTTGACCGCGCAGTTCGCCGATCTGGTGCAGTTCGGCGAGGTCCGGGAACCCTGGTACGACCTGTACCGGTCCAAACTGTTACCGATGAGCGACCCGGTCGGCTCGCTGGTCGGGCAGCAGCCGCCGGCCAAACCGGTACCGGCAGCGGCGTTGTCGACCTACACCGGCAGCTACGCCAACGAATTCTGGGGACCCGCGCGGGTCACCGAACGCGACGGCCGGCTGCGTCTGGCGTTGGGGCCGACGCTGGACGTGGAGCTGACGCACTGGGACGGTGACGTCTTCACCTTCGAATTCGTCACCGAGAACGCGCCGCCGGGAACGATTTCCAAGGCTACCTTCGACGGTGTGAAGTTGACGCTGGAGTACTTCGACGACAACGACAACGGGGCGTTCTTCAAGTGACGATGACGACGATCACCGGCCTGTCCGATGCCGAGGTCGCCCAGCGGGTGGCCGAGGGCAAGACCAATGACGTGCCGTCCCGGGCGGCGCGCAGTGTCTCGGAGATCGTGCGCGCCAACGTCTTCACCCGTATCAACGCCATCCTCGGGGTGCTGTTCGCCATCGTGGTCGCCACCGGATCGATGATCAACGGTCTGTTCGGGCTGCTGATCGTGGCCAACAGTGCGATCGGCATCATCCAGGAACTGCGCGCCAAGCAAACACTGGATAAGCTCGCCATCGTCGGGCAGGCCAAACCGGTGGTGCGCAGGCAGTCGGGGACGAAGGCGTTGGCGCCCAGCGAGGTCGTCCTCGGCGATGTCATCGAGGTCGGCCCCGGTGACCAGATCACCGTCGACGGGGAAGTGCTGGAGGACAACAACCTTGAGGTCGACGAGTCGCTGCTGACAGGTGAGGCCGATCCGATGGCCAAGGACGCCGGCGACATGGTGATGTCGGGCAGCTTCGTGGTCGCCGGCAGCGGTGCGTACCGGGCCACCAAGGTCGGGCGGGAGGCCTACGCCGCGCAGCTCGCTGAGGAGGCCAGCAAGTTCACCCTGGTGAAATCCGAACTGCGCAGCGGGATCAACAAAATCCTGCAGTTCATCACCTATCTGCTGTGGCCGGCCGGCGCCCTGATCATCTACACCCAGCTGTTCACCACCGACGCCGGCTGGCAGGAATCGGTGCTCCGGATGGTCGGGGCGCTGGTGCCGATGGTGCCCGAGGGGCTGGTGCTCATGACGTCCATCGCCTTCGCCGTCGGGGTGGTGCGGCTCGGCAAGCGGCAGTGCCTGGTTCAGGAACTGCCTGCCATCGAAGGGTTGGCCCGCGTCGACGTGGTGTGCGCCGACAAGACCGGCACGCTGACCGAGAACGGTATGCGCCTGTCCGAAGTGAAGGCTGTCGGTGGCGGTGATGCGGCCCAGGTGCTGGCCCAGCTGGCCGCCGATGACGACCGGCCCAACGCCAGCATGGCCGCGATCGCCGAGGCCTACGACACTGCGCCCGGCTGGACGGCCACCGCGGGCGCCCCGTTCAAATCGGCCACCAAATGGAGCGGCACGTCCTACGGCGAGCACGGCAACTGGGTGATCGGCGCCCCCGACGTGCTGCTCGATCCGTCCACACCGGAGGCCGAGGAGGCCGAACGCATCGGCGCGCAGGGCCTGCGGGTGCTGCTGCTGGGTTCCAGCGATCTCCCGGTCGACGCGGACGCCGCGCCAGGCACCGTCACTCCCGTCGCGCTGGTCATCCTGGAGCAGCGGGTACGCCCGGACGCCCGGGACACCCTGGAATACTTTGCCTCCCAACAGGTCACCGTGAAGGTGATCTCCGGGGACAACGCGAAGTCGGTCGGCGCGGTGGCCGGCACGCTCGGCCTGCACGGTGAGACGCTCGATGCCCGGCAGCTACCCGAGCAGCCTGATGAGCTGGCGACCGCGGTGGACGAGTACACCACCTTCGGCCGGGTGCGCCCGGACCAGAAGCGGGCCATGGTGCACGCGTTACAGTCGCGCGGTCACACCGTCGCGATGACCGGCGACGGTGTCAACGATGTGCTGGCACTCAAGGATGCCGATATCGGTGTCGCCATGGGCTCGGGCAGCTCGGCCTCGCGGGCGGTGGCCCAGATCGTGTTGCTGGACAACAAGTTCGCGACGCTGCCCTACGTGGTGGGCGAGGGCCGACGGGTGATCGGCAATATCGAGCGTGTCTCCAACCTGTTCCTCACCAAGACCGTGTACTCGGTGCTGCTGGCCGCGCTGGTGGGCATCGGCGGATTGTCGGCCAAGCTGTTCGGCTCGGATCCGCTGCTGTATCCATTCCAGCCGATCCACGTCACCATCGCGGCCTGGTTCACCATCGGCATCCCGGCGTTCATCCTGTCGCTGGCGCCCAACACCGAACGCGCCCGCCCGGGCTTCGTGCGCCGGGTGATGACCTCGGCACTGCCCGCCGGCATCGTCGTCGGCGTCAGCACCTTCATCTCCTACCTGCTGGCCTACGAGGGCCAAGGCGCCAGCGAGGTCGAGCAGACCCAGGCGTCCACGACGGCGCTGATCACCCTGCTGGTCGGTTCGGTGTGGGTGCTGGCCGTGGTGGCCCGGCCCTACGAGTGGTGGCGGATCGCGCTGGTGGCGGTGTCCGGGTTGGCGTACGTGGTGATCTTTTCCATCCCGCTGGCCCAGAAGACCTTCCTGCTCGATCCGTCGAATGTCGGGCTGACCTCGATGGCCCTGGTCATCGGGCTGATCGCGGCGGTGATCATCGAGGTGGCCTGGTGGGTGGAGGGCCGATTGGCCGGGGAACCGCGCCGATTGTGGCGCTAGGGTTGTCGCCATGGCATTCCTCGACAAGATCAAGGGCCTCGTGGCCAAGAACGCAGACAAGGTCGACACCGTGATCGACAAGGCGGGCGACCTGGTCGACAAGAAGACACAGGGTAAGTACGCCCAGCACGTTGACAAGGTGCAGGACGCGGCGAAGAAGGCCGCCCGCGACCAGACCGGCAGCCCGCAGGTGCCCCCGACCCAGCAGTCGGGTCAGGTACCGCCGGCCAACGAGCCGCCGACGGCGCCGCCGACCTCCTAGCCGTGGCGAAGCTCTCCGTCTCCGTCGACGTCCCACTGTCGCCGGAGCAGGCCTGGGACGCCGCATCGGATCTGTCCCGGTTCATGGAATGGCTGAGCATCCACAAGATGTGGCGCTCGACGCTGCCCGAAACCCTGGGCAAGGGCACCGAGATCGAGTCCATCGTCGAGGTCAAGGGCATGCTCAACCGGGTCAACTGGACCATCGTCAACTACAAGCCACCGGAGTCGATGACGCTCAACGGTGAGGGCAAGGGCGGGGTCAAGATCAAGCTGATCGCCCGCGTGAAGCCCGTCGCCGACGGTGCGGCCGTGCAACTGGACATCCATCTCGGTGGACCGGCGTTGTTCGGCCCGATCGGGATGGTCGTCGCGGGGGCCTTGAAGAGTGACATCCGGCAGTCGCTGGACCAGTTCAAGAAGGTCTTCTCCTAGAACCACCCGTCGAAATACGCGCAATGGTTGCTGCCGCGTACGCGATCGCAACCATTGCGCGTATTTCGGCGCGGGGTCAGCCGGCGCCCAGTGCGAAGTCGGCGAAGTCGAAGCCCGGCACCACCACGCAACTGACCAGGGTGGGTTCCTGGTCACGGGGTGTGGCCCGCTGCCAGTGACCGGGCGGCACGATGGCCTGCGGTTGCTCGCCGGCGAGGATGTCGGGGCCCAGCAGCACGGTGTCCGCCGAATCCTGTTCCGGACCGACTTCCAGCAGCAGGGGGCTGCCGCGGTGGTGGAACCACAGCTCGGCGCTGCGCACGGTGTGCCAGGCGGACTGCTGACCGGGCATCAGCAGGAACAGGATCGCCGTTCCGGCGCGGCGCGGGCCGGTGTAATCCGAGGGCAGCGCGGACTGCGGAACTGTCAGGTCACTGCGCCAGGTTTCGCGGAACCACCCGCCCTCGGGGTGCGGGGACAGGTCGAGTTGGCGGGCCCAATCGGGTAGTTCCGTCATGGGAACTCAGGGTACGCAGACCCACCCGATAACCTGAGCGCATGGCTCGATTGCGTCCCGGCTGGCTCGTTGCGTTGTGCGCGCTGGTGCTGGCCGTGAGCGCCTGGCTGCCATGGCTGACCACATCGGCCGACGGCGGAGGCCGGGCCAACGCGATCGGCGGCAAGGTCGGGTCCATCGGGGTGCCACCGCCCGGATTCGGGGTCGGACAGCTGATCGTGCTGTTGGCCTCGATGCTGATCGTGGCCGCCACAATGGCCGCCCGGCAGCTGTCCTCCCGGCTGGCATCCTCTGTGGCGCTGTCGATTTCGGTGATCGTGGCCGCATTGCTCGGCTGGTACTTCCGGCTGTACGTGCAGGCTCCGGTTGCGGTCGGATACGGCATGTACCTCGCGGCGGCGATGACGGTGCTGGCCATCGTGCTGTCGGTGCTGACGATGCTGGTCGCCTGGTCGGAGACCAAGGTATGAAGCCGGCGGTGCTGACCGGCCAGCGCTGGGTGACCCTGGAGCCGTTGACGCCCGGCCATGTCGACGAGATCGCCGCGGCCGCGGCCGATGGCGATCCCGGCGCGCTGTGGTTCACCTTCGCGCCGTCCCCGCACACCGCGCAGGCGTGGGTCGACACCCGGCTGGCCGATCGGTCGGGGTTCACCTTCGTGGTGCGCCGCCTGGACGGCACCCTGATCGGGTCATCGAGCTATCTGCACATCGACGAACCCAACCGGCGTCTGGAGATCGGCGCCACCTGGTACGGCGCGTCGGCGCGCCGCACCGGGGTGAATACCGAGGCGAAGCTCCTGCTGCTGACGCACGCCTTCGAGGAGCTCGGTTGTGTGGCTGTGGAATTCCGCACCCACTTCTTCAACTCGACGAGCCGCGCCGCGATCGAGCGGTTGGGCGCGAAACTCGATGGCGTGCTGCGCAGCCACCAACTGCTGGCCGACGGGTCCCGCCGCGACACGGTGGTCTACTCGATCCTCGATATCGAGTGGCCTGCCGCGCGCAACAATCTGGTGTTCCGGCTGGGCATATGACGGCACCGGATTCATTGTGGCAAAACTGGGACGTCAAGAAAATCCGAGTAACTGACTACTCATAACCCCCGGTGGCCCGACAGCTAGCGTCGGCCGCGGTGTCCGGTTCCCCACCGGACGGATGGGGTGGAGCATGCGACAGGTCAGATACGCCGTGGTGTTCAACGGTGGCGTGAGCTTGGCAGTCTGGATGGGCGGCGTCACCCATGAGCTGAATAGGATTCGCCTTGCTTCCGAGCAGGTGACGGACCCCGCTCTCGATCTCTCGTCATCGGCCGCATGGCAGGCAATACTGCGACGCTGCGGTCGGAGCGCGGTCATTGACGTGCTGGCCGGCACCAGCGCCGGCGGCCTCAACGGGACCTTGCTCGCCACCGCGGTGGCCCGCGGTACAGATCTACCCGATATGGGGGCCAAATGGGTCGAGGTGGCGTCCCTCGACGTCGGCGCGCTGACGAGAAATGACACGGCGGGGGCGACATCGGTGCTGAGCGGCGAGTACTTCCGGGAGAAGATCGGCCAGATCCTCGCGCTCATGAAGACACCGATCGTCCCGCCCAGGGAGAGCACCCTGCTCGTGACCGCGACCGCGTTGAACAGTCCTCCGAAACCGGTGAAACTCGAAGTCTCACAACCGATGTATGCCCGCGACGGGCGGCGCGTCTTCCAGTTCGAACGGCGGGACGCACCGCCGAGTGGCGTCGTCGAGCCCATCGACGATTTCAGCGGTGCGGGAGTCGAGACGCTGGCCGATGCCGCAAGGGCGTCCGCGTCCTATCCCGTGGCGTTCAGTCCCGTGCTGGAGGGAGCCGACCTGATCGTGAAGCGGGTCAACGCACCGGATGACGGTCGTCAGAGTTGGCTCGTTGATGGTGGCGTGCTCGACAACGCTCCTTTCGAACCGCTCATCGATGTGCTGCGCGAGCGTCCCACCAACGAGCCCTTTGACCGGGTGTTGTTGTACGTGACACCAGGTGTTGCCAAAGATGATTGGACGCAACCGCGGCTCGAGACCCCGGGGCTCGCGGCCACGATCGGCGGGGTGATCTCGGCGATGCGCGAGCCAGATGAGCGGCTGGATGCCGACGTCCTGGGGGAGCTGTTCCGGCAGATGGGCTATTCGAGGTCCCAGGCCCACCGGAACATTGTCGACTATCTCGCCGCACCGGTCGATGCTCCAACCGAGGGACTCTTCGATGCCGCCGATGCGATGATTCTCGCCTACCGGGTTACCCGCGCCGAGACTACGGAGCGATGGCTGAAATCAGTGTCCGGCTGCGGGGACGCGAATGTCTTGAGACCGCCATCTGAGCCTGAAATCGATCCAGATGATGTGCCCGGTATGCCGCCGCCGGCATTCCCGTCCTATGGCAGAAGCTCGTGGCAATGGGGATGGTCGGCAGCGGACCGGATTCTGCGATGGTGGGGGCGGGCACTGTCAGAGATGCAGAAGCCGCCCTACAGTTGTCCCGTCGAACCGGCTATGGAGGTGGTTGGACTCGCGCAGCGCGAGGTATCCGCGCGTTGGAAGCTCCTGGAGTCCGCGGTCACCGGATCGCCACAGAATCCGCAGAAGCCCGAAGATCAGCTTGAAGCGATGCGCGCGATCTACGATGCTGAATCCGACGGTCTCGCAATGGTGTTGGCCGACCAGATGCGATCCGCAGCTGACGCCATCGAAGCATGCATCCCCGGTGTGGACGCCATCGGGCTCATCGAGGTCTCGCTCGGCGTCGAGGTGGTCAGCGGTTCCTTTTCATGGGCGGGCGGGCCCTACGACACTCCAAGGGTCAGCTATCACAACATCACACCGGCAGTGGGGTTGCCGCCTGGGCTGGCCGCCGCGGACAGAGGTGCAGAAGCCTCGAAAATCGATGATCCCGACTGGCCGAGTCGCAAGCTCTACGGTGAGAGGTTGGATCATTTCGGAGCATTCGCCAGCGCCGATGGGAGACGCCACGATTGGCTGTGGGGCCGCCTCGACGGAGCCAGCGAACTGTCGAACCAACTGCTGACCGCGGCCGGCGTCAAGGGACCCGAGAGTTTTTTGCTGCGCCGAGCGTTGATCAGCGAAATCCTGATGGCTGAGAGCACTTCTGTCGCCAAGGTGGTCGCCGACGCAGAGAAGGTCTCCACGTTGGATGACACCGCCTTATTGAAAGACCTGGCTGAGGGCGATGGGGGCGCCGCGGTCCGCAAGCTGGAGGACACCGTCTGGGTTCTGTCAAGGCAGTTCGGCGATATTGGGGGATGGGTGCGACTGGTGCTTGCCCGGGAGTGGTCGCCTGATCCTCGACCGCCCACGGCGCGCAATCTGGCGACGGTCGCGGGGCAGCGGGCAGTTCGAATGCTGACCGGATTCATCAGGCGAAAGGTGCGAGCGAAGCTTCCTTTCGGCTGAGCGCCTATGGTCGGTCAAACCGTCACGATCTCGGATCCCCGTAAGGCTTCCGCGCACTGATCACAGGCCAGTGCCGCAGTGAACTCACCGCCACACGCGGTGTGCGTGAGGATCACCGCCGGCCCCTCGGCCGCGACATACCAGTGCTGCGCCCAGGCCAACGCGGTGACGATGACCGGCAGCACCGCCCGGCCCTTCTCGGTGAGCCGATAGCCGCCGTCGAGCACCCCGTTGCCGACCAGGATCTGCAGCCGGTCGGTCAGCGATCCGGGCGGCGCACCGAGCTGATCGGCGAAATCGGTGAACCGCGATGTCCCGACGAACGCCGCCACCAGGATCGCGAAGGACCAACGGTTTCCCAGGATGCTCATGGTCTCGGGAAACAGGGTCTGCTGGGTGCCCCGGTCGCCGTGTGAACGACGTCGATTGGAGGCCACCGGCATCGAGCGCGGCCACGAACCGCTGGGACCCCACTGTGCGACAAGCTGTTTCCCGTCGGTCTCGATACCGCACGCGCGGCAGGTCAACACGGGGGAGAAGTCGGCGCCGCAGGCACTGTGCCGCATGGCAGGCAGCGGCTCGAGGTGCTCGGGCACCCACCGGCGCTCCCAGTGCCAGATGGATACCAGGACCGGCCACAGTGCCCGCCCGCGGTCGGTGAGCAGGTACTCGAATCGGGACGGACCGGCCTGGTACTGGCGCCGGATGAG
>JBPPMV010000381.1:0-3283 GCA_051306235.1 Mycobacterium sp. | reverse complement strand
GGTGGCGTCCCTCTTGTTGGTGGAGTTTCTCAACACCGTGCGAGTTCAGCTGTTGTGATTATGCCGCAGCGAGTTCTGGGATCGCGACCTCCTCTTCGGTGACGTTCAGGAGCTTCATGGAGTGCTCGCTGAAGTAGCGTCGGTCGGCGCCGTCCCATTCGTCGTGCTGCTCGATCAGGACGTGCCCGGCCAGGCGCAGCAGCGCCGCCGGGTTGGGGAACGTGCCGACGACGTCGGTGCGACGCTTGATCTCCTTGTTCACCCTTTCGAGGGGGTTGGTGGACCAGATCTGACGCCAGTGCGCGTACGGGAACGGTGCGAACGCGAGCAGGTCGTCGCGGGCGTGTTCGAGCATCTCCGCTACTTTCGGGTGGGAGCGGGTCAGCATCCGCACGACTTCGTCGAACTGGGCGTGGACGTGCTTCTTGTCGGGTTGCGCGAAGATCGTGCGGATGATGGAGGCGACCATCGGGCCGGCGGTCTTCTGCACGTTCGCGAGCACGTTGCGCATGAAATGGACACGGCATCTTTGCCAGCTGGCGCCGACGAACACCGTGTCTATCGCGGCGATCAGACCGGTGTGAGCGTCGGAGATCACCAGCTTCACCCCGTCCAGCCCGCGCGCTTTGAGGGAGCGGAGGAAGGTGGTCCAGAACGGTTGCGACTCGGTGTCTCCGACCTCGAAGCCGAGGACTTCCCTTCTGCCGTCTGCGGCGACACCGACCGCGACGACCACCGCTTGGGAGACCACCCGCCGGCCCACCCGGGCTTTGCAGTACGTCGCGTCCAGGAACACGTACGGGTACGTGGTGTCCGCGAGCGGCCGGTCCCGGAACGCCGCGACGTCCTCGTCGAGGTTCGCGCAGATCCGCGAGACCTCCGACTTGCTGATCCCGGTGTCCGCGCCGAGCGCCTTCACCAGGTCGTCGACCTTCCTCGTCGAGACGCCGTGGACGTAGGCCTCCATCACCACCGCGAACAGGGCTTGATCGACCCGGCGGCGGCGTTCCAGCAGCGACGGGAAGAAGGTCCCGGCCCGCAGCTTCGGGATCCGCAGATCCAATTCCCCCGCCGTGGTGAGCAGCGGTCTGGGCCGGGTGCCGTTGCGTTGCGCGACCCGGGCGCCGGAGCGCTCATACGGGGCGGCGCCGATGAACGCGGCCGCTTCCGCGTCGATCAGCTCCTGGTAAAGCGTTTCGGTCGCGACCCGGATTCGATCGCCGACATCGGTGAGTTTCAGTTCCCCGAGCAATTCGAGGAGGGCAGACTGGTCAAGAGCCATCGTGCGTTTGTGTCCTTCCGTGAGATTCCTAGACAGTTCTCACTGACCATCGCACGATGGCTCACCACGTTCTCGACGTGACACCCGAGCCGGGAAACTACACCAACCCCCGGGACGCCACCATGCTGTTCATCAGCATGGTGGATCCTTCGGTCCCCGTTGATGTTTCCAGGGCGCGCGGCGCCATCGTTTCATTCGATGGTTTTGCACTGAACTGGACGATATCATCGAGTTCGGACGATGGATAGGGTCACGGCGCGACCGAATCTGAGGGCGGCTCGGCGTGGCTACGACGTTAGAGGGAAACCACCTCCAGCGCGGGAACGCTGTAAGGCTGAAGCGCATCCGGTGTGCCCGGCGTCGCACCCGCCCTACTTATGGGCGACGCGATTGATTGCTGCGCACGCTAACCGACTCCAAGGGGGCGAGCCCTTGATTATGTCCGCGAAGGCCCCTTGCGGCCCGGCTTTATGCCCGCCGGCTGGGTTTGGGCCCGGATAGCGGTGACCGCGACGGACGGATGCGCGGGCGCCAGTGCTACCACGGGGTGACCGCGGACCGTTTGGAAGGCGAGCGATGCGAATTCTGGATCGCGCTCTGCGTCATGACCCCTTTGGCAGAGGGATGACGTTCCGGATCTTTCCGCCGGCTGTGGGCTGCGGGGGGCGCTCGTCGAAGGTCACGATCACGTGGGCAAGCCCTTGCTCCTTGAGCAACTCACTGAGGTTGCGGTGCGCAACGGCTCGCACATGGTCGAGGTCGGCGCCTGTCCTCGATTGCAAGCGAATCGTCAATGATGTCGGGGTGGTTTGCACGATCTGCGCGAGGGTTATTCCCGGGACCCGATCGAGTAGCGAGCTGAGAGTGAGCGGGGTGAGTGTGAGGGGAGGATCAGACGGATGGGCAGGGGAGAAGGTCAGCAAGTCGGCGGACCGGCCGTTCACACGCAGTGCCGGTAGCGGATCGCCGCATGGGCACGGGTCCGGCCGGACCAAGATGGAGTCACCGAGGTCGTAGCGGAGGACAGGCTGGACCCGGTTGGCCAGGTTGGTGAGCAGGCTGGTGTGCGATTGTTGTCCCGCTGGGACGGGTTGGTAGTCGGCGTCGACGGGTTCGAGGATTGCCCAGTCACTGTTCAGGTGCAGCCAGCCGTGTTGGCAGCTGTAGCTGAGGAACGGGCACTCGGTGGCGGCATACCCCTGGCGGACCTTGGCGCCGAACGCGGCGGCGATCCGGTCCTCGTCGCCGGGCCTGAGGCCTTCGGCGGAGAGGACGACCAGCACCGGGCGAATGTGCAGCCGCGCAGCGGCTTGTTCGGCGGCTAACAGCACGCCGGTACTGGCGTAGGGGGCGAGGATGGCGGGCTGAAACCGGTTCAACCCAGCGACCAGGCCGACCATCCGCGCCTGCACACTGAACACACCAATCCGCCGGCGGCGTAGCGCGTTCTTGCGCAGCCCGGCGGCCGCAGCCGCCGACGCGTAGTGCCCGCCGGTGGCGGCGACCATCGCGATCCGGCCGCCGCGCGTCACGATACGAACCACATCTCGGGGACGGAGCCAGGCGTTGAGCATACGCGCGGTCAGCGCCTGAGTGACCGTCAACGTGCGTCGGTCCAGGAGGAAGTAGCCGCGTGTGCCCGTGGTGCCGGAGGTCGTGGCGACGGTGTAGCGGCCGAGAAACATCTCCCCGACAAGGGTGGTGTCCTCCACGAAGGAGGCGACTTGGTCGAGGGTAACGGAGGGGTCGGTGACCCAGCTGTCGAACCGGGACATCAGCAGCGGTTTGGTCGTAACCGGCAGCCGGGACGGGTCGGTGACCGTATCGGGCAGGCCTCGGTACAGTTCGCGGTACAACGGGGACAAGGCGCGGGCGTACTGAACCTGGTCGGCCAGCCGGCGCTGCTGCCGAACGAGAATGGCGTCCGCTCCACCGCGAACTGTACCGAGGCCTGCCCGATACGGTCACCGACCCGTCCCGGCTGCCGGTTACGACCAAACC
>JBPPMV010000380.1:0-3207 GCA_051306235.1 Mycobacterium sp. | reverse complement strand
GGAAATCGGTGTCGCAGAGGCCTTCGGTGATGACGAAGTTGATGATGCCCGCGACGATCGACACGTCCTCACCGGGCCGGGGCTGCAGGTGTATCGCGGCCCGCGCGGCGGTCTGGGACCGCCGCGGGTCGCTGACGATCAGCTTCATCCCGCGGGCGAGCGCGGAGCGCAAACCCTGCCCGGGATTCTGCCCCGGGATGCCGATGGCCTTCGAGACCAGCGGGTTGGTGCCGATGAGCATCCAGCTGTCGGCCTCGTGGAAATCGACATCGCCGCCCAGCCAGTGGCCGTGCGCCGCCAGCGCGATCTGTTTACCGGGTTGGTCGATGGTGTTGGCGGTGAAGAACATCGGGGATTCGATACCCCGGATGAACGCGTTCGCCATCAACGCCGAGGCCGGGTAGGGCAGACCGTTCGTGCCGAGGTACAGCGCGACCGAACGGGGTCCGTGGGTGTCGATGAGCTGCTGCAACTTTGTGGCGATCTCGTCCATCGCGAGTTCGGCGTCGATTGCCGCGTAGCTGCCGTCGGCCTGGCGCTGCTGGCTGTGCAGCAGGCGCTGCGGGTTGTTGTGGATCTCGGGCAGCGCCCGGCCCTTGGCGCAGGTGTACCCCTTGAACATGGGGTTGTCCGGATCGCCGGTGACCTTCGTGAGCCTGCCGTCGGTGACGGTGGCCAGCACGCCACAGTGCGCTGAGCAAATGCGACAGATGCCGGGCCGCGTCGTCGTCTGGGTGGACACGACAGTATTCATACTCCCGAACGGGAAAAAATACTAGACTCGGGTCGTGCACATCGGATCGAGGATATGAGCGGGGCGGCAGACGACGCCGTGGCGCGTCGACGGCGCGGCCGTCCGCGGCAGATCAGCCGGGAGCGGATCCTCTCCGCGGCCCGTGACCTGCCGCCGGAGTCGCTGACGATGCAGGCCGTCGCCGGGGTCCTCGGGGTGGACCCGAAGGCGTTGAACTACCACGTGGGCGACCGGGAGGGTCTGCGTGAGCTCGTCGCGCTGGACGTGTTCGAATCCGAACTGCGCCGCGTCGAGCTGACCGCCGATGGCGACTGGCGGGTGGTGGCACGCTCGTTCGCCGCGGCGATCCGGGATGCGTACCTCAAGGTCGGGATCCTGGCTGCGTCGTTCCACCTGCCCGCCGCAAGCGGTCTGGGTGCACTGGCGCCGGTGGAATGTCTGCTGCAGGCTCTGGTGGACGCCGGTTTCGATGCCGTTCAGGCCGGGCGGGCACTCAACCAGATCAGTGAGACGGCATACGCGGCCGGCCGGGCGGCGGTGCTGGCGGCCCAGAACAAGGTCCACCCCAACGTGCCGGAGATCGCCGACGCGCTCGAACATGCAGCGGCGCAGGACTTTTCGATACTACGCCAGGTCATCGACTTCACCGGAGCTGATCAGGACGGCACCGATCAGTTCGAGTTCAGCCTGGCCGTCGTCATCGCAGGCCTGGAACGGATGCTCCCGTGAACGTGCAGCCCGCGGCCTTCCTGCGTACTACCTTGCCGCTGGGACTGGACATGCTCGCGGAGTACGACTCGGGCCGCTATCACTCCATCTGGCTACCCGATCACATGGTGAGCATCTGGCCGGAGTCCATCTGGACGCCGGAGTTCACCGACCTCGCTACCGTGTCGCCGTCACCGCACCGCCACCTCGACGGGATGGCGGTGGCGTCGGCGGCAGCGGCACTGACCCGCAACGCCGCGATCGTGACGACGGTGGTGGATACCGTCCGCCGGCACCCGGCGATGCTCGCCCAGTCGGCGCTGACCATCGACCATCTCTCCCAGGGACGGTTCGTCCTGGGACTGGGCTCGGGTGAACTGGAGAACACCGTGCCCTACGGGTTCGACTTCGAGAGGCCGGTCGCCCGATTCGAAGAAGCCATCCAGATCATCAAATTGTTGTGGCACAGTGACGGTCCCGTCGACTTCGACGGCGAGTTTCACCGGCTTGAGCACGCCAGGTTGGACACCGAACCCTACGACGGTGAGTTCCCCCCGATATGGATCGGGGCGGCCGGGCCCAGGATGCTCCGGATCACCGGCCGCCATGCCGACGGATGGTGGCCCAATGGTGCCTACACCCCGGAGGACTACCACCAGAAGCTCAGCGTCGTCCGCGAGGCGGCTGAGCGCGCCGACCGCGACCCGATGGCGATCGTTCCCGCCGTCACCCAGATCTGCCTGATAGGTGACGATGACGAAATCGCCGAGATGCTGCAGGCGCCACTGGTGAAGGCGATCATCCTGCTGATCACCGCCGCCGACCTTCGCAAATTCGGCTACGAGCACCCGATGGGCCCGCACTGGCGCGGCGTGCAGGACTTCGATCCGGTGCAGCTGTCCCGGGACAAGATCATGAGGTTCTGCGATGAGGTCGACACCCAGGCGATCCGCGACATCTTCCCGTGCGGTAGCCCCAAACACGTTGCACAACAAGTCAAAGGGTTCTGTGATGCCGGAATGCGGGTCTTCAAATTGATGGAGTACGGCGGTATGGCCGGGTTGCGGTTCAGCGCCCGGTCCGCGGCGAAGGTGCGCGAGACCGAGGATGAGGTGCTCAGGCTGGTCGGTGCGCATGTCTGACCTTCTGGACGCGAGCGGCATGCTGGCCGATGCGCAGTCGCGCACCGGGCTGTCCGACTGGGGTGATGACACCCTGCCCGAGCGGTTCGCCGCGGCCGTCGCGCATCTCAACGCGGGCGGGATGGACGCGGCCGGACAGCGCAAAGCGGTGGCCGTCTGCAGTGGACTGCTGACATCGCGTCTGGAATTCTTCGAGGATCGCCACCGCTACCCAGTCGCCGACGAGGCCATCACCGCACCGCTGTTCGTGACCGGTGAGCCGCGCACCGGCACCACCCTGATGCACGCCCTGATGGCCGTGGACCCCGATGCCCGCGCCCTGCGATTCTGGGAGGTGATGTACCCGTCGGGGCCCCCGGGGCTTGCCTCTGGCGACGATCCACGGCGGGGACGGGCCGATGCCGACTGGCGAGAGATCAACGCCAAGTTGCCGAAATGGCTGCATTCGCATCCCTATAACGACATGCTCGGTGACGGGTTGCCCGAAGACGAACGGACATGGGCGTTCGACTTCCGGGTGATGACACCGACGGCCTGGTGGCGGGTGCCGATGCCGACGTTGGTACAGGGCCTGCCCACCGACGCCGCCGCGCAGTACCGGAT
>JBPPMV010000379.1:0-2302 GCA_051306235.1 Mycobacterium sp. | reverse complement strand
CGATCCACCGACTGACCTGGTGGTATTGGAGTGTCGGAATGAAGAAAGTGCCCTCTGAGCTGGGATGATCGGTGTTGTCGAGGCATCAATCGGTCCAGTTCGGAAAGGCACTTCCGGTGCAAGTTTCGCATAGGTTGGCCGCGGAGTCCGCGGTGTTCGACGAGGACAATCTGGTGTCGTGCGCCGGGTTGGTGCCGGTGATGACGTTGGCCCAGCAGAGCGGGCTGGGCAGGCTGCTCGGCGAGAAGATCCGAATCCGCGCGCCGCGGATCAAGTCCGGGGCGGCGAACCCGGCACCGAAACTGGCCACGGTGGTGGCGGGTATGGTTGCCGGTGCGGACTGCATCGACGACATCGACGTCCTGCGCAGCGGCGGGATGAAGACGCTTTTCGGCGGTGTGTATGCACCCTCGACCGTGGGAACGTTGTTGCGGGAGTTCACCTTCGGTCATGCCCGCCAACTCGAATCGGTGCTCCGCGAGCACTTGGTCGCCTTGGGTGAGCGGGTCGAGCTGCTGCCCGGTGCCGATCAGCGAGTGTTCATCGACATCGATTCGCTGCTGCGCCCGGTCTACGGGCACGCCAAACAGGGCGCCTCCTACGGGCACACGAAGATCGCTGGCAAGCAGGTCCTGCGCAAGGGACTCTCCCCGTTGGCGGCCACGATCAGCACCGCCGGGTCGGCTCCGGTGATCGCCGGGATGCGGCTGCGCGCCGGGCGGACCGGCTCGGGCAAGGGTGCCGGGCGGATGGTCGCCCAGGCCATCAGTACCGCCCGCGCCGCCGGGGCCAGCGGGCAGATTCTGGTGCGCGGCGACTCGGCCTACGGCAACCGCAAGGTAGTGCGAGCGTGCCGACGCGCACGTGCCCAGTTCTCCGTGGTGATGACCCGCAACGCGGCAGTCGACCGCGCGATCACCGCCATTGCCGACGATGCGTGGACCCCGGTGTCCTATCCCGGCGCGGTCCGTGATCCCGACACCGGGGCCTGGATCTCTGGTGCCGAGGTTGCCGAAACCGGCTATACCGCTTTCGCTTCCACCCCCGATCGGGTCACTGCCCGGCTGGTCGTGCGTCGGGTCAAGGACGCCCGCTTCCCCGATGCGTTGTTTCCGGTGTGGCGGTATCACCCGTTCTTCACCAACACCGACCTCCCCGTCGAGGCGGCCGACATCACCCACCGTCAACACGCGATCATCGAAACGGTGTTCGCCGACCTGATCGACGGACCGCTGGCGCACATCCCGTCGGGGCGCTTCGGTGCGAACTCCGCCTGGGTGCTGTGCGCGGCGATCGCCCACAACCTGCTCCGCGCCGCCGCCGTACTCGCCGGTGAGCGCCACGCCCGAGCTCGCGGCTCGACGCTGCGCCGCCGGATCGTCAACGTCCCGGCCCGCCTCGCCCGCCCGCAACGGCGACCGCTCCTACACCTGCCCACCCACTGGCCATGGTCGAAGGCCTGGCTCAGACTGTGGGACAACACCATCGGATACAGCCCACCGCTCCTTGCCACACCTTGACCACCCGCCGCAAGGCCCAACCGGAGCGCACAGGGAGAGCTGGACAGACCAGCGGCAACCTCACGCCCGCATGCACAACATCAAGATCACCACGACCCGAGATCAGTCACCACTGCACGTCGGTGGATCGAGGTTTAGTTGATCTCGCAGGCCATGGCGTAGTGGTCATGGCTGCAGGCCGCAGCGTACTCGGCCGGTGTGCGGTAGCCCAGGGCCGAATGCCGGTGGCGGTGGTTGTGCTCGTCCTTGAAGTCGCCGATCACGACGCGGGCCTCAAACAAGGTGTTCCAGTGGTTGCGGTTGAGGCACTCCTTCCGTAGCCGTCCATTGAACGATTCGATGTAGCCGTTGTTCCACGGTGTGCCCGGCGGGATGTAGGACAGCCCGACCTTTTTGTCGCAGAACCGTTGCAGCGCTTGAGAAACCAACTCAGGACCGTTGTCCATCCGCAGCACCTTCGGTGGCCCGCCGGCGACGGCGAACACCTTCTCGAGCTCGGCCACGAGCCGCTCGGAGGTGATCGAGCGCTCCACCAGATGCAGCAGCGATTCACGGGTGTGCTCGTCGACCATCGACGCGATCTTGATGGCCTTGCCGTCAGTGGTGGAATCGAACTGGAAGTCAATCGCCCACACCACCTTCGGGGCGTCCGCGATCACCTCAGGTGCCGAGGACACCCCGGCCCGTTTGCGCGGGCTGTGGACGCGGCGCTGCAGCCCCTCTTTGCACCACAGTCGGTGCACCTTCTTCACGTTGATCTCCTGGCCCTCGTCGTGGCGTAG
>JBPPMV010000378.1:0-2854 GCA_051306235.1 Mycobacterium sp. | reverse complement strand
TCTGCCACAACTGGCCCTCGATCTGCAGAACGAGCCCATTCTTGAAGTCGGCGGTTGATGCCACGGTCTGTACAGCTCCTAGATCAGGTGATAACAGCCAGTTCCTTGGGGAACCGGGTGAGTAACTCGGGCGTAGGTGCGCTCTCGCTGCCGACAACCAGGGTGTCCTCGATACGGACACCACCCCGGCCGGGCAGATAGACGCCGGGCTCCACGGTGACCGCAGCGCCAGCAAGCAGTGTACCGACGGCGGAGGCGCTGATCCCCGGCGCTTCGTGGATCTGCAATCCGACGCCGTGCCCGAGGCCGTGCCCGAAGTTCTCCGCGAATCCGGCGTCGGCGATGACCTGCCTGGACGCGCCGTCGACATCCTTGAGGTTCGCGCCGGCCACCAGTGCCTCCCGGCCGGCGCGCTGTGAGGTCGCGACCAGTTCGTAGAGGTCCAGCTGCCACTGCGCGGCGTGCCCCAACACGAAGGTGCGGGTCATATCGGAGTGGTAGCCGGCGACGAGTGCGCCGAAATCGATCTTCACGAAGTCCCCGTCGGCAAGCACCGCATCGGTGGGCCGGTGATGCGGGATGGCCGAGTTCGCCCCGGCCGCCACGATCGTCTCGAAGGACACCCCGTCGGCACCGTGATCGAGCATCAGAGATTCCAGGTCGCGGCCGACCTCCTTCTCGGTGCGACCGGGACGCAGGCCGCCGCGTGCCACCAGATCGTGCAGGGCGGCGTCGGCGGCCTCGCAGGCCAGCCGCAGGATGGCGATCTCGCCGACATCCTTGACCTCACGCAGCCGTTCCACCATGCCGGCGGCGCGCACCAGCTCGATATCCCCGGCCACACGCTCCAGCAGGGCGAAACCGTCGACGGTCACCACATGGCTCTCGAAGCCCAGCCGGCGCACCCCGGCGGCCACCGCACGGCCCGCCAGATGGGGCGCACAGGCGCGTTCGATGGCCAGTTCGGCGTCCGGGGCCTGCGCCGCAGCCTGCGTTACATAACGACCATCGGTTGCCAACACCGGCGTGTCCTCGTCGACACGAATCAACAGGGCAGCATTGGATCCGGTGAATCCGGACAGATATCGGACGTTGACCAGGTCCGTTACCAACATCGCGTCCAATTCGGCGGCGGCCAGTCTGCGCCGTAAACGGTCCCTGCGCTGAGAAATCGTCACAGCCGCTGACGGTACTCGCTACGCTGTGCCCTCATGAGCAAGTGGTTGCTGCGCGGACTGGTGTTCGCGGCGGTTGTGGTGGTCCTCCGATTGATCCAGGGCGCGCTGGTCGATTCCTTCCCGACGCAGGCCGGATGGATCAGTCCCGCGCTGGGATTGTTCCTGGCGATCCCGGCCATCATCTGGGCCTATTTCGACGGCCGGGCCGACGCCAACGCGCAGTCCGACCCCGACCGTCGTCAGGATCTGGCAATGGTGTGGTTGGTGGCCGGGCTGATCGCGGGTCTGCTCGGCGACCTGGTCTGCTGGTTCATCGGGCTGTTCTACCCGGTGCTCTACACCGGCGGACTGATCAGCGAGCTGACCTCGTTCGCCGCGTTCACCGCGCTGCTGATCTTCCTGGCCGGTGTCATCGCGGTGACCATCGGCCGCTGGAGCGTCGATCGCAAGGCACCGCCCTACGTCCGTCGCCGTGAGGGTGATGACGAGCGCACCGACACCGACGTCTTCGCGGCCGTGCAACCCGGCGCGGAAGAGGAAGCCAAGCGCTCCTGATTCAGCGGGTTCCCACCACGGAGTAGGCCGCGGCCAGCAGTGTCGGGTCCGGCCCTTCCAGGCGTCCCGGTTTGGCGAGCCCGTCGAGCACGACGAAGCGCAGCACCCCGGAGCGGTTCTTCTTGTCCCCGGCCATGTTCTCCAGCAGTTGCGGGAACGCATCGGCGTCATAGCTGATGGGCAGACCCAGTGCGCTCAGCACCCGGACGTGCCGGTCGGCGGTGTCATCATCCAACCGCCCGGCCAGCCGGCCCAGCTCGGCGGCGAACACCAGACCCACCGACACCGCGGCGCCGTGGCGCCACTTGTAGCGCTCCCGGCGCTCGATCGCGTGGGCCAACGTGTGCCCGTAGTTGAGGATCTCGCGCAGCGCCGACTCTTTCTCGTCTGCCGCCACCACCTCGGCCTTGACCGCGATGGCCCGCCGGATGAGCTCGGGCAGCACCGCACCGGACGGATCCAGCGCAGCTTCGGGGTCGGCCTCGATGAGGTCGAGAATGACCGGGTCGGCGATGAAACCGGCCTTCACGATCTCGGCCATACCGGCGACGATCTCGTTGCGCGGCAACGTCTGTAGCGTTGCCAGATCGACCAGCACCGCCAGTGGCTGATGGAAGGCGCCGACCAGGTTCTTGCCGGCGTCGGTGTTGATACCGGTCTTGCCGCCGACGGCCGCGTCGACCATTCCCAGCAGCGTGGTCGGCACGTGCACGATGTCCACACCGCGCAGCCAGGTGGCGGCGGCGAACCCGGCGACATCGGTGGCCGCACCGCCGCCGAGGCTGACGATGGCGTCCTTGCGGTCGATGCCGATCCGCCCGAGCACCTCCCAGATGAAGCCGACGACCGGCAGTTCCTTACCGGCCTCGGCATCCGGGATCTCGATGCGGTGCGCGTCGATTCCGGTGGCCGCCAGGTGTTCCCGGATGACCTCTGCGGTCTGGGCCAGGGTGGGCTGATAGAGCACGGCCACCCGGTGGCGGCCGGCCAGCGTCCGGCCCAGATCCTCCAGCAGACCGGTGCCGATGATCACCGGGTACGGGCGATCGACCAACACGTCCACTGTCACGGGTTCACTCATTGCGTGCCTCTGCTCGTCGGGCCAGCGCCGCCGGGGTGGG
>JBPPMV010000377.1:0-2995 GCA_051306235.1 Mycobacterium sp. | reverse complement strand
ACGACACCCAGGACGATGGTCATCGGGACGGACAGGTTCTGCTTGCCCGGAACCAACAGGCGCGCAAGGGCGCCGGCGATGAGTCCGATGACGAGAATGCTGATGATGAGACCGATCATGGCATGAGCCTTTCTGATGCAGCGCCCGTCTGTGCGCTGGGATCGGATGGTCGGGCGACTGCTCGACACTGGCATCAGTTCAACACCCCTAAGGGGGGTGCCGGTATACCCCTAAGTAGGTAATCTGAGGTCCATGGCTCCCCCGCCGAAGGCTCCTATCACCATCGCGCTCGTCGACGACTATGACGTTGTACTGATGGGAGTGGCCAACATGTTCGATCGCTACCGCGACCGTGTTGTCGTCGCCGAGATCGACACCAACATGGGACTGGAAGATGCCGTCGATATCGTCCTCTACGACTCCTTCGCCCAACCTGAGGCCGATCACGACGAGATCGCCGCGTTGGTCGCCAATCCGCGTGCGCGACGAGTTGTGGTCTACACATGGAACTTTCACCCAGATCTGATCGCCAGCGCGCAACAGCACGGCGCCCACGGGTACCTCTCGAAAACGTTGCCGGCGCGCGAACTGGTGGCCGCCTTGGAAGCGGTGCACGCCGGAGAGAACATCATCAGTGACGTCCCGCCACGTACGCGCACCGCGGTCGGACTCGACTGGCCCGGCCGAGGCGAGGGGCTCAGCGACCGGGAAGCCGAAATCCTGGCGCTGATCACCCAGGGCAAGAGCAACGCAGAAGTGGCGGCGCTGACGTATCTGAGCCCCAACACCATCAAGTCCTACATCCGCACGATCTACCGCAAGATCGGCGTCGCGAGCCGCACCCAGGCGGTGCTGTGGGGGGTGAAACACGGCTTCACCCCCGACCACAACCGCATCGAGCACTGGAAGGGTGGACCGTGACCGTCACACGCTTCTGGGGTGCACGGCGTGGTCTTCGTCAGCCGTCGGCATGTGAGCGTGACCAGCGCTGAGGTAAGCCAACCCTGGCGTTTCGAGTCACATCAGCCGGGGCAATCCGTCGGGGCGCACAGCCTGCGCACGCTTGCGCGACGCACAAGCGAAAGCAATCCCCATGGGGATCACATCGGAAAGAGACTCACATGGCGCTCGACGACAATGACATCAGCACCTCGCCCGCAGACGGTGGCGAAGGTACGGCCGACGGCGGCAGCAACCCCGAGGGCCATGACGGTGGCGCTGACGGCACCGCCGGCGGCGAAGGCCCGGCAGACGGCGGCAGCAACCCCGAAGGTCATGACGGTGGCGCCGACGGCACCGCCGGCGGCGAAGGCCCCGCCGACGGCGGCAGCAACCCCGAAGGCCACGACGGTGGCGCCGACGGCACCGCTTAGGAGCCCGCTGTGCTCAGCCGTTGCATAGGCATCGACACCGATGTCTTCGCCACCGACTACTGGGGGCGAAAGCCGCTGCTGAGCCGCCCCGGTGCGCTACCCCGCGATTTCGGCGATCTGTTGTCACCCGAGATGGTCGACGAGCTCATCGCTGAGCGCGGGGTACGCGCCCCGTTCATCCGGCTGGCCAAGGAAGGCCACGTCCTGGCCAAGGACTCCTACCTCGGACCGGCCGGATTCGGCGCGGAGATCGCCGACCAGATCGACTCGGCCAAACTGCTCACCCAACTCGGGTCGGGCGCCACCGTCGTACTCCAGGGTCTACACCGGCTGTGGCCACCGCTCATCGAGTTCGTCCGAGACATTGTCGACGACATCGGCCATCCCGTTCAGGCGAACGCCTACATCACACCACCGGGAAACCGCGGCTTCGACTTTCACTATGACGTCCATGACGTGTTCGTCCTCCAGGTATCGGGCACCAAACGCTGGATCGTGCACGAACCGGTGCACCGTCATCCGCTGCCGTCGCAGCCGTGGACCGATCACCGCGAGGAGATCGCCGAGCGGGTCACTCGAGACGCCGTCATCGACGTCGAACTGTCCGAAGGCGATGCGCTGTATCTGCCACGCGGATGGGTGCACGCAGCCCAGACTTTGGACACGACATCCATTCATCTGACGATCGGTGTCGCCGCGACGACGCCGATGGATATCGCCCGCGCGGTCCTCGATCAGCTCGGCGCGGCCGAAGAGTTCCGGGCGCCGCTCCCCCTGGGTATCAACCCGATCGACCGCGCCGATATCGCGGCAACCACCACCAAGGTCATCGCACAGATCGTCAGCCATCTGCGCGACAACGCAGAAGCACTGAGCACCACCGCCGCCGAAAATCTGGTCACCCGGCACGACACGCGCACCCGGCCCGAGGCGGTCCGGCCCCTCGCAGCGCTGCACGCCGCCGAGAACGCCGGCACCGTCCGTGTTCGATGGCGCCGCGGGATGACCGCCACCATCACCGATGAACCCGACGGCCGGGTGGCTCTGCGCCTGCCGGACAAGACCATACGATTCCCCGCCGTATGCTCGGCCGCCTTACGGGAGCTCATCAGTGGCAGGGACGCTGCCGCAGACGCACTACCCGGTGTAGACGCCGCCGACGGCGCCGTGCTGATCCGACGGCTGTTGCGCGAGAGCGTGCTGGTGCCCTCCCCCACTCGGCAGGCCCATGCCTAGGCTGACCGAGTGACGCCCGCGGATCGACCGCCATGCAGCGCGCAGTCCCTGTCCCGTGACGAGCCGATGTACGGCACCGCGTCGGCGGGTTCGTCGTGGCTGCTGCTCGAGCTGGAGGGCGGTTGGGGTCCGTCGGCGTTCCTGCAATCGCCCAGTTGTATCGACCCGACCCTGGGACGGGCGATCGTGCGCCGCGCCGAATCGGCCGGGATGCGTATCGCCGCCATCCGGCGACACGGCCGCCGGTCGCCGAGCCCGCGCTGGCGGTGGTTTGTGGCGAAGTCCGGTGTGGGACAGCACGCCCTTTTTCACGGTGAGGTCGATGAGGCACGGCAGTACCTCGACATCGATCTCGACGGTGGCGACGGCATCCGATCAGACCAACC
>JBPPMV010000376.1:0-12256 GCA_051306235.1 Mycobacterium sp. | reverse complement strand
ATCCCGCACGGCCAGAATGCCAAGGAGCTCGGCGCCCTGGTCGAGCGCGGGATGACCCCGATGCAGGCCATCCGGGCTGCCACCGTGGTCAGCGCCGAACTGATCGACGCCGAACACGAACTGGGACGGCTCGCTGTCGGCTATCTGGCCGATATCATCGCCGTACCGGGCGACGTGTCCCGGGATATCGCCACCACGCAGGACGTCCGGTTCGTCATGAAGGACGGCGTGGTGGTCAGGAACTAGAAGGTGGGCGGTTCAGGAATGGGCGACAAGAATGAGCCTGAACTCACCGATAACGTGCTGTGGCTGCTCAAACAGGCCTTCTACTTCTCCTTGACCAGCGTCAACGATGCGGTCAAACCGCACGGCGTCAGCACCGCGCAGATCGGTGTGCTGCGCCAGCTGACCAACCAGCCCGGTCTGTCCGGCGCCGAACTGGCCCGTCGACTGCTGATCAGCCCGCAGGGCGTGCAGTTGGCCCTCACTGCGCTAGAACGCCGTGGTCTCGTCGAGCGCAAGCAGGATCCTCAGCACGGCCGGATTCTGCAGGCCTTCCTCACCGATGAGGGACGGGCGACCGCCGCCGCGGTGGTCAGCGATGCCGTCGCCGCGCATGACCGGGTATTCGGCGTGCTCAGCCGCGATGAGCAGGAGCAGCTGCGATTGCTGCTCAGCCGCGTCGTCGAACAGGGCACCGGGCACACGCTGTTCGCCGATCACGTCGATCCCTAGTATCCAGTACTTGAGATATATGACAAGTACTTGATAACCTGAGGGGGATGACTCTCGGGACTGAACTGCGCGGCTTGACGGCGCTGCGCATCAAGCAGGTGGTGCGCGAGACCGACGATGCGATATCGATCGTGTTCGACGTCCCACCTGCGCTGGCCGAGCACTTCGCGTACCGCGCCGGGCAGTATCTGTCGCTGTGCGTCGACATCGACGGCCAGGAGTACCGCCGCTGCTACTCGATGTCATCGTCGCCCGCGACGGACCTGGACCTGCGCATCACCATCAAGCGCGACCGCGACGGGGTGGTGTCCAACTGGCTCAACGACCATGCGGCGCCCGATGTCCGGATCATGGTCGCAGCGCCCGAGGGTCGTTTCATCCGCTCCGCGAGCGAGCGTGACCTGGTCGCGTTCGCCGGCGGAAGTGGTATCACGCCGGTCTTCTCGTTGATTCAGACCGCCCTCGCGACATCGAACGGTCGAGCGCGGTTGCTGTACGCCAACCGTCAGGTCGAGTCGACCATCTTCCATGACGCTCTCGTCGGCCTGGCCGGCGAGCACGGTGAGCGATTCGAGCTCCAGCATCACCTCGATATCGAGCGGGGTGTGGTGACCGCCGACGAGATCGCGGAGTTCATCGGCGATTCGCCCGCGGGCGCCGACTACTACATATGCGGGCCGGGCCCGTTCATGGATGCCGTCGAGACCGCCGTCCTCGCTGCTGGTGTGCCGGCGCAGCAGGTACACCTCGAGCGCTTCACCGTCGCAACGGTTCCCGTCCCGACGCCCGGCGCGGAGGTGACCGAGGCGGTGACCATCGTGCTGGACCGCACCGAGGTGACCGTCGATTACCGGCCCGGCCACACGCTGTTGCAGATGGCCCGGATGGCCGGGCTGAAGGCACCGTCGTCGTGCGAAACAGGTTCGTGCGGTACATGTATCGCGCAGGTGACCGATGGCAGCGCCCGGCTGCTGAACAATGACGCCCTCGACGAGGACGAAATTGCCGACGGATTGGTGGTCACCTGTCAGGCGCTGCCGACCAGTCCCACCGTCCGGTTTGTCTATGAGTGAAGGCAGGTTCTCGATGAGTCGTGTTGCGGTGGTGACCGGCGGGGCGTCCGGAATGGGCGAGGCCACCTGTCATGAACTGGGCAGGCGCGGCCACAAGGTGGCCGTGTTCGACCTGAACGCCGTTGCAGCCCAACGTGTCACCGATGAACTTCGGGCCGAGGGCATCACCGCGCTCGCCGTCGCCGGCGATGTGTCCGACCGGGCCGCCGTCGATGACGCGTACGCCAAGGTGCGCAGCGAGCTGGGGGCCGTCGAGATCCTGGTCACCAGCGCGGGACTGTTCGGATTTGCGCCCTTCGAGGAGATCACGGCCGAATCCTGGTCGCGGATCATCGATGTCAACCTGACCGGGACCTTCCACTGCTGCCAGGCGGCGCTGCCGGATATGGTCGCCGCGGGCTGGGGCCGCATCGTGATGATCTCGTCGTCGAGCGCGCAACGCGGTTCACCGTTCGCCGCGCACTACGCGGCCTCCAAGGGCGCGCTGCTGACGTTGACCAAGTCCCTGGCCCGTGAGTACGCCAGTCGCGGGATCACCGTCAACAACATCCCGCCCTCGGGCATCGAAACGCCGATGCAGCACGCGGGGCAGGCCGCCGGTTACCTCAAGAGCAACGAGGAGATCGCCGCGAACATCCCGGTCGGGCATCTGGGCACCGGGGACGATATCGCGACGGCCGTGGGCTTCCTGTGCTCGGAGGAGGCCAAATTCATCACCGGGCAGACGCTCGGGGTCAATGGAGGGGCGGTTATGTGATGACGCAATGGGCCAAACCCGTGGAAGGTTCGTGGACCGAGCACTATCCGGAACTCGGCACCGGACCGGTGTCCTTTCGCGACTCGATCTCGCCGGAGTTCTACGAACTGGAGCGCGAGGCGGTCTTCAAGCGCGCATGGCTGAATCTGTGCCGCGTCGAGGATCTCCCGGAGGTGGGTAGCTACCTCACCAAGGAGGTCGAGGCGGCCAGTGCCGTATTGATCTTCGTACGCGGCGAGGATGACCAGATTCGCGCGTTCCACAATCAGTGCCGCCACCGCGGCAATCCACTGCTCAGCGGGTCGGGTAGTGCGCCCGAGATCACCTGTACGCAGTGCGGATGGCGATATGGGTTGGACGGCAGCCTGGTTCACATACCGAATCCGGAACGCTTCTTCGGACTGGAGACCGCCGATTACGGGCTCGCCGAGGTGCATTGCGATATCTGGGCGGGATTCGTCTTCATCAACTTCGACCCCGAGCCGCGCCAGAGCCTGCGCGAGTTCCTCGGCCCGATGGTCACCGGTCTCGATGACTATCCGTTCGGGAAACTGACCGAACGCTACGACTGGGTTGCACACAACAACAGCAATTGGAAGATCTTCGCCGACGCCTTCCAGGAGTACTACCACGTCCCCTCGTTGCACACCCAGCAGGTGCCCGCCGAGGTGCGAAATCCCAGTGCCGGCTTCACCTGTGGCCATTTCCAGCTCGACGGTCCGCATCGGCTCGTGTCGACGGCGGGCACCCGGCGCTGGCTGCTGGCCCCCGAGTACATGTACCCGATCGAACGTGCCACGCAGAGCGGTCTGGTGGGGCCGTGGCGCACACCGGACCTCGGGGAACTGCCGGCGGGCTTGAATCCGGGCGGTATCGAGCCCTGGGGTATCAGCAACTTTCAGATCTTCCCGAACCTGGAGATCCTCATCTACGGCGGGTGGTATCTGCTGTACCGGTACTGGCCGACCTCACACAACACCCACCGGTTCGAGGCCTACACCTACTTCAGTCCGGCCCGGTCGGTGCGGGAACGGATCGAACACGAGGTCGCCGCCGTCGTGCTCAAGGAATTCGCGCTGCAGGACGCCGGCATGCTGGGCGGAACCCAGGCCGCGCTGGAGTACGACGTGATCGACGAGTTCCCGGTCAACGACCAGGAGATCCTGGTCCGCCATCTGCACAAGGTTGCCGTCGACTGGGTCGAGGAGTACCAACGCTCATGACCGCCACCCGACTGCCGAGTGCCTTCGCCGAGCTCGAAGAGTTCGCCGAAATATGGTGTCTGCCCACGGAGACCGAGCGCTGGGAACGGCGGCTGGCCAGTTCGATGCCCGTCATGCAGGAGTTCTACGATGCGTTCTTCCCGAGGCTGGAAGAGGCCATCGACTACTGCGACAAGTTCCCGCTCGACGATCTTCCCGATGACGCGATCAATCTGCTGCACCTCATCTATTCGCTGGTGATGATCTCGATGTCGATCGAGATCATGCACCAGCCCGCGCCCGTGGATGCCGCCGATGCGGTGATGATCCGCACCGGCGAACCCAAGCCCTGACGAGAGGACACGCCATGAGTGTGTTGACCATCAACAAGCTGACCGCATCGGTGGGGGCCGAGGTCGCCGGAGTCGATCCTGAGCGCCTGGCCAACGACGACAGCCTGGCCGAGGCAGTGCTCGAAGCCCTCGAGGACAACGGTGTGCTGGTGTTCCACAACCTGCACCTGGACCGAGACCCACACGCGCAGGTCGCCTTCTGCGAACGCCTCGGTGAGATCGACCGTTCGGCGGACGGTCATCACCCGGTGTCGGGCATCTACCCGATCACCCTGGACAAGACGAAGAACAAGGCGGCCGAGTACCTCAAGGCCACCTTCGACTGGCATATCGACGGTTGCACGCCGGTGGGCGACGAGTGTCCGCAGAAGGCCACCGTGCTGTCGGCGATCGAGGTCGCCGCACGTGGGGGCGAGACGGAGTTCGCGAACTCCTATGCCGCCTACGAGAGTCTGAGCGACGGGGAGAAGCAGCGGTATGCGTCGCTGCGCGTCGTGCACTCGCTGGAAGCCTCGCAGCGCCGGGTCTACCCGGACCCGACTCCTGAACAGTTGGAGCGCTGGAAGTCCCGTCCGACCCATGAGAATCCGTTGGTGTGGACGCACCGCAGCGGGCGAAAGTCGTTGGTGCTCGGTGCGTCGGCGGATCATATCGTCGGCATGGACGTGGCGGAGGGGCGTGCGCTGCTCGCCGAGCTGCTCGAGCACTCCACCACCGCGGACAAGGTCTACAGCCACAAGTGGTCCGTCGGCGATACCGTCATCTGGGACAACCAGGGTGTGCTGCACCGGGCCGCCCCGTACGAGCCGAACTCGCCGCGAGAGATGTTGCGCACCACAGTCGTCGGGGACGAGCCCATCCAGTAGCCGTTCAGAACGGTGCGGGTGTGTCGTTGGCGGCGAGCCATGTTTGGCGGTCTCGTTCTTTCTGTTCCAGTCTTTGATTGTTGGCTTGTCGTTCGGCGGTGATGCGGCGGGTGTGGTCTTCGGTGCGGCTGCGGTCGCGCCGGGGCATTTTCAGGTAGCGGTCTGGGTGAGCGGGTGGCTCGGTTTGCAGGGTGGGTTCGCCGGTGGGGTCCCCGAGTGCGGTGCTCCGGGGTCCGACACGCGATCCGGCCGAGAAACGGGGCCAGACCATCCCCGTCGATTAGCAGAACTAACCGAACGACTGTGTGCGGGAACAGTTCTGACGGCGGGATGGGGGGTGGGTATTTGACGAACCCCACTTAGCCCACCTAATCGACGGGGACGTGCGCGCGGGGACTACGTGCGCTCCGGCCCACCACGGATCGTGAACGACTCGGCATCGTCGATCGCATCGATCTCCGCGGCGAAGGCCTCCGCGGTCGGCGCCTCGAGATCGACACCGGCGGTCTCGGCGATGAAGACCCGGGACACGTGCTTGCCCCCGACCCGGTAGATGTTGGCGGTGCGCTCGCAACTCTCGTGCGCCAGGTACACGACCACCGGGGTGACATCCTCGGGATCCAGATCCTTGACCAACTCGGTCATGGTGTTCTCCGTCATCCGCGTCCTGGCGATGGGGGAGATGGCATTGACCCGAATGTTGTTGCGCTGTCCCTCGATCGCCAGCACGTTCATCAGCCCGACCAGCCCGGTCTTGGCCGCCCCGTAATTCGACTGCCCGAAGGTACCGAACAGGCCAGAACCCGATGTGGTCATGACGATGCGTCCGTAGTCCTGCTCACGGAACACCGGCCACACCGCGCGGGTGACATTGAAGGCGCCCCGCAGGTGAACATCGAGCACGGCATCCACCTGATCGGCGGTCATGTTCTTGAACGCGGCGTCGCGCAGGATGCCGGCGTTGTTGATGAGCACATCGACCCGGCCGAATGCCTCGGTCGCGGTGGCAATGATGGCGCGACCGCCGTCGTCGGTGGCCACCGAATCGGTGTTGGCCACCGCCGAGCCGCCGGCCGCGGTGATATCGTCGACCACGACCTGGGCCGCCGATGTCGCCGGGCCGGTACCGTCCACCGCGGCACCGACGTCGTTGACCACGACATGGGCTCCGCGCCTGGCGAATTCGAGAGCATGGCACCGGCCGAGGCCGCCACCCGCCCCCGTGACGACAACGACCCGACCATCAAAATCTAAGGTGGACAAACGATCACACTCCTGCGGCAACGGCGATTGATTTGGTGTCAAGGTAGCCTTCCAGCCCCTCGTGGCCGAGCTCGCGGCCGTAGCCACTGTCCTTGACCCCACCGAACGGCGCAAAGGGATCCATCGTGTATCCCTGGTTGACGCCGAAGGTCCCGGTCTTGATCTGCGCGGCGATCGCGAGCCCGCGCTCGGTGTCGGCGGTCCACACCGAGCCGGCCAGGCCGTACTCGGAATCGTTGGCGATCGCGGCGGCGTCCTGCTCATCTCGGTACCCGATGACCGTCAGGACCGGCCCGAAGATCTCCTCCCTGGCGATCCGCATCGAGTTGTGTGCGTCGGCAAACAAGGTCGGCCGGACGTACCAACCACGGTCGATACCGGCGGGCGCCTCGGTGCCACCGATGACCAACCGGGCGCCCTCGTCCTGGCCGATCCGGATGTAGTCGAGCACCCGCTGCTGCTGGCGCTGGTTCACCAGCGGGCCGAGCTGGGTCTGTGGATCGGTGGGATCCCCGACGGTGATACCGGCCATCTCCGCGGCGAGCGCATCGACGAACTCCTGCTGCCGTTCGGCCGGAACGATGATGCGGGTCAGCGCATTGCAGATCTGGCCGCTGTTGGACAGGCTGGCTGCGCGGATACCGCCCGCGACTGTGGCGGGGTCGGCATCGTCGAGGACAATGGCCGCCGACTTCCCGCCCAGTTCCAGGCTCACCTTGGTGAGGTTGGCCGCGCAGGCCGCCGCGACGGACCTGCCGACCGCGGTCGAGCCGGTGAAGGACACCTTGTCGATCCCGGGATGGCTGACCAACCGCTCACCCGCGGTGTTGTCACCGGGAAGGACGGTGACGACCCCGGGCGGGACGCCGGCCTCGGCAAGCAGCTTCGCCAGATACTGCGCATCCAGTGAGGTCTCCGGTGCGGGTTTCACGATGACCGCACACCCGGCGAGCAACGCGGGCACGAGCTTGGCGATGGTGAGGAACTGCGGCATGTTCCACGGCACGATGGCCGCGACCACGCCGACCGGCTCCTTGCGGACATGGATATCGGACCCGAAGAACCCGGGCCGGATCTCCTGCCAGTCATAGGCCTGCGCGGTATCGCAGAACGCGCCGAGCATCATCGCGGGCAGGCCGACCTGGGCCCGCTGCGCAAAGGTGATCGGCGCTCCGATCTCGGAGGTGATGAGCGCAGCGAGCTCCTTACCGTGGGCCCGGTACGTCTCGGCGAACCGGCGCAGCACCTCGATGCGCTCACTCGGCGCCAGCCGAGGCCAGGGGCCGGTGTCGATCGCCGCGCGGGCCGCGAGCGCGGCATCGTCGATCTGCTCCGGCGTGGAGATCGGTACTTCGGCGAGCAGTTCTTCGGTGTGCGGTGAGATCAGCTTCAGCACTCGATGACGTCCCTCGGTATCAACTACTTGCTATTGAAACCGAAAGCATACGTCAGCTCAATTTGATGGCAGACATGTACATCTCCACGACGGGCCGATAGAGGTCGACGTCATCGAGCTGGCTACCCAGCACCACCGAGTCGCTGGTGGCCACGAGCACCTGAGCGAAGGTCAGCGGCGGAATCAGCAGTGTCGCGCCGAGCCGCTCCATGCCCTCGCCGATGAATGTGCTCAGTGCCTCAACGACTTCGGACCTCTTGTCGGCGACGCGCTGCCGGGCATCGGGATTGCGCAGCAGGTAGAGGGTGAACTCGTGGCCCAGCGCACTGTGCTCGGCGCCCCGATCCATGCTCAGTTGCCGCCACCGTGCCGCGATCGCATCGAGTTCCTGCGCACCCACCTCGGTCGCCGAAGACAACACCTCGGCGAAGTTGTCGAAATACCGCCGCCAGTACCGGTCGCTCACGGCGAAGAACAGATCCTCCTTGGTGCTGAAGTGTTTGTAGATCGCGCCCTTCGTGTAACCGGCGGTCCGCGCGATGTCATCGAGGCTGGCCGGCGCGAAGCCCTTGTCGGCGAAGACTTCCTCGGCGGCGTCGAGGAGCAGGGAGCGGGTCCGCTCCAGGCGCTTCTCCCGCGTCCACTGCTCGACCATGCTGCCCAGTCTGGCACAGAATCCAAGAAACCCTTCAGTTGCCGAAATACCCCCTGGTTTTTTGCGTGGTGGGTACCGAATCGCTCAGCGACGCAGCAACATCCAAGGAGCGGACGTCCAATCGGGTCATCGAGTTCCTGTCCGCGCTACGCGAACTCGCCCCGCCACGATGACTACGGACTCTCAAGGGTGTGTCGGACGGTCCCGGCGACGAACATGAAGTGGACAGTTCGAACACCTGGAAAGGCAGAACAATGAAGGTAGTAGTCATCGGCGGAACCGGTCTGATCGGTTCGAAGGTCATCGCCAACCTCAACGAACTCGGACACGACGCGGTGGCCGCGTCCCCACGATCCGGCGTGGACACCATCACGGGGTAGGGTGTCGCCGCTGCGCTGACGGGAGCCGACGTAGTCGTGGATGTCACCAATTCACCGTCCTTCGCCGATGACGATGTGCTGGCCTTCTTCACCACGTCGACTCGCAATCTGCTGGCCGCCGAGCGCGAACAGGGTGTCGGGCACCACGTGGCGCTGTCGGTGGTGGGCGCCGGCAGTTCCCCGGACAGCGGTTACATGCGCGCCAAGGTCGCCCAGGAGAAGCTGATCGCCGAATCTGGTGTGCCGTACACGATCGTGCGGGCTACCCAGTTCTTCGAATTCGTCGAGGCCATCGCAGGATCGGCGACCGAAGGCAACACCGTGCGGTTGCCGCATGCGGCGATGCAGCCGATCGCCGCCACCGATGTCGCCACCGGGGTCACCCGCGGAGCCGTCGGCTCTCCGGTCAACGGTCCCGTGGAGATCGCCGGCCCCGAGAAGATCGCCATGGACGATTTCGTGCGCACCGGACTCGCCGCCAAGGGCGATCCGCGCGAGGTGATCACCGATGCGTCCGCGCCCTACTTCGGCGCGGTGATCGATGACCACAGCATCGTGCCCGCCGGCCCGGCCACGGTGTTCGAGACCACCTTTTCCGACTGGCTCTCAGGCGCCGTGGATGGCGGTGCGCACCGACCGCTCCAACGCGTTGTCCGCGATCAGCAGTAGCTCGTCACCGGCACGGAACACATCTTCGGGACGCGGTACCAGCACCTCATCGTCACGCAGCAGCGTCACCAGTGCGGTGTTGGCCGGTAGGTCCAACTGATCCACCCGCCTGCCGACGAGCGGATTGTTCTCCGGCAGAGTCAGTTTGGTCAGTGCGGCATTACCGTCGCGTAGCCCCATCAACCGGATCAGGTGGCCCACATCGATGGCCCCCTCGATACCTGCGACCAGTGCGCCCGGTGTCGAGACCGCCACATCGATGCCCCACGTCGGACTGAACAGCCACTGATTGTCGATATCGTTGATCCGCGCGACCACCCTGGGCACGCCGAACTCGCTCTTGGCGAGCAGCCCGACGACCAGATTGGCCTTGTCGTCACCGGTGGCTGCGATCAGCACATCGCAGGTCTGGACCCCCGCCTCCTGTAACGCCGACAGCTCGCAGGCATCGGCGAGCAACCAGTCGGCATCGGGCACGGTATGCGGTTCGAATCGCCGGCGTTCCCGTTCGATGAGCAACACCTTGTGGCCGTACTCGAGCAGTTCACGCGCGACGGACCGGCCGACATTGCCGGCGCCGGCGATCCCTATCCGCATCTTGCGTGCTGCCACCCGGCTATCTTGACTTAACTCTATGACCCTGCACCAGCTGTACCTGGCGTTGCTGATCGGCGGCCTTGTGCTGCTCGCCAGCATCATCGGTACTCGGGTGGCCACCCGGGTCGGCTTTCCGGCTCTGCTGTTCTTCCTGCTCGTCGGCGTGGTGCTCGGCGAGGACGGACTCGGCCTGGAGTTCGACAGCGTGGAGGTCGCTCGCAACGTGTGCACGGCCGCGCTGGCCGTGATACTGGTCGAAGGTGGTCTGACCACCCGGTTCGCCGATATCCGTAAGGTGCTCGCACCGGCGGGGGCGCTGGCCACCGTCGGTGTCGTGGTGAGCACCCTGATCACCGCTGCCGGTGCGCATTTCCTGCTCGGCTTCGACTGGCAGCTGGCCTTGCTGCTGGGCGCCATCGTCTCCTCCACCGACGCCGCCGCGGTGTTCTCGGTGCTGCGGGTGCTACCGCTGCCGCGCCGGGTGGCCGGACTGCTGGAGGCTGAATCCGGTTTCAACGACGCACCCGCCGTCATCCTCGTGCTGATGTTCAGCGTGGTGCCGTTCGTGTTCGAACCGGCCGGGACCCTCACCGAGATCGTCTTCGAGTTGGTGGCCGGCGCCGTGATCGGCCTGGGCGTCGGGTTCTTCGGTGCCTTCACGCTGCGCAGCATCGCGCTGCCGGCGTCCGGCCTGTACCCGATCGCCACCTTCGGATTGGGGGTGGTGGCGTTCGCCGCCGCGGGCAGCGTGCACGGCAGCGGCTTCCTGGCCGCCTATCTGTCTGCGGTGGTGCTCGCCAACTCGGGGCTGCCGCACCGGTCGACGACGCGGTCGTTCGCCGAGGGGCTGGGCTGGCTGGCGCAGATCGGACTGTTCGTCCTGCTGGGCCTACTGGTGGACCCCAGCGAACTGGCCCGCGATGTCCTCCCGGCGATCGTCATCGGCCTGCTGCTGCTTCTGGTTGCCCGGCCGGTCTCGGTGGCGGCCTCCCTGGTGGGGTTCGGTATCTCGTTGCGCGAGCAACTCTTTCTGTGCTGGGCGGGTCTGCGCGGCGCCGTGCCCATCGTGTTGGCGACCTTCCCGATCGTGGCGGGTGTTCCGGGCAGTTCGCGGCTGCTCAACATCGTCTTCGTCCTGGTGGTGATCTTCACGCTGATCCAGGCGCCGAGCCTGCACCTGGTCGCCAGACTGCTCGGGCTGACCAGCGGGGAGGCGACCCGGGAGATCCAGGTGGAGGCGGCACCGCTGGATGTGCTCGACGCCGAACTGCTCACCATGAAGGTGCAGTCACCATCGCGGCTGCACAACGTGACCATCCTGGAGCTGCGGCTGCCCGATCCGGCGGTCATCACGCTGATCATCCGCGACGGGCACACCTTCGTCCCGCTGCCCGACACCCGCCTGGCCTCCGGTGACGAACTGCTGATCGTCACCACCAGCAAGATGCGGCCCGCCGCCGAGGCGCGGCTGCGGGCGGTCAGCCGCCGCGGCAAGCTCGCGTACTGGTTCGACGAATACGGCGACCCGGAATGATCGTGGGGGTGTCGGCTGACTGCGCGACGGGCGCGAATTCATCACGGGTCGGCATCATCGCTGGCCCCGGTCGCGGACCCGTGGTCAGCTGGAAGCGATGTCAGCTTCCTGGATCCCCACCACCTGCCTGACCGTGGCCGCGGCGGCGGGAGCCGCGCTGCTCCTGCTGTCCCCATCCGCCGACGCGGCGCCGGAATCGGACGGTCAGGGTTACCTGGAGTCCACCGCCCGGTGTGCATCTCCTGCTACCGCCGTCATCTTCGGCAGCACCGAGAGTTCACGGGTGGCGATCTGCGAACAGTCCGACGGCAGTTACCAATACCGTGGTGTGCGGGTCCGTGACGGCGCCCGGCTGGTGCTGCCGGCCACCGCATCCGGGGACGGGTACGTCGCCGAGAACGAGGGACTGTCCTACACCGTCACGGCCGAGTCGCTGGTGGTGAGCGCGGGCGACGATGTGATCCGCGACGAACCGCTGCTCGATGTGCACGAGTCGACGTCGACCCCCTCAACATCGACCACGACCACCCCGACCACGACGACCCCGACCACGACGACGTCGACGACACCGTTGCCACCCCCGCTACCCGCCGAGGAAGGCGCCTCTTAGCCGGGTTGCGGTGCCACCGGTTGGCGTGCCTGCAACAGACTCTGGGCACAGTCGAGCAGCGCATGGTGCAGTTCGCCGTCGGAGACGTCCTGCAGATGCGGTTCGGCCATGCTGCCGAAGATCCCGGACGTGATCATCGTGATCGCGACGCGGGTGCCGATGTCAT
>JBPPMV010000375.1:0-8981 GCA_051306235.1 Mycobacterium sp. | reverse complement strand
ACGTTCTCGACCGGCCGGCGGCCGAGGTGGCCGAAATCACCTGGAAGAATGCGGTGAACGCGTACGGATTGGATACCGTGGCGAGTTGGCGCGGTTAACCGATCTTCGTTACCGTCCTGTTATCGAGCGCGGCCGGCCGTCCTGGCTGCTCAGGTGCCGTGCTCTCAATATCGGGGAACCTGACTCGTGAATGTCCTGAACAGAATCCATGAAACGCGCTCACCGGCGCTGCGGTTGTCGGTGGGCGCATTGCTGCTCACCTTGGTGTTTGCCGGCGGCGTCGCCGTCACCTCGCACAAGACGGTCACGCTGAACGTCGACGGCACCGAGCTGACCGTGGCCACCATGAAGTCGCGGGTGATCGACGTCGTCGAGGAGAACGGGTTCACCGTCGGCGACCGTGATGACCTGTACCCGGCCGCCGACGCGAGCGTTGCCGATGCAGAGGCCATCGTGTTGCGTCGCAGCCGTCCGCTGCAGATCTCCATGGACGGTCAGAGCAGTACCGAGGTGTGGACGACGGCGGGGACGGTCCAGGAGGCCCTCTCCCAGCTGTCGATGACCGACAAGGCGCCCGCTGCGGCGTCCCGTGGTAGCCGGGTCCCCCTGGCCGGCATGTCATTGCCCGTGGTCAGCGCCAAAACCGTGCAGCTGTACGACGGCGGCAAGCTGAACACCGTGCACCTGGCGGCCCCGACCGTCGGTGCACTACTGGAGGCCGCGGGTGCGCCGCTGCAACAGCGCGACACCGTGGTCCCGGCGGCGTCGTCGCCGGTCATCGACGGTATGCGGATCGACGTGACGCGCGTCCGGATCGAGAAGGTGACCGCGCAGGTCCCGCTGCCGCCGGTCAGCAATCGCATCGAGGATCCGACGCTGAACCAGAGCCGCCAGATCGTCGAGGACGCCGGTACACCGGGTCTGCAGAACGTCACGTTTGCTGTCGCCGAGGTCAACGGGGTCGAGACCGGAAGATTGCCAGTAGCCAATGTCGTCCTCAATCCGGCGCGTCACGCTGTGCTGAGAGTGGGCACGAAACCCGGCACCGAAGTCCCCCCGGTGTCCAACGGACACGTCTGGAACGCCTTGGCCGGATGCGAATCGGGTGGTAATTGGGCTATCAACACCGGCAACGGATATTTCGGTGGCGTCCAATTTGACCAAAACACCTGGGAGCGGCAGGGCGGTCTGAGGTATGCTCAGCGAGCAGATTTGGCGACCCGCGAAGAACAGATCGCGATTGCTGAAGTGACGAGGGCACGTCAGGGTTGGGGTGCCTGGCCGACATGTAGCGCCAGATTGGGGTCATCGTGACGATCCGACTGCTTGGGCGAACCGAGATTCGGCATTTGGCTCGGGAGATCGACTTCCGGCCGCGCAAGGCGTTTGGGCAGAACTTTGTCCACGACGCCAATACCGTGCGGCGCATAGTCTCCGCGTCAGGTATCCACCGCCAGGACTCGGTGATCGAGGTCGGTCCCGGCCTCGGATCGCTGACGCTGGGCCTGCTCGACAGAGGCGCCCGCGTCACTGCGGTGGAGATCGACCCGGTGCTGGCCCGCCAGTTGCCCAAGACGATCGCCAACCACTCGCACAGCGAGATCGGCCGGCTGACGGTGCTCAACCGCGACATCCTCACGCTGACGTCCGAGGATGTCGACGAGATGCCGACGGCGCTGGTCGCGAACCTTCCGTACAACATCGCGGTGCCCGCGTTGCTGCATCTGCTGGCCGAGTTCCCGTCCATCAAGACGGTGATGGTCATGGTGCAGGCCGAGGTGGCCGAGCGGCTCGCCGCCGAGCCCGGCGGCAAGGATTACGGCGTACCGAGCGCCAAGGTGCGCTTCTACGGCGAGGTCCGGCGCTACGGCATGGTGTCGCCGACGGTGTTCTGGCCGATCCCGCGCGTCTACTCCGGTCTGGTCCGCATCGACCGGTACGAGACGACCGAATGGCCGACCGACGCCGCGTTCCGCGAGCAGGTGTTCAACCTGATCGACATCGGTTTCGCGCAGCGCCGCAAGACCTCCCGCAACGCCTTCGCCGAATGGGCGGGTTCGGGCAACGAGTCGGCCGAACGGCTGCTCGCGGCCAGCATCGATCCGGCCCGACGCGGCGAGACGCTGGCCATCAAGGATTTCGTCCGGCTTCTGCAGCGCTCCGGCGAACTGGCACCTCCGGCCCCCGCGGCCGAAGCTCCGGCGGTGGCCGATACCGAGCGCGTCAGCGACTCCGCACTCAGCTAGCGCCTGCCGGGCAGAGTCACCCGCGGCAAATTCGGACCGTCATCGTGGCGGCACGCGCTCGCCGTCGGTAATCCGCTGTCACACCGGGGAACAGCCGACGGCGTGCGCTGAGTGTGATCCTTGACACACACACTGGGCAAACACTAGCCTGGGTCATCGGCGGCGGGATTCTGACGAGGGGTATCTCAGCGCTTATCGGCTCGGCGTTCCGAGCGTGGCGGTAGTGTCGTGCGGTGTCTGCATCCGACGGCGATACCGCAACCGAGTGGGTGCCCACCGGTTCGGTCACGGTGCGTGTCCCCGGCAAGGTCAATCTGTATCTGGCTGTCGGGGATCGCCGTGACGACGGCTACCACGAGCTCACCACCGTTTTTCATGCCGTGTCGTTGTTCGACGATGTCACCGTGCGGACCGCCGATGTGCTGTCTTTGGACATGTCCGGCGAAGGATCCGAGACGCTGCCCGCCGATGACCGCAATCTGGCGTGGCAGGCCGCCGAACTGCTCGCCGACCACGTGGGCCGGGCGCCCGATGTCGCCATCTCCATCTCGAAGTCGATCCCGGTGGCCGGCGGGATGGCAGGCGGAAGCGGCGATGCCGCGGCCGTGCTGGTCGCCATGAATCATCTGTGGGAGCTGGGCGTGCCGCGCCGCGATCTTCACACCCTGGCCGCCAAGCTCGGCAGCGATGTGCCGTTCGCCTTGCACGGCGGTACGGCGCTCGGTACCGGCCGCGGTGAGGAACTCGCCACCGTGCTGGCCCGCAGCACCTTCCATTGGGTCCTGGCCTTCGCCGACACGGGGCTCTCCACGCCGGCGGTGTTCGGCGAGATCGACCGACTGCGGCTGAACCCGGACCGGGGTGGCCCGGCGCGGCTGGATGACGCCGAACCGGTCCTGGCCGCACTGGCTTCCGGTGACCCGCGCGAGCTGGCGTCGCTGCTCGGCAACGATCTGCAGCCGGCCGCGCTGAGCCTGCGGTCGGACCTGCGTCGCACCCTGCGTGCCGGCGAAGAGGCGGGCGCCCTGGCCGGCATCATCTCGGGGTCCGGGCCGACCTGCGCTTTTCTGTGTGAGTCGGCCGCCGATGCGGTCGATGTCGGCACCGCGCTGTCCGGTGCCGGGGTGTGCCGAACGGTGCGCGTGGCCAGCGGTCCGGTCCACGGCGCCCGCGTGGTGCCCGAGCCGGCGCGGTGATTCAAACATTCGGGCGTTGTGACACATGCCTCAATCGGCTCAACAGTTTGGCAGTTACTTAAGGGTTCTTTAAGATGGGTAGCGCGGTGGAGGCTGGCGAGCAAACGGCTGGTCATCACCGTTTTGAGACACAACTGCTTCCCAATTGTGTGTGCGCGCCTCACTACCAGAGGGCACCGGCAGGCGGAATATAGGGAAACGCGCAAGGAAACTGGTGCCGTCGTCGCAGCGACCCGGCGCCAGACACCCCAGGAGGTTGCCGTGAGCCGCTTTACCGACAAGATGTACCGCAGCGCCCGCGAGAGCGAGCGGGGCATGGTCACCGGGGAACCGTATGAGCCGGTCCGTCACACGTGGGCCGAGGTGCACGAGCTTGCGCGCCGTGTCGCCGGTGGTCTGGCCGCTGCGGGTATCGGACCCGGCGACGCCGTCGGTGTGCTGGCCGGCTTCCCGGTGGAGATCGCGCCCACCGCCCAGGGTGTCTGGATGCGCGGCGGCAGCCTCACCATGCTGCACCAGCCGACCCCGCGCACCGACCTCGTCGTCTGGGCCGAGGACACCATGACCGTGATCGGCATGATCGAGCTCAAGGCCGTCATCGTCTCCGAACCGTTCATCGTGGCCATCCCGGTGCTGGAGGAGAAGGGCATCACGGTGCTCACGGTGTCCGATCTGCTGGCCGCCGAGCCGATCGACCCGGTCGAGACCGACGAAGACGATCTGGCGCTGATGCAGCTGACGTCCGGGTCCACCGGCTCGCCGAAGGCCGTGCAGATCACCCACCGCAACATCTTCTCGAACGCCGAGGCCATGTTCATCGGCGCCGAATACGACGTCAACACCGACGTCATGGTCAGCTGGCTGCCCTGCTTCCACGATATGGGCATGGTCGGCTTCCTCACCATCCCGATGTACTTCGGTGCTGAGCTGGTCAAGGTCACTCCGATGGACTTCCTGCGCGACACCCTGCTGTGGGCCAAGCTCATCGACAAGTACAAGGGCACCATGACCGCGGCCCCGAACTTCGCCTACGCGTTGTTCGCCAAGCGGCTGCGCAGGCAGGCCAAGCCCGGTGACTTCGACCTGTCGACCCTGCGTTTCGCGCTGTCGGGTGCGGAGCCGGTGGAGCCGGCCGACGTCGAGGACCTGATCGACGCAGGCAGGCCGTTCGGGCTGCCGGAGACGGCGATCCTGCCGGCCTACGGTATGGCCGAGACCTGTCTGGCGGTGTCCTTCTCGCCGTGTAACGCCGGCCTGGTGGTCGACGAGGTCGACGCCGATCTGTTGGCCGCGCTGCGCCGCGCGGTGCCGTCCGGCAAGGGCAACACCCGCCGGCTGGCCTCGCTGGGCCCGCTGCTCAACGACCTCGAAGCCCGCATCGTCGACGAGGACGGCGCGATTCTGCCGAACCGCGGCGTCGGCGTCATCCAGCTGCGCGGCGAATCCGTCACCCCGGGTTACATCACGATGGCCGGCTTCCTGCCGACCCAGGACGAGAACGGCTGGTACGACACCGGCGACCTCGGCTACATCACCGATGAGGGCAACGTCGTCGTGTGCGGCCGTGTGAAGGACGTCATCATCATGGCCGGCCGCAATATCTACCCGACCGATATCGAGCGGGCCGCCAGCCGCGTCGAAGGGGTGCGCCCCGGTTGTGCCGTCGCGGTGCGCCTGGACGCCGGCCATTCGCGCGAAACCTTCGCTGTCGCAGTGGAATCCAATGCCTACCAGGATGCGGTCGCGGTGCGTCGCATCGAGCATCAGGTCGCCCACGAAGTGGTGACCGAGGTCGACGTGCGTCCGCGCAACGTGGTCGTGCTCGGCCCGGGCACCATCCCGAAGACCCCGTCGGGCAAGCTGCGCCGGGCCAACTCGGTCGCGCTCGTCACGGGCTAGCTGGAACTCTCCCCGCACGGGTGCATCGCTGAGAGCTTCCTCATCGAGGCCGCCGGATCTCGGAACGGGTCCGTACGCTGGTCTGATGGAACGTGCTTCACACGCGGTGTTCGGCTGGATCGCGGTGCTGGGCGCCGCCATCTCGGTGGTCGCGATCCTGACGCTGGACGCGATACTCGGCGGTGAATCGCACCGGCCCGGGCGCACCCTGCGCATGGCGACCATCTCCGAGTACGTCTACACCGCGGGCGGTTGGGCCTTCCTGACCGGCGTACTGGCCCTCGCCATCGGCTCGATCCTGTTGCTGGCGGGGCTGATCCGGGCCGGCGTCATCGCACCGCTGTCAGTCGGGTCGATCCTGATGTCGATGTGGGTGATCGGCCTGATCGGCGTGGCAGCCTTCCCCAAACACAACTGGGAGATCGGGCCCAGCACAAGCGGATCGATACACCGGGTGGCCACCCTGCTGGCCTTCGTGTCACTGCCCGCCGCGGTGCTCGCGATCGCCCGCAAGCACCGCCAGGGCCGCCCGGCGGTCTGGATGGCCTACGGCTCCATCGCCTGGCTCGCGCTGCTGTTCGGTGCCATCGCGGTGAGCATGGTCACCGACCTGAGCTGGTATCGCATCATCCCGCTCGGGATCGTCGAACGTGGGATCGTCGCCTTCGAGGTGGCCGCAGTGATCGCGCTCGGGATGTGGCTGATCCGCGGCGAGTTCACGACGGCGAAGACACTGGAATCCGCCTGAGCCGGTCCGGCTACCAGGCGTGCACGGTGTTCTGCGCGGCCTCCAGGCCTTGGGCGATCAGCAGTTCCGTCGCATCGGCGGCCTGCTCGCAGATGGTCGGGACCTCAGGCCGTTCCGCGGTCGAGAAGGTCTCCAGCACATAGGCGGCCGGATCCTTGCGTCCGGGCGGACGGCCCACCCCGATCCGAACCCGCTGAAAGTTCTTGGTGCCCAGGGCCGCCGCGACCGAGCGCAACCCGTTGTGGCCGCCTTCGCCGCCGCCGAGCTTCAGCCGGATCCGGCCGAAGTCGATATCGAGCTCGTCGTGCAGCACCACCACATCGGCGGCGTCGACCGAATAGAAGTTCGCCAACGGTCCGACCTGGCGACCCGACTCGTTCATGTAGACCCGGGGTTTGGCCAGCACAACAGCCCGGTTGCCGAGGCGACCAGTGGTCACCTCGGCCCCGGACTTCTTGTGCACCTTGAAACCCGAGCCCATGCGATCGGCCAGGATGTCGGCCACCATGAAACCGAGGTTGTGCCGGGTCTTGGCGTAGTTCGGCCCGGGGTTACCCAGGCCGACCACCAACAACGGCTCGGCCATGACGAGAAGCTACCCGAAGCTATTCGGCAGCTTCGGCTTCGCCGTCGGCGTCGCCCTCACCCTCGGCAGCGTCATCCTCGGACGGAGCCGCGGTGTCATCGGCCTCGCCGGCGCCATCGCTTTCCAGGTCCTCAGCGGTCGGCGCCTGGACGACGTTGACCACGAGGGTCTCCGCGTCGACGATCAGGCTGACGCCCGCGGGCAGCTCGATCTGGCCGGCGGTGATCTGGGTACCGGCCTTGATGCCCTCGACCGAGACAACCAGCTGCTCGGGGATGGACATGGCCTCGGCCTCGACCGAGACGGTGTTGGATTCCTGGGTGACCAGGGTGCCCGGGGCGGCCTCGCCCTCGACGATGACGTTGATGTCCACCTGCACCTTCTCGCCGCGGCGCACCACGAGCAGGTCGACATGCTGGATATTGCGGCGGACCGGGTGGATGTCCAGGGCCTTGGTCAGCGCGAGCGCTTCGGTGCCCTCGACGTCCAGGGTCAGGACGGCGTTGGTGCCGGAGTGGCGCAACACGGCAGCGAAATCGTGGGCGTTGAGCTCCAGGTGCTGCGGGTCGGTGCCGTGGCCGTAGAGCACGGTGGGGATGAGGCCGTCGCGGCGGGCCTGACGCGAGGCGCCCTTACCCGTGCGGGTACGCACGGTCGCGGTGAGCTTGTTGGGGGCCGAGTTCTTGGCCATGTGTCGTTACTCCTGTGCCGGTGTGGGGAAGAGCACGGCCAGGGGAGAACAGACACGTTCCCGTCGATAACGGTGGTCGGGCCACCCTCGCCGTGATGGCAACAGGCTAACCCAGATGGGGGTCAGATCTGAAATTCGGTGCCGGTGAGCTGCGCGGACTGTGCCCACAGCGCCGACCCGGTCTCGCTGTTGCGGGCCAGCGGGCTGCGCGGGCTCAGCCCGGTCGGGCCGCGCATCCCGAACCGTGGGCCGATGAAACTGTCCCCGGGCACGTCGACGGCCGCAGCGTACAGCGTCTGACGGGCCCCGAAATCGGCGTCGGTGGCGATCCGGTTGGCGGCCTTCCAGAACTTGTCGCCGGTGGCGTTGCCGGTCTGGCCCTGCAGATTGGTGGCCGAGTACCCGGGATGCGCCGCGACGGCCAGCACCGGCGAACCGGCCGCCGTCAGCCGGCGCTGCAGCTCGCTGGTGAACAGCAGGTTGGCCAGCTTGGACTGCCCATAGGCCAGCCACGCCGAGTACGGCCGCGACTTCCAGTTCAGGTCCTTTAGGCTGATGACGCCCAGCAGATGCATCATCGACGACACCGTGACCACCCGGTCGGTGATCTTGGGCAGCAGCAGATTGGTCAGCGCGAAATGGCCCAGGTGGTTGGTGCCGATCTGGCTCTCGAACCCGTCGGCGGTCTGCGCGTATGGCACGGCCATGATGCCGGCGTTGTTGATCAGCACGTCCACGGCGTCGGTGTCGGCGGCGAAGGCGCGCACCGAGGCGAGGTCCTGCAGGTCGAGTGTGCGCACCTGCACATCGCCGGTCATCGTGGCGGCGGCGTCCTTGCCCTTGTCCGGATTGCGGACCGCCAGCACCACCGAGGCGCCGACACGGGCCAGTTCACGGGCGGTGATCAACCCGAGTCCGCTGTTGGCGCCGGTGACGATGACGCGGCGGCCGGCGAAGGACGGTAGGTCAGCGGCTGTCCAGCTCATGGAAGCGAGCCTACTTGGCCGCCCGGTCACGTCGCCGTGACGTCGAACCCGGAGATGATCGCCTCGATGTCGGCGCCCTGTGTCTCGGCATCGTCGGCGAAGCTGGTGATGGTCAGCTGCACCAGGTATTTCTGCTGCTTGGCTTCGAGCTGACCGGGTTTGGGCGCCTTGGGCATCGAGCCGGTGGCGAACACGATGCGGTTATAAGCCTGCATCCGTTGGCCGCTGACATCGTAGGTGCCCTCGATCATCGAGGACGGAAACCCCTTGAAGTCGTCGCGAGAACCGTTGAGCTTCTTGAAGTTCTCCGTCACCTCGGCGTCGACGTCGGCGTGCTTGAGCGCCTCCGCGGCATCGAAATCCCCGTCGAGGGTGAACACCATGAGCATGGCCGTCGGGTACGTCTCGCCGTCGGCGATCACCCGGGTGCCCGGCGCCAGATTGGTGTTCGTGTAGTCCTGCCAGCCTTCGGGGCGCGGCACCGTCACCTTCAGGTCGGTGAGCTTCTCCGGGGCCACCGGCTCACCCTTGACGCCGACACTCTCCAGGTACGCCGAGAGCGGTACCGTCTCCTCGGAGGTCTCCTGCGCCGCATGCGACGGCGTGGTCGACAGCAGGGACTGGTAGTC
>JBPPMV010000374.1:0-9973 GCA_051306235.1 Mycobacterium sp. | reverse complement strand
CGGTGCCCTGCACCTGGACGAAGGAGAACGGCGGCCGCTCGTCGTCGACCACCAGGACCACCCGGGGATCGCGGCGCAACGCGCGCCCCTTGGCGGTGTCGACGCCGGTGTTGAACACGAGTTTTCCGTCCTCGACGAGAAACCAGACCGGGGCGATGAGCGGTCGGCCGTCCTTGGCGATGTACCCGAGCTTGCCGGTGCGGGTGCCTTCGGACAGGAAGGCGACGGCATGCTCGGTCAAAGCTGCATCAGTCATGCCACCATCATCGCCCGCCGCGGGCTTGTACGGCCGTCAACCCGGCGATCGCGACGTCCACCTCGAACTCGAACTGTTCGTCGGGTGTCGGCGGCGAACCCGCGAGCACCGAGCGCAACGCCGGATACTGTTCGGGTACAGCGGCATTGAGGGCATCTCTGGTTTCGGCACCGTAATCGTGTTGCCCGGTTGAGGCGTCGATGGCGGCTTGCGCGGCCGATTGGGCGATAGTGGCGACGGCCGTCAGGCCCTTGCGGGCGTCCTCGGGCGCGAACCCCGCCGACAGGAGTACGGCGATGACATGCTCGGCCAGGCCGAGGGCGGCCGCGGCACCGGCCCCGTGCAGCGGGCGGTGCTCGATGGAGACACCGACCTGGATGAGGCCGTCGCGGAAGGCACGGGCATAACCACGGATCACCGACTGCCAATCGGTGTGCGTCGGCAGTTCGATGACGGCGAGCTCGGACTCGAACCTGTCGATCACGACCAGCGACAACAGGCCCTGCCGGTCACCCACGTAATAGTGCAGCGCCTTACGGCTGACGCCGAGCGCGTCGGCGACGGCCTGCATGGTCAGCGCCTGCGGGGCGATCGTGCGGGTCGCCGCGACGATCTGCTCACGACTGATCTTGGCCGGCCGGCCGCGGGGACGCCGCGGTGTCTGGTCGCCGGTGTCGCTGGTCATCTGCGCAGCTTAGCGGGGAGTTTTCACCGGTCGGTAAAAAATGCTTCCAAACCCGCATCCGGCTACCTATGCTGTGCGAATGCCAAACACCCCGTACCGGGTCGTCCAGTGGACGACAGGAAATGTCGGTAAGAGCTCCGTCCAGGCCCTCAGCAGTAACCCGAACTACGAACTCGTCGGGGTGTACGCCTGGTCGGACGACAAGGCCGGCCGAGACGCCGGCGAATTGGTCGGCATCGAACCCCTCGGTATCAACGCGACCAACGACATCGACGCGTTGCTCGCACTGAAACCCGACTGCGTCGTCTACAACCCGATGTGGATCGACGTCGACGAACTCGTGCGCATCCTGTCGGCGGGCGTGAACGTGGTGGCTTCGGCCTCCTTCATCACCGGGCACAATCTGGGCGAGGGGCGTGCGCGCCTCGAAGAGGCCTGTCAGAAGGGCGGGTCCACGCTGTTCGGGTCCGGCGTCAGCCCCGGCTTCGCCGAGTTGCTGGCCATCGTCGCGGCCGGCGCGTGCGATCGGATCGACAAGGTCATCATCGCCGAATCCGCCGATACCACGCTCTACGATTCGCCGGACACCGAACGACCGGTCGGATTCGGGACCGCGATCGATGATCCGAATCTGGAGCCCATGGCGGCCAAGGGCACAGCGGTGTTCGCCGAGGCCGTCCAACTGGTCGCCGACGCGATCGGCGTGGAACTCGACGAGATCACCTGCGTACCCGAATACGCACAGACCACCGAGGACCTGGTGATGGCCTCGTGGACGATCCCGGCAGGGCATGTGGCCGGGGTAGCGGCCAGCTGGCAGGGAATTGTCAACGGCCAGACGGTGATCGATGTCAACGTCCGGTGGAAGAAGGGGCAGACCCTCGAGCCCGACTGGCAGTTGGACGCCGATGGTTGGAAGATCACCATCGAAGGCCGCCCCACGGTCAACATGCAGGTCGGATTCCTACCGCCGCCGGACCTGATCGCGTCCGCCAAAACCCTCGACGACTTCTTCGTGCTCGGCCACATCATGACCGCGATGCCGCCGATCCACGCCATTGCCGCCGTCGTGGCCGCGGAACCCGGGATTGTCACCTATGCCGACATCCCGATTCCGTTGCCGCGCGGACTGGTCTCCGTCCGGCGCTGAACGGTCGCACCCGAACGTAGAAATGGCAGCGGGCCCCGCCCATGTGGACGGGACCCGCTGTCGGAGTATGTCTTCTAGTCGGCTGCCTCGGCCGTCTTCTGGCGCGCCTCGGCTGCTCCGGCAGCGGCGCGGGCGGCCTCGGCTTCGGCCTCCTTCTTGGCGACATCACGCTGCGCATCGGCCTTGTCCTGCTGGGCCTTTCCTTCTTCGCGCAGGCCGTCGTTATCGGTCACGATGCCGACGACTTCCTTGGCCTTGCCCTTGACGTCTTCGACAACACCACTCACGGCATTCTCGGGTCCACTGTCGGCCATAGCTGCCACCTTCCGTTCGACGTTGATCTGCTGGCTGGGGGATACCCAGGTTCGCGATAAGTCCAACAAGGTGTGACCGGCATCACCAGAACCGAGTACGTCGCTGGTCAGAGGCCCGGCAGCGAGGCCGTGATCGCCTGCCACGCGTCGTACGTGTCACCGCAGACTGAGCCGGTGAGGGTCAGAACGGTCACGCATTGCCGGCTGTGGTCATAGATCTCGATCGCCGCAGTCGGGCCGGACGGCCCGTGCAGGGTGCTCACCCAACACTCCGCGACCTGAACCGGATCCAGCGCGTAGCGCGCCGCCCCGAACACCAGCGCGACGGCGGGACCGGACGTGTCGGCCATGGCCGCGCTGCCGCGATGCAGCTGCAGGCAGCCGCCGCCGGGCACCGCGACGGTGAACTCCACCTGCTGCTCGACCAGATACACCAGCAGGTGGGTCAGCACCCGCGGATCGATCTTGCGTGCCCCGGTGAACGGCAGCACCCGGTACCGCTCGGCGGTCAGCGAATCGAGGTGGTCGATCTGATCGGTATCGTTCCAGCAGACGCCCAGCCAGTCCTCGGCGGTGTATGCGATCTCAGGACCGCGGGGCGCCAGCGAAAGACCTTTGACGACAAGCGGATCCGACATGGGCATCAGGTAGGCGCGATGGGTGCCGAACCCGGCGCCGCCCGCCGCCGTCAGGGTCAATGCCTGCGGTGCCAGGTAGCCGACCACATCGGCGCCCAATCGCACATTTATCAACTCCGGACCGCACGCCAGTGCCTCGCCCGGGTGCGCGGGCGACGCGTACTCACCGGTGTGGCTCAGCAGCGCAGCATCATTGGCGGTGCATGACACCACGGTTCCCAACGCGGGCAGTGCCGCACCGATCTCCCGGCTACCGGCGTTCAGCCGTCGCGCGGGACAACTGCTGCAGCGCCGGCCGTCAGTACACATCGCGCACGTATCGCTTCTCCCGCTTCAGCGAGTTGACGTACTCCACCGCAGCGTCGGCACCCAGCCCACCGTGGGTGGCGACGATATCGTGCAGCGCCCGGTCGACATCCTTGGCCATCCGGGTCGCGTCACCACACACATAGAAGTGGCCGCCGTCTTCCAGCCAGCCGAACAGGTCCTCGCCGTGTTCCAGCATCCGACTCTGCACGTAGATCTTCTCGGTCTGGTCACGAGAGAAGGCCAGGTCCAACCGATTCAGCAGTCCCGAATCCTGCCACGCCGAGATCTCCTCGCCGTAGGCGAAATCGTGCTCGCGGTGCTGATCGCCGAAGAACAGCCAGTTACGTCCGCCGGCACCGCGGTGCTCGCGCTCCTGCAGGAACGCCCGGAACGGCGCCACACCGGTACCGGGCCCCACCATGATCATCGGTGCGTCGTCATCGCCGGGCACCCGGAACGACTTGTTGGGCTGCAGGAAGATCTTGGACGTGGCGCTGCGGTCGGCCAGGAACGTCGAACACACGCCGCCGCGCATCCGGCCGCTCTTCTGATAGCGCACGCTGGCGACGGTCAGATGGATGCTGTCGGCGTGGGCGAGCGGACTCGATGAGATGGAATACGCCCGGTGCTGAAGCGGTTTGAGCAACCCGATGAACTCTTCAACGCTCAGGTCGTCACCGGCGATGCGCAAGATGTCGAGGATGTCCTTGCCGTACAGCCAGCGCTCCAGGGTCTCCTTCACACCGCCGCGCAGCACATAGGAGAACTCCTCGTTGTCCGCGCGCCGCTCGACCTCACCGAGCAGATCCTTGGACGGCGTGCTGATCTCGTAGCGGTGGCTCAACAGTTCGCCGAGCGGTTCGTCGTTGACGTGTGTCTCCGGTGACACCCGGAAATGCTCGGCGATCGCCTCGATCAGTTCGGGGTTGTTCTCCGGGATGATCGCCAGTGCGTCGCCGGCCTCGTATTCGATACCGCTGTCGGCCAGCGCGAACTCGTAGTGCCGGATCTCCTTGTCCGAACCGGCACCGGAAAGCAGTCTGTTGACCGCCAATTCGGCGACGAACGGGTTCTTGCGCGTCCACCCGGACCGGGCGACGGCGCTGGGCGGCGGCGTGCTCGGGATGCCGCTGGCCCCCGAGGTGGGCACCAGTGCGGTGAGAGCGCCCTGGATCCACTCGGCAGCCTCGGCCTCATAGTCCACATCGCAGTCGGTGCGCGGCAGCACCCGGGAAGCGCCGAGCTGCTCGAGGCGGGTGTCGAACAGCTTGCCGGCCTGACAGAACCCGTCGTAGCTGGTGTCCCCGAGGGCCAGCACACCGAAGGACACCCCCTCCAGTCGTGGCGCGACCGAGGACGACAATGCCTCCCAGAACAATTCGGCATTGTCGGGCATCTCGCCCTCGCCGTAGGTCGAGGTGACGATCAGCACGTACTTGAGGCCGGCGAACTCTTCGAGCTCGATTTCGTCGAGACCGCTCACCGTCACGTCGAAACCCTGGCCCTTGGCCGCCTGTGCGGCATCGTTGGCGACACCCTCGGCATTGCCGGTCTGGGTGCCGTACAGGATGCGCAGCGAGGGGCGGGGTGCGGACTGGTCGGCGGCGATCGGAGGAGGTGCGGCGATGTTCATCGCCAGTCGGGAGTGCAGCCCGGCCAGGAAGCCGGAGAGCCACGCGCGCTGGTCCTCGTTGAACGGGGCGTCCTGGGGAATGTAGGCGATCTTCATGTGGTGGTCTCCAGGGCGGTGAGCGATGCGACGACGTCCGGAACCGATTGTGCGGCAAACAGTTCCTCGAAGGAGGGCAGGCGACCGATGCGCTCGACGTTCTTGGCACTCTGGTAGAGGATCCAGCCGTATGTGCCCGGGCTGTCCATCGACAAGACGTTGCGCTGGGTGAGCGCGTCCTTGTAGTCCGTGATCCGCTTGTTGGCGATGAACACGGCGAGGTCCTCGTCGCTGAACCCGTCGATGGCTTCGCGCGCATACTTCTGCAGCTTTTGGATGAGGAAGAAGTCCTCGGTGAGCACCAGGTTGCGCACGGTCTTGCCGACCTGGGGATCGGTGACGTCGGTGGTGCCCTTCAGCCGCGAGAGTGCGAGCTGCTGAGCAAGGTTGAGCACCGTGTAGGTGTTGAGCAGGGTGTACATCTCTTCGGTGTCGGTATCGCCGTATCCGGGGACCGCACCTCCGAGCACCGTCGAGTTGTCGCGATAGGACCGCTTGAACTTGTGCACCTGGTAGCCGGCCAGCGATGTCGCCAGCTCATCGAGCAGCTCCTTGCGCGTCTTGGCCGCCAGAATGGCGTCGGCGTCCTGGTACTGCAGAAGGGCCCGCGGCATCACATAGGCGATGTGCAGGCGCGTCTCGTCCCAGTCATCGAGCAGTGCAGTGGCTTTCGCAGATCCGGTGGCCTCGGCGTGCCACTGCAGCATGGTGCGGGCGGCCACCTCGTGGAAGGGCGCCTCGGCCAGCGGCGCGACGACCGCCGAGTCGGCGCTGACCTTGGATGCCAGCTCACCGGACGGATCGTACTGATACAGGAAGCCGCCACTCATCCCGTTGGCGACGCCCTTGCCGAACCCGCCGATGTTGAACACCGCGCCGTTGGTCATGTACTCGCACAGGAAATCGCCGACACCCTCGACGACGGCGGTCGCACCCGAATTACGCACGGCGAACCGGTCACCCGCCTCACCGGCGACGAACAGTTGCCCACCGGAGGCGCCGAACAGGGCGAAGTTCCCGATCAGCACATTGCCGCCGGGCTGGCTGGAACCGCCGCCGGGGGTGCATACCGCGATGGTGCCGCCACACTGGCTCTTGCCGACACCATCATTGCAGGTTCCGGTGTGTGTCAGCGTCATACCGTCGTTGCAGAACACCCCGTAGCTCTGCCCCGCCGAACCGGTGGTGGTGATCACGACACTGTCCGGGGTGAGGTAGCGGCGCCCGCGGTGGTCGGTGGCCACGGCGGGGCCGTCGGCAGCTCCGCCCGGTGCGGGGTGGTTGAGTATCCGCTCGATATCGATGGCCAACTGACCGCCGACACTCTTGTTCTGGTTGCTCAGCACGACGGGCTCCATGACGCCACCGGCGAGGTCGAGCTGGGCCAGGAACGCATCGTCGACGCTGTAGTCGCGCTCCATGTAGATCGGGTCATCGGGGACGAACCCTTCGGCGGGCGCGAGCATGGCGCGCAGGTCGAGCCTGCCGATACTCGACGGATGGTCCAGCAGGTGCAGCAGATCGCTGCGCCCACGGGCGTGCCGCAGCGACGGCAGGCCCAGTGTCGCGAGGATTTCGCGCACCTCGTGCGAGATGTTCAGCAGGTACTGCGCCAGCGCACGCGGATCACCTTCGAACGCTTCGGCATTGGTGGTCAGACCGGCCGGGCATTTGATATTGCAGTTCTTGGCCATGACGCACTTGAGCATCATCAGCGCGGTGGTGCCGAACTCGAAGCTGTCCGCGCCGAGCAGCGCCGACTTGATGACATCGCTGGCGGTCTGGTGCGCGCCCGAACAGCGGAGCACGACCTTCTGCCGGATGCCGTTGTCGCACAGTGCCTGGTGTACCTCGGCGACGCCGATCTCGGCCGATCGGCCCGCGTATTTGAGGCTGGTGACGGCGGCGGCGCCGGTGCCGCCGGTGTTGCCTGCGACGTTGATGACGTCGGCCCCGGCCTTGGCCACGCCGGCGGCGATGATGCCGATGCCCTCGCTGGAGACGAGCTTGACGATCACCCGCACCCGGGCGGCCTTACAGTCGTGGATCAGCTGGGCCAGATCCTCGATCGAGTAGGTGTCGTGGTGCGGGGGAGGGGACACCAGCTCCACGCCGGGGGTGCCGCCGCGGGCCGCCGCGATCTGGACGGTCACCTTCGACGCCGGAAGCTGGCCGCCCTCACCGGGTTTGGCACCCTGGCCGATCTTGATCTCCAGCTCGCGCAGCATCGGGTCGGCCAGATATCCCGCCCATACCCCGAACCGCCCGGAGGCGAACTGCTTGATCCGGGAGCCGCGAATGGTGCCGTAGCGACTGATGTGCTCGCCACCCTCACCGCAGTTCGACAATCCACCGACGATATTGGTGCCATGCGCGACGGCCTCGTGTGCGGACGCCACCAGGGCGCCGTGGCTCATGGCGCCCGACGTCAGCGTCGCCGCGATCTCATCGGCCTGCTGCACCGAGCCCAGCGGAATCGAACCCGGTGCGGTGCGCACCATCGCCAGGTAGGTCAGTGCGGCGCCCCGGGCGCGTACCCACAGCCGGTCCCCGATGACATCGGAGTCGATGATGTCGGTGCCGAACCGCCGCGTCAGTGACTCCCCTAGCGCGTCGAGACGCTGCGCGCTATGGGCCAGTTTGAGGGTGAACTCGTCACCCACCTGATCACACATCAACCCGCGCACCAGGTAGCTGTTGTTGCCGAAGGCCGCGAATTGGCTCATCTCGGAGACGAATTCATCGGCGGTGTGCAGGAAGTTGACGTCGGCAGGCAGTGCCAGCACATCGCGTAGGGCAGCCGGGCGCCGGGCACGCTCGGCGTTCATCGCGAAGACGAAGTTGCGGTAGCCCGGCGTGATGTCGAAGTTGTTGATCGACCTCGGTGTCATCTCGTCGAAGCTGTTGTTGCGGTACGCCTCATCGTCCAGTCCGAAGGCGCCCTCGAGCTGATGCAGCGGTAGCACTTTGAGGAACGCCGGGTCGGTCATGTTTGGGTTCTCCGGGCGGGCTTCGTCGCCGAACGAGATGGCTTCCTCGGTCATATCGACGAATCCGCGCACCGCCGTGGTGCCATAGGAGTGCCCGGCCCCCTCGGCACGCTCCTTGAACAGGCCCAGCAGCGGGACGTCCTTCTCGCCGTCCACCGCGAGCGCACGGGTGTGCCATTCGGCGACGGTCTCGGCCAGCGTGGCGAATCCCACGCCGCCCACCGGGGAGACCACGTTGGGGAAGTACCGGTGCAGCACCGGTTCGCCGGTGTCCAGGTAATTGGGTTCGAAGAACTCGCCGCCGATGTAACTCTCTACGGTGCACAGTCCGACGCGGCCCATCGTCTTCATCAACGATTTCTCGGCGGCCTTCGCGAAATGCCGGAAGGCGGCGGCGATCTGGTCGTCGCCGGGGCCGAACTTCTCCTCCGCGCGCATCTGGACGCCCAGCGGATAGACCGCGGACGCGCCGAATCCGAGCACGGTGGCGATGTGATGCGATGACACCAGCTGGCCACTCTCGGCGATCACCGATACCCGCCGCCGCAGGCCCTCCTCGATGAGCCGCTGATTGATCGCCGACATGACGATCGTGAGAGGCATTGCCGCCAGGCCGGTTTCGATATGGCGGTCGGAGATCACGGCGATACCGCCGGACTCCCGCGCGTACGCCTCGACCTCGTCACACAGTTCATCGATGCCGCGGACCAACGCATCGGCGTTGGCCTGGCGATCGGTCAGGTCGATCCGGTAGCGCATGCCGAACCGCCGCACCGGGGTGATCTGCTGGTCGCGGATCTTCAGCATGTCCAGGTGGTTGAGGATCGGTGAGGGCACCACGATCTGGGGTGCGGGGGTGGCGCCGCTGTTGGGTTTCCCGCCGAGCGCGACGCGCAGCGTCATACCGTCGGCCTCCCGGATGCTGTCCAGCGGAGGGTTGGTGACCTGCGCGAAACGCTGCGAGAAGTACCGGGCGAGCCCGCCCTCGTGGTTGGACAGCGCGTTGATCGCCGCGCCGTAGCCCATCGCGGAGATCTTTTCCTGCCCGGTGGCCAGCATCGGGTCCATCAAGAACTTGAACGTCTCCTGGTTCATGGAGTACGCGACGTAACGCTGGTGTCGGGTGAGATCACCGTTGTAGCGGGCGGGGGAGAGCTGACCCTCGGGGGGCACCGCGGGCAGGTCGGCCAGGTTGACCCGGCCCTCGCCGAGCATCGTCAGGTAATCATGTTTGGCCGCAAGCTTTTCCAGCGCGTCGGTGGTGCTGTAGGAACGCCGTTCGCGGTGGTCGTAGTAGAGCATGCCGCCGGCCTTGATCCGGCCGCGCTTGATGATCGTCTCGGGCGGGAAGTGCACCTGCCCGGCCTCGGACATGACACCCAGATATTCGTCGGTCTCGACGGTGCGCAGTGGACGCAGACCGAGTCGGTCCAGGCGGGCACCGATGTAGGTGCCGTCACCGAAGATCAACGCCGCAGGTCCGTCGTTCTTCTCCTCGTAGAGGCTGAAGAACTCCAGCATCGCCCGTACCTGCGGGGACAACGTGGTGTCGTTTTCCCACGCCGGGGGCATCATCGCGACCACCGCGGTGACCAGATCGAGGTCGTCCTCCAGGACGCGGTTCTGCAGTGTCTGGTCCAGCCGGCAACTGTCGGACTGACCAACCGGGCGGACGATGTCGCGGTTGCGGGCGCGGGCGATCGCGTTGTCGGAGAGCCGGTTCTTCTTGTCGGTGTTGAGCTCGCCGTTGTGGGCCATCAGCCGGAACGGCTGGGCCATCGTCGCGTTGGGCGCGGTGTTGGTGGAGAAGCGGGTGTGGAAGAACATCGAGTGCACTTCCATCCGCGGATCGGACAGGTCGCTGAAGTAGGGGACGACCTCGTTCGAGTTCAGCCTGCCCTT
>JBPPMV010000373.1:0-6943 GCA_051306235.1 Mycobacterium sp. | reverse complement strand
TACGACCGTAGCGCGGTGCGGGTGTCGCCGAGGGCGATTGGCAGGCTGGACCAGCCGCGCAGCACCCGGGTGTCGCGACGGACCCCGGGGCCGGCCAGCGTCGCGTTCGGGTAGCGCTCGAAGAAGGTGCGCAGCCCGACCTCCCCTTCGGCGCGGGCCAGCGCCGCACCCAGGCAGAAGTGCCGACCCCCGGAGAAGGACAGATGCCGACCGGCGTTGTCCCGTTCGATGTCGAAGCGGTGCGGATCGGTGAAGACGTTCGGGTCGCGGTTGGCCCCGGAGATATACACCAGGATCCCGGAGCCGGCGGGCACATGCTTGCCGCCCAGTTCGGCATCCTTCACCGCGATGCGGGCACTGAGCTGCACCGGGGATTCCAGCCGCAGGATCTCTTCGACGGCGGTCGGCCACAGCTCGGGACGCTCGGCGAGCGTCTGCAGATGCTCGGGATGCTCCAGCAGCAGCCGGATCCCGCTGCCCAACAGATTGACCGTGGTCTCGAAACCCGCGGCCAGCACCAGCCCCGCGGTGGCCACCAGTTCCTGGTGGGTCAGCGGTCCCTCTTCGGAGGCCTCCGAGGCCCGGATGATCTGACTCATCAGGTCGTCACCGGGATTGCGCCGCAGCTCCTCCAGGTGCGCCGAGAGCCAGTCGTTGAAACCCTGCACCGCGCCGCTGACCACCTTGTACTGCGGCCAGGTCAGCCCGATGTCCAGGCTCGCCGCGCCGTGCTCACCGAATTCGAGGATGTGCGGGCGGGCGTCTTCGGGCACTCCGAGGATGTCGCCGATGACGGTGACGGGCAGCTGCCCGCAGTAGCGCGCCACGATATCGACGGTGCCCGCCTCGTCGGCGAGATCGTCGAGCAGCCGGTTCGCGGTGTCCTGCACCCTGTCCCGCAGCGCGGCGACGGCGCGGGTGGTGAACACCGAGGACACCAGCTTGCGGTAGCGGGTGTGCTGGGGTGCCTCCACAGACAGCATGGACGGCGGCTGCAAGGGATGCAGCACATCGGGTTTGGTGCGGTCGATGACCCACTGCAACGGCTTGGGCAGGTTGGATCCGAGCGCGATGACGCGGAAGTCCTCAGAGCGCAGCACATCGCTGCAGATCTTGTGGTCGACGGACATGAAGACGACGCGGGCCTTGACGACGGGCCCCTGCGCGCGCAGTTCCTCGGTGAACGCGACCGGGTCGGCCCGCACCGACAGGTCGGCGATCAACCGGCCCTGTGGGTCGCCGCGGCGGGCGAACACCGTGGAGATCCCGCGGATGACCCCGTGCATCGCGAGCCAGTGCAGGCGTTGTCGGATCGGACCTTGTGTCATATCCATCTCCTAACCGAATCATGGTTCGGTACCGTCACCGCAGCGTACCGAATTACAATTCGGTATGGCAAGGATCCGGATACCCGCGGCGCAGCGACGCTCCCGCATCCTCGATGCGGCGGTCGAGGCATTCGCCGAGCACGGGTTCGCCGAGGCCAAGATGCAGGAGATCGCCAAGCTCGCGGGCGTCGTGCCCTCGGTGCTCTACGACCATTTCGGTTCCAAACGCGAGCTGCACATCGCCGTCCTCGAACTGCACGCCGCACAGCTCCGCGAGCGCTCGTTGCGGCACGTCGAGGGCGCCACCGCCGAGGAACTGGTGCGCGCCAGCATCGCCAACTACTTCGAGTTCGTCGAGGCCGACCCGTTCATGTGGCGCTTTCTGCACCGCGACCCGCCCGCCGACCCGCAGACCGCTGCCGTCGTCCAGGAGATCGCGGACAGAGGCACCGCGGCCATCGCCGAGCTGATCCGGTTCGGCGCCGGTGACACCACCTCGGTGCGCGGCATCAGCCTCGACGATTCGGCCTGGATCCTGGCCCGCGCCACCCAGTCGGCCTGCCACGGTGTGGCGACCTGGTGGTACGAGAACCGCGATGCGCCGCGCGAGCGGGTGGTCGAGCTCGTCTTCATGCTGCTGTGGCAGGGCTTCGACGGGATGCTCAAACAGGCGGCGGGTTAGGTGTTGCGGCCGCCGTTGACGCCCAGGATCTGACCGGTGATGTAACCGGCCTCCTCCGAGATCAGGAACGAGCAGGCCGCGGCGATGTCCTCGGGTTTACCCATCCGCCGCACCGGGGTCGCGGCGATGGTGTCCTTGATATCGCCCAGGAATCCCCGACTTTCGGCACCGCGCAGCATCGGGGTGTCGATGAAGCCCGGGGGCACTGCGTTGACGGTGACGCCGAACTCGCCGTATTCAAGGGCCAGCGATTTGGTCAGGCCGTTGACCGCCGACTTGGCCGCCACGTAGTGCGACATGAACGGCACACCGGAATGGGTGCTCGACGACGAGATGTTCACTATCCGTCCCCAGCCCGCGTCGATCATGTCGGGCAGCACCGCCTGCACCGTGTGAAAGACCCCGTGCAGGTTCACATTCACCACCCGCTGCCATTCCTCGAAGGTGATATCGGTGAACTTCTTGAACCCGTCCAGCCCGGCGGAGTTCACCAGAATCGCGATGGGGCCCAGCTTTTCGCGGATCTCGTTGAGCGCGGAATCGACCTGGGCCCGGTCGGTCACGTCGGCGGTGAAGGCGAAGTCCTCGTCCGATGCGTTCAGGTCGAGGGTCGCGACGTTGTAGCCGTCGGCGACGAGCCGTTGCGCTATGGCCCGACCGATACCGGATCCGCCGCCGGTGACCACTGCTGTCTTCATCGAGTTCCTTCCGTGGATGTGGCTGCGGGAGAGCGCCGCGGGGCACGCAGCCCCAGCGTCCGCCGCCCGGTCTCGACCAGATGGCCGAGCAGGTCGTGTTCGTCGATGTTCACCCAGGCGGGGCCGACCGCTCCCGCGATACCGCCGACGACGACGGCCGCCTTCACCAACCCGCCGGGTCCGGGTTCGACATCGGCGAGCAGGCGCATCTGCCGTTCGATGAGCTCGGCCCAGCCAGGCTGGGTGCTGAGCTGGCGGATGACGCTGGGGTCACCGCCGAGCACCGAGACCAGCGCGCGGTGGCGCACCGCGATCTCGGCGTAACCGCAGAGCATGGCGTCTGCCCGGGCGGACACGCTGCGCAGGCGCTCGGCCGCGTCGACGATGATCTCCAGCTGTCGGAAGATCGGTTCCACCACCCCGGTGAGTAGCTGCTCGCGGCTGCGGAAGTGGTAGTAGATGGCGGCTTTGGTGAGACCAAGCTCGTCGGCGATCATCTGCAGCGACGTGCCGGCGAAGCTGTGCTGGTTGAACAGTGCCACCGCGGCGTCTATGAGCCGGGCGCGGGTGTCCCCGGCGCCGGACAGTGGCGCCACCGCTGCATCCATCACCGTCTCCCATCCGCTGCGTACTTGCCGATCGTAAAGCAATCTACTTGCCGATCGTAAAGCGGGTGCGAACAAAGAATCGGGCCGCGCCCGAAGACACGGCCCGACTCGCGGAGAAAGATCAGTTGCAGAAGATCAGGAAGCAGTTGCCGCCTTGACCACCTTGGCCACCCTGGCCGCCGCCGCGCGACTCGCCACGGCCGGAGTCGCCGCGCGGACCGGAGTCACCACGGGAGCTCTCGGAATTGCCTCCGCCCGAACCGTTTCCGCCGGTCGGCCAGGGCCACTGCGGCTGCTGCGGTTGTTGCGGTTTCGGCTGCTGCGGCTGCGGTTGTTGCGGCTGCTGCGGGTAGCCCGGATAACTCGGGTAGTCATCGTCGTCGTAATCCGGATACTGGGGCTGCTGGGTCTGCCGCGGCTTCTGCTCCCACGGCGGACGCCACACCGGCCACTGCGGACGCGGCAGCACGATCACCGGCGGCGGAAGAACGACCGGCGGAGTCCACACCGGCGGCACCACGGGCGGGGCGATCGGCGCAGGCGGCGGCGGAGCCACCGGAACCGGAGCGGGTGCCGGCGCCTGCGGGGCGGGAGCCCGCTCGACGTACACCTGCCGCGGAGCCTGCTGCGGCGCCTGTTGCACGACGGGGATCGGCGCCTTGATGGTCTCGGCGACCGCTGGGGGCGGAGCCGGGGCCGGTTGCACGGGCAGCGCCTCGGGCACCGGCTTCGGGGCGGGGGCCTGCGCACTCGGGGCGACCGCGGCGCGGGCCGGCGCGGGCCGCTCGTCGGCGGTCGGGCGGATGCTCACCGCCAGCGAGATGGCCAGCGCCACCACACCGACCACGAAGATCGACGCCATCGCGCTGCCCACCAGGAGGAACGGCTTGCGCCCCTCCTCGGCGGGCGGGGTCTCGTCCAGTCCGGACAGATCGTCGGGCAGGTCAGCCTCGAGGCCGTCGACGTAATTGGGCAGTGAGGCCGGGGCCAGCTGGGTGTCGGCCGAGGCGAGGACGGCGCCCGCAGTCGGACCGTCCGGATCCAGGGAGTAGGCCAGGCCGACCGTGGAGGCCTCGAACGTCGGCGCGCTGGCCGAGGCCAGAGCCGCACCGCGGGCCAGCGCCAGCCCGGACTCCTCCGGGGCGCTGACGGGGATGTCGACGAGATCCGCCAGGTGCTCCTTGACCGAGGCCACATCGACACCCGACCCGACCACGAACATGCCCTCCGGGGAGGCATCCTGGCCGGCGACCGCGGCGGCCATATCGCCGAGGACCGCCATCGCGTCGGTGCTGTGCAGACTGCGGCTGAGCACCTTGACCACGGATCCGTCGGCGACGCGCACCACCGACAACGTCGCGGTATCGCGATTCAGGAACAGCAGCGCCGTCGAGCTGTAGCCGACCGCCCGACCGGCGGCCTGAGCCAGGGCTCCGGCGGCATGCAGTTCGGACACCAACATGACGTCATTGACGCCGCGCGCAGCGAGCGCGTCGCGCAGTGCGGAGGCCTCGGCATGATCGGTCCAGGTGACGCCGATCGATTTCAGGTGGTGACCGCCGGCCTCGGCGCTCTCCTGGGTTCCCAGGACCGCCTCGACAACCTGTTCGGCCGCGCTCGACGTTGCTGAGCCGCCCGACCCCGACACCTCGAAAGCATCGTGATCGACAGTAGCGCCGTCGCCCTTTTCCCCTTCGACCAGCACCATACGCACCGTCGTAGGTGTCAGTGACACACCTAATACGATGTCCACTTACCCCTCCAAAGTGTTTGCTACGTACCTTGTTTGGTCGATATCGAACACTCGACACAAACCTGCAACTAGCTGGTTCATCGCCGCGAACGGCGCTGCCGTTACATCCGGCGGCATTAGCTAGAGCACGGAACAAACCCTACGCGGGTTCAGGACTGGACGAAGTTCAGATACGACTTCGACGGGGTCGGCCCGCGCTGCCCCTGGTACTTGGAACCGGCCGCCGAGGAGCCGTACGGGTGCTCCGCGGGACTGGTCAGCCGCAGCAGGCACAGCTGGCCGATCTTCATGCCCGGCCACAGCGTGATCGGCAGGTTCGCGACGTTGGACAGCTCGAGGGTGATGTGCCCGGTGAACCCGGGATCGATGAATCCGGCCGTCGAGTGCGTCAACAGGCCCAACCGGCCCAGCGAGGACTTGCCCTCCAGCCGGCCGGCCAGATCGTCGGGCAAGGAGCACCGTTCCAGGGTCGAACCCAGCACGAACTCACCGGGGTGCAGCACGAACGGCTCACCCTCCTTGGGTTCGACAAGGGTGGTCAGGTCGTCCTGACGCTTCGCCGGGTCGATGTGGGTGTAGCGGGTGTTGTTGAACACCCGGAAGAAATTGTCGAGGCGGACGTCGATGCTGGAGGGCTGGATCAGACCGTCATCGAGCGGTTCCAGCCCCAGCCGGCCCGCGGCGATTTCGGCACGGATATCGCGATCGGAGAGCAGCACGAGACGAGCGTAACCGCCTCAAGTCATGGACATGCTGGTGGCGCGTCGTCGCGCACCGGTACATCGGCCGGCAGCGTGTAGGTGACGACGGCATTGGCGTCATGCGGACTGTCATTTCGCACGACATGCGGCACACCCGCCGGGATGAAGATGGCCTGCCCGGCCAGATAGGGCGTCGGTGCGCACTGCTGCGCGGTCTGGATGGACACCGTGCCGCCGGTGATGACGGTGTGCTCCGGCCCGGGGTGGGTGTGCCACCCGCTGCTCGACGGCGGATGCAGCAGGAGTTCCTGGACGTAGAGCGTGGTCGGGCCCGTTGTTTCGATCTGCACAGACTCGGAGCTGGTGCCCTGGGCCAGGTCGGTGCGCTCGACCTCGCCCTCGGCGGGTGTCGCAGCGGCGGTAGGTGCGGTCAGTGTCGCGGCGCCGAGCGCGACGACGGCGGCGAGACGTTTCATGAATCCCCCATCTCATGAACTGGTACGACCTTGGTGCTAGCCTTCCTGATCGAGCATGCCGATGTAGTTCAATGGCAGAACATCAGCTTCCCAAGCTGAATACGCGGGTTCGATTCCCGTCATCGGCTCCATACATGCAGTTCAGTGCGGTATCGCAGTTTGCTAGCAAACTTGCATCGGCGGAATCCCGTATTTTCCCCGTAGATTCGATCCTCAGATGTCGTTGCTGGACCATTTCTCCAGCACAGCACGGGTATCCGGGCCGGATGTGACCCTCTCGACGTAGTGACCCTCCGTGGTGGCGAGCTGCCGGTGGGATAGCTGCTGCTGCGCTGCCTCGACGCCGAGCCCGTCTCTGACGACCGTGGCCACGCTGCGCCGGAAGCTGTGCGGTGTCACCCACCGCAGATCCTCGTGTGCGGCCAGAGCTTCCCGCAGCGCCGAACGGATGTTCGTGAGAGCGACGAGACCGCCGTCGCGGTTGGTCAACACTGGTCCATCTGGACCAGTTGCCGCGTACAGGTCGGTGAGTACCTGGACGCCGAACGCGGGCAGGCTCACTGTGTGATGTGGCGCCCCACCCTTGCGTCCGTCCTGCCGGTGCAGTGGCTTGCCGGCGACCCTCCCGGCGTCCACGACGGTGCCCCTGACTGTGATCGTCGGCGGGGTGCCGAGCAGGTCTACATCCTCCCAGCGG
>JBPPMV010000372.1:0-7000 GCA_051306235.1 Mycobacterium sp. | reverse complement strand
CGTCGGTGAGGACGTCGCGATCCGCAGGCTGCTCTCCAAGGGCATGGAGCGGGCCGGCATCTCCCAGGTCGAGATCGAGCGCACCCGCGACCGCGTCCGGGTGGACATCCACACCGCGCGTCCGGGCATCGTCATCGGTCGCCGCGGCGCCGAGGCCGACCGCATCCGCGGCGAGCTCGAGAAGCTCACCGGCAAGCAGGTGCAGCTCAACATCCTCGAGGTCAAGAACCCCGAGATCGACGCCCAGCTCGTCGCGCAGGGAGTTGCCGAGCAGCTCTCCGGTCGCGTGCAGTTCCGTCGTGCCATGAAGAAGGCCATGCAGACCTCGATGCGCTCGGGTGCCAAGGGCATCCGGATCCAGTGCTCGGGTCGTCTCAACGGTGCCGAGATGTCGCGTACGGAGTTCTACCGCGAGGGCCGCGTGCCCCTGCACACGCTCCGCGCCGACATCGACTACGGCTTCTACGAGGCCAAGACCACCTTCGGCCGCATCGGTGTGAAGGTCTGGATCTACAAGGGCGAGGTCGCCGGCACCCGTGCCGAGCGACAGGCCCAGCAGGCCGCCCGCGCCGGAGCTCCCGGGCGCGGCGGTCGTCCCACCAGCAACCGTGGCGCCGAGCGCCCGAGCCGTGGCACTCGCGGCGACCGCGCTCCTCGCACCGAGGCCCCTGCCGAGACTTCAGCGGCCCCGGCTGCCGAGGCCGCACCGAGCACCGGACAGGAGGCCTGACCTCATGTTGATGCCCCGTCGCGTCAAGCACCGCAAGCAGCACCACCCCAAGCGTCGTGGTGCCGCCAAGGGCGGTACGACCCTGGCGTTCGGTGACTTCGGCATCCAGGCGGTCGAGGGTCACTACGTGACCAACCGGCAGATCGAGTCGGCCCGTATCGCCATGACCCGACACATCAAGCGTGGCGGAAAGGTGTGGATCAACATCTACCCGGACCGCCCGCTGACCAAGAAGCCCGCCGAGACCCGCATGGGTTCCGGCAAGGGTTCCCCCGAATGGTGGGTGGCCAACGTCAAGCCCGGCCGCGTCATGTTCGAACTCTCCGGTGTCGACGAGGTGACTGCTCGTGAGGCCATGCGCCGCGCGATGCACAAGCTTCCGATGAAGTGCCGGTTCATCTCCCGTGAGGCCGGTGAATTCTGATGGCTACCAAGCTGATCGCCCACGAGCTCGACGAGCTCAACGCCACCGACCTGGAGGCGAAGCTGCGCGAGGCCAAGGAGGAGCTGTTCAACCTCCGGTTCCAGGCGGCCACCGGCCAGTTGGACAGCCACGGCCGGCTGCGCGTGGTCAAGAAGGACATCGCCCGGATCTACACCGTGCTGCGCGAGCGTGAGCTCGGCATCCGCACGACGCCGGGCACCGACGAAGAGGCGAAGGCATGACCGAGAACATTGCGACCCAGACCACCGGCGAGCGCAACCAGCGCAAGACCCGCGAGGGCCTCGTCGTGAGCGACAAGATGGACAAGACCATCGTCGTCGCTGTCGAGGACCGCGTGAAGCACGCCCTCTACGGCAAGGTGCTGCGCAAGACCTCGCGCCTCAAGGCGCACGACGAGACCAACCAGTGCGGCATCGGCGACCGGGTCCTGATCATGGAGACCCGTCCGCTGTCGGCCACCAAGCGCTGGCGCCTCATCGAGGTCCTCGAAAAGGCGAAGTGAGTCTCCGGTGAGGTGAGCCCCGCTCACCACCCGGCCCGCACGCAACGAAACCCCACCAGTTCGGCCAGGCTCCCGCCCCGTGAGGGTGTGAGAACCAGCTCGACAACCAGGAGAAACCAATGATCCAGCAGGAGTCGCGACTCAAGGTCGCCGACAACACCGGTGCGAAGGAGATCCTCTGCATCCGTGTTCTCGGTGGCTCTGGCCGTCGCTACGCCGGCATCGGTGACGTCATCGTCGCCACCGTCAAGGACGCGATCCCCGGTGGCAACGTCAAGAAGGGCGACGTCGTCAAGGCCGTGGTCGTACGCACCGTCAAGGAGCGTCGCCGCGCCGACGGTTCCTACATCCGCTTCGACGAGAACGCCGCCGTCATCCTCAAGAACGACGGCGAGCCTCGCGGAACGCGCATCTTCGGCCCCGTGGGCCGCGAGCTGCGCGAGAAGCGCTTCATGAAGATCATCTCGCTCGCCCCGGAGGTGTTGTGAGAGATGGGTAAGCACATGAACATCAAGAAGGGCGACACCGTCAGGGTGATCGCAGGCAAGGACAAGGGTGCCCAGGGCAAGGTCATCACGGTGCTCCGCGAGGAGGACCGGGTGATCGTCGAGGGAGTCAACCTCGTCAAGCGCCACACCAAGTCCGTCCAGCAGACCGGCACGACCGGTGGCATCATCACCCGTGAGGCACCCATCCACGTGTCCAACGTGATGCTGGTCGAGGGTGACGGCGTCACCCGCATCGGCTTCCGTCGCGACGAGGTCACCAAGCGCCGTCCCGACGGCTCGACCTACGCCGCGACTCGCTCGGTCCGCGTGTCCCGCAAGACCGGCAAGGAGATCTGAGATGGCCGAGACCCAGAACGAGATTCCTCGGCTCAAGGCGCGCTACCGCGAGGAGATCCTCCCCGCGCTGCGCTCGGAGTTCGACATCGCCAACGTCATGCAGGTCCCCGGCCTGACCAAGATCGTGGTCAATATGGGTGTCGGCGAGGCTGCTCGCGACTCCAAGCTGATCGAGGGTGCCATCAAGGACCTCACCGCGATCACCGGTCAGAAGCCGGCCGTGACGAAGGCCCGCAAGTCCATCGCGCAGTTCAAGCTGCGTGAGGGCATGCCCATCGGCACGCACGTCACGCTGCGCGGCGACCGCATGTGGGAGTTCCTCGACCGCCTGCTCTCGCTGGCCCTGCCCCGCATCCGCGACTTCCGCGGTCTCTCGCCCAAGCAGTTCGACGGGCGTGGCAACTACACCTTCGGGCTCACCGAGCAGGTCATGTTCCACGAGATCAACCAGGACAAGATCGACCGGTCGCGCGGCATGGACATCACCGTCGTGACCACCGCCACCAACGACGACGAGGGGCGCGCGCTGCTCAAGCAGCTCGGTTTCCCGTTCAAGGAGAACTGAGCGATGACGAAGTCGAGCTCGTTCGAGTTGAACATTCAGAACCGTAAGGAGAACTGACATGGCGAAGACTGCGCTCAAGGTCAAGGCCGCTCGCAAGCCGAAGTTCGCTGTCCGCGGCTACACCCGCTGCCAGCGCTGCGGTCGCCCGAAGGCCGTCTACCGCAAGTTCGGCCTGTGCCGGATCTGCCTGCGGGAGATGGCCCACCGCGGCGAGCTTCCGGGCGTCACCAAGTCCTCCTGGTGACCACGGTCTCCTCACTCACCACCTCAACACGTTGAAGGTCCCCCGGCTGCGTGCCGGGGGAAACCACGACGAGAAAGAACCACATCATGACAATGACTGACCCGATCGCAGACATGCTCACCCGTCTGCGCAACGCCAACCAGGCGTACCACGACGTGGTGTCGATGCCTTACAGCAAGATGAAGGCCGGCCTCGCGGAGATCCTCAAGCAGGAGGGCTACATCACCTCCTATGACGTCGCCGACAACGCCGACGCCGAGGGCGAGCCCGCCGTCGGCAAGACGCTGACCGTCACGCTCAAGTACGGCCGCAACCGGGAGCGCTCGATCGCCGGCGTGCGCCGCATCAGCAAGCCCGGCCTGCGTGTCTACGCCAAGAGCACGAACCTGCCCCGCGTCCTCGGTGGACTCGGCGTCGCGATCATCTCGACGTCGCAGGGACTGCTGACCGACCGCCAGGCGAACCAGAAGGGCGTGGGCGGCGAAGTCCTCGCCTACGTCTGGTGACCCGGACCTACTGAGACCAAGGAAGAGAGAGAAGCATGTCGCGCATTGGCAAGCTCCCCATCGCGGTCCCGTCCGGTGTCGACGTCGCGATCGACGAGTCGCTGGTGACCGTCAAGGGCCCCAAGGGCACCCTGTCCCACACCATCGCCGCGCCGATCACGATCGCCCGAGGCGAGGACAACATCCTCGAGGTGCAGCGTCCCGACGACGAGCGCAACAGCCGCTCGCTCCACGGCCTGACCCGCACGCTCATCCACAACATGGTGGTGGGTGTCACCGAGGGCTACGAGAAGAAGCTCGAGATCGTCGGCGTGGGTTACCGCGTCCTGCCCAAGGGCCCGACGCAGCTGGAGTTCCAGCTCGGCTACTCGCACCCGATCATCTTCGACGCCCCCGAGGGCATCACCTTCACCGTCGAGGGCCCGACCAAGCTCGGTGTCGTCGGCATCGACAAGCAGCTCGTCGGAGAGGTTGCGGCCAAGATCCGCAAGCTCCGCAAGCCCGAGCCCTACAAGGGCAAGGGCGTGCGCTACTCCGGTGAGCACATCCGCCGCAAGGTCGGAAAGGCCGGTAAGTGACATGGCGATCTCGCTGAGCAACAACAAGCACACGGCGAACCGTGTCCGTGCCCGCCTGCGCCGCCAGGCGCGGGGCCGCAAGCGGATCAACGGCACCACCCAGCGTCCGCGCCTGGTGGTCACCCGGTCGGCGCGCCACATCTCCGTGCAGGTCGTCGACGACCTGGCCGGCGCCACGCTGGCGTACGCCTCCTCCATGGAGGCCGACGTCCGCACCACCGGCGGCGACAAGACCACGCAGGCCAAGAAGGTCGGCGAGCTCGTAGCCACCCGTGCCAAGGCCGCGGGGATCGAAGACGTCGTCTTCGACCGCGCCGGCAACAAGTACCACGGTCGCATCGCGGCCCTCGCCGATGCCGCCCGGGAGGGCGGATTGTCCTTCTGATCGCCTACGCGACCAGAGAGCACACCTTAGATATGGAGCACATCTCATGAGCGGAGCCCAGCGCGGACAGCGCAGCGGTGGCTCGGGTGACCGTCGCGGACGCGACAGCGGTCGTGGCCAGGCTGAGAAGTCTGTCTACATCGAGCGCGTCGTGGCGATCAACCGTGTCGCCAAGGTCGTGAAGGGTGGCCGTCGCTTCAGCTTCACCGCCCTCGTGATCGTGGGTGACGGCGACGGTCTCGTCGGCGTCGGCTACGGCAAGGCCAAGGAAGTTCCCGCGGCGATCGCCAAGGGTGTCGAGGAGGCCAAGAAGCACTTCTTCAAGGTCCCCCGCATCCAGGGCACCATCCCGCACCCGGTGCAGGGTGAGAAGGCCGCAGGCGTCGTCCTGTTGCGTCCCGCCGCCCCTGGTACCGGTGTGATCGCCGGCGGCCCGGTGCGCGCGGTGCTCGAGTGCGCCGGCATCCACGACGTGCTGAGCAAGTCGCTCGGCTCGTCCAACCAGATCAACATCGTCCACGCGACGGTCGAGGCGCTTCGCATGCTCGAGGAACCGGAGCAGGTCGCGGCTCGCCGCGGCATGCGCGTCGAGGACGTCACCCCGGCCGCACTGCTCAAGGCGCGTGCCGAGGGCCTGCTCGAGGCGACGGCGGGAGTGCAGCAGTAATGGCACAGCTCAAGGTCCAGCAGAAGCGCGGACTGGTCGGCCTCAAGGCCAACCAGCGCGAGACGCTGCGCTCGCTCGGTCTCAAGCGGATCGGCGATGTCGTCGTCAAGGAAGACCGCCCGGAGATCCGGGGCATGGTCAACACGGTCCGTCACCTCGTGACGGTTGAGGAGGTGGAGTGACATGACGCTCAAGCTGCACCACTTGCGTCCCGCTCCGGGAGCCAAGACCGCCAAGACCCGCGTGGGTCGCGGTGAGGGCTCCAAGGGCAAGACCGCCGGTCGAGGCACCAAGGGCACCAAGGCGCGCTACCAGGTCCCGGTCGCCTTCGAGGGTGGCCAGATGCCGATCCACATGCGCCTGCCCAAGCTGAAGGGCTTCAAGAACCCCTTCCGCGTGGAGTTCCAGGTCGTCAACCTCGACCGCATCGGCGAGCTGTTCCCCGACGGTGGTTCCGTGACCGTCGCCGACCTCGTGGCCAAGGGCGCCGTCCGCAAGGGCCAGCCCGTCAAGGTCCTGGGTCAGGGCGACATCTCAGTGGCCGTCCAGGTCAGCGTCGACGCCTTCTCGGCATCCGCCAAGGAGAAGATCGAGGCCGCAGGCGGCACCACGACCGTGGCCTGACGCCACGATCACGCTCATCCGGTGAAGGCCTGGCCGCACAGTGGGAACTGTCGGCCGGGCCTTTGTCGTTGAGCGGGGAAGCGGGTCATACCCCGACTGTTAGGCTTCCCCGGGCTCGTCGCCGTACAACGGCGAGGGTCTCTCGTCCGCCCGCCGATCCTGGCTGGGCACCCTTACGAAAGAGGAACCTGTGCTAGGCGCGTTCGCCAACGCTTTCCGCACGCCGGACCTGCGGCGCAAGCTGCTGTTCGTGCTGCTGATCATCACGGTCTTCCGGCTCGGCTCCCAGGTGCCCACTCCGGGTGTCAATGTGGCCAACGTCCAGTCCTGCATCGCCCAGCTGGAGGAGGGCGGGCTCTACAGCCTGATCAACCTCTTCTCGGGTGGTGCGCTGCTCCAGCTGACCATCTTCGCGCTCGGGATCATGCCGTACATCACGGCCTCCATCATCCTGCAGCTGCTCGTCGTGGTGATCCCACGGCTCGAGGCGCTGAAGAAGGAGGGCCAGGCCGGCCAGGCGAAGATCACCCAGTACACGCGCTACCTCACGCTGGGCCTCGCGGTCCTGCAGGCGACCGGCATCGTGGCGCTGGCGCGCAACAAGGCGCTGCTGCAGGGCTGCACGCTCGACCTGCTGCACGACAACAGCACCTCGACGTTCCTCGTCATGGTCATCACCATGACCGCCGGCACCGCGGTGATCATGTGGCTCGGTGAGCTCATCACCGACCGCGGCATCGGCAACGGCATGTCGATCCTCATCTTCACCCAGGTCGTCGCCACCTTCCCGGCATCGCTCTGGAGCGTCCAGACCTCCAAGGGCTGGGTCGTCTTCAGCATCGTGATGGTCATCGGCCTGATGCTGGTCGCCGCCGTCATCTTCATCGAGCAGGCGCAGCGCCGTATCCC
>JBPPMV010000371.1:0-4565 GCA_051306235.1 Mycobacterium sp. | reverse complement strand
TGGACGACGCGCATCCCCTTGCCGCCACCACCGGCCGACGGTTTCACCAGCACCGGGAACCCGACCTCGGGCGCTCCGGCGATCAGATCGTCGTCGGTCAGGCCGGGCCGCGAGATACCGGGGACGACCGGGACCCCGAACTCCGACACCGCGGCCTTGGCGGCGATCTTGTCGCCCATGGTCCTGATCGCTGCCACCGGCGGCCCGATAAACACGATGCCGGCCGCGTGCAGGGCCGCCGCGAATTCGGCGTTCTCGGCGAGGAATCCGTATCCAGGGTGCACGGCCTGCGCCCCGGTGCGCTGCGCCGCGGAGACAATGGCGCCGATGTCGAGATAGCTCTGGCGCGCCGATGCCGGTCCGATGCGCACCGCGGTATCGGCCTCGCGCACATGCCGGGCCGCGACGTCGGCATCGCTGTAGACGGCCACCGAGCGGATGCCCATGGCGCGCAGACTGCGGATGACGCGCACCGCGATCTCGCCGCGGTTGGCAACGAGGACGGTATGAAAAATCTCAGTAGACATCTGATTCACATCCGGAAGACGCCGTAGGACACCGGCTCCAGCGGAGCCTGTGCGACAACTGAAAGGGCAAGTCCCAGAACGGTTCTGGTGTCGGCGGGGTCGATCACACCGTCATCCCAGAGCCGCGCGGTGGAGTAGTACGGGTTTCCCTGGTGTTCGTACTGGTCGCGGATCGGCGCCTTGAACGCCTCCTCCTGCTCGGCGGTCATATCGCCGCGCACCGTGGCGAGCACCGACGCGGCCTGCTCACCGCCCATCACCGAGATTCGCGCGTTCGGCCACATCCACAGGAAGCGAGGGGAATACGCCCGCCCGCACATCGAGTAGTTACCGGCACCGTAGGAGCCGCCGATCACCACCGTCAGCTTCGGCACCCGCGCACATGCCACCGCGGTGACCATCTTGGCACCGTGCTTGGCGATGCCCCCGGCCTCGTAATCGCGGCCCACCATGAACCCGGCGATGTTCTGCAGGAACAGCAGCGGGGTACTGCGTTTGTCGCACAGTTCGATGAAGTGGGCGCCCTTGACCGCCGACTCGCCGAACAACACACCGTTGTTGGCGATGATGCCGACGGGATGGCCGTGGATACGCGCGAAACCGGTGACGAGCGTGGTGCCGTATTCGGCCTTGAACTCCTGGAATTCGCCGCCATCGACGACACGGTTGATGACCTCGTGCACGTCATAGGGCACCCGCGAATCGACGGGCACCACATCGTAGAGCTCGGACTGGTCGGCCACCGCTTCGACGGTGGGCCGCACCTCCCACGGCGGATCCAGCCGGGGACCGAAGGTGCCGACGATGCGGCGCATGATGCGCAACGCGTCGCGGTCGTCATGGGCCAGATGATCGGTGACGCCAGAGGTTTTGGAGTGCAGGTCGCCGCCGCCGAGGTCCTCGGCGGTCACCACCTCACCGGTCGCGGCCTTCACCAGCGGCGGGCCGCCGAGAAAGATGGTGCCTTGGTTGCGGACGATGATGGCCTCATCGCTCATAGCCGGTACGTAGGCCCCGCCGGCGGTGCAGGATCCGAGCACCGCCGCGATCTGCGGTATCCCCTGGGCGCTCATGGTGGCCTGGTTGAAGAAGATCCGGCCGAAGTGCTCACGGTCGGGGAAGACCTCGTCCTGGCGGGGCAGGAAGGCACCACCGGAATCCACCAGATACAGGCAGGGCAGCCGGTTCTGCGCGGCAATCTCCTGGGCGCGCAGGTGCTTCTTGACGGTGATCGGGTAGTAGGTGCCGCCTTTGACCGTCGCATCGTTGGCCACGATCATGCATTCGCGGCCCGACACCCGGCCGATGCCGGCGATCATGCCCGCACCCGGGCAGTCATCGTCGTACATGCCGTCGGCGGCCAGCGGTGCGATGTCCAGGAAGGGGCTCCCCGGATCGAGCAGCCCGTCCACCCGGTCGCGCGGAAGCAGTTTCCCGCGGCCCACGTGACGTTCTCGTGCCTTCTCCGAACCACCGAGCGCCGCTGTCGCCAGCTTGGCGCGCAGTTCGGTCACCAGGGCGACGTGCGCGTCGCGATGTGTCATCGCTGAACCGTTCCACTTGAGTTAATGACGACTAACTCGTAGTATGTTAATCGTCACTAACTGAAATGTCTATGGCGGGACGGAGTCGGACATGAGCACTGAGACTCCGCGCAGCAGGGCCAAATCCGATCGCCGGACCCAGCTCATCGCTGCGGCCGAACGGCTGGTCGCCGAACACGGTTACCTGTCCGTCCGCCTCGAGGACATCGGCGCTGCGGCCGGAGTCAGCGGGCCGGCGATCTACCGGCACTTCCCCAACAAGGAAGCCCTGCTGGTCGAACTGCTGGTCGGTATCAGCACCCGGCTGTTGGCCGGGGCCCGCGAGGTTCTCGCGGACTCCCTCGATGCCGCTGCCGCGCTGGACGGTTTGATCGATTTCCATCTCGACTTCGTGCTCGGCGAGTCGAACCTGATCCGAATCCAGGATCGCGACCTCGGGCATCTGCCGTCGGCGGCCAAACGCCAGGTCCGCAAGGCGCAGCGGCAATACGTCGAGATCTGGGTGGATGTCCTGCGCCAGGTCGACGATCAGCTGGACGAATCCGAAGCCCGATTGAAGGCCCAGGCCGTCTTCGGATTGCTCAACTCCACCCCGCACAGCGTCAAGATGCCCAGCACAGACCATGCCTCGCGCCAGATCCTGCGCGCCATGACCGTCGCCGCGCTGGCGGTCGCACGCTGAGTTGCACTCGGGCACAGCGACCGATCGGTCGCCACCCTTTCCCAGGCCGCGCGGGTACCGTGTGAGCTCATGAGGTGGCAATGACCGATTCTCCCCGCAGAGACGAGCCGACGCAGCGGCTCGACGGTGGCCAAGCTGGATATTCCGGCTACTCCGACCCCGCTTATGCGGCGCAATCCCCGTACGGCACCAGACCCACCGAGGCGCTACCCGCGTATCCGGCCTACGACCAACCCGCCTACGGGTACGACCAGTCGGTCGGCCAGTACGGTCAGTACGGGTCCGGCCCGTACGGCGGACCGCCACCGCCACCCGGCGGCGGGGAACCGCCCGAACCTCCCGGCACACCGAGGTGGTTGTGGATCGTCGCCGCCATCGCCGTCGTCACCGTCATCGGACTGGTCATCGCGCTGGTGATCGTCAACAGCTCACAGCAGGAGACCGTCGTCGCGCCGGTGCCCACCCTCGCCGACCCTGGCGCCGCCGAACCCACCATCAGCACCGCGCCGCCGACCACGACCCGCCGCCCCACCACCACCACATCGCGCCCTGCCGTCCCGCCGACCACCACCGCGCCGCCGGTGCCGGGCGGATCGGGCATCCCCGGCGTCACCGAGTCGGTGACCTACAACGTCACCGGTCAGGGCCGGGTCATCAACATCACCTACGTGGACAACGGCGGCGTCCTGCAGACCGAGTTCAATGTCCTTCTGCCGTGGAGCAAGACGGTCGATCTTGCCGAGCCGGCCAAGCAGTCGGCCAGCGTCAGCATCATCAATGTCGGGCGCCAGGTGGATTGCTCGATCACGGTCGCCGGTGCGCAGATTCAGCAGCGCACCGGGTCGGGCCTGACCATCTGCAGCCCGATCGGCTAAACCGCCCGGGCAACGCGAGGGGTGGTGCGAACCCCCAGCATCAGCAGCAGTCCCAGGCCCAGCACCACGCACAGACCGCCCATCCCCGCCCGGTCGGTTTCGAAGGCGTCGATGAACACGAAGAACAGCCATGGCGCCAACGGCGCGGCGGCCCGCCCGGTGGTGGTGTAGAGGCCGAACGCGATGCCTTCCTTGCCCTCGGTCGACATCCGCAGCATCTGGGTGCGCGCCGCCGACAACGTCGGCCCGATGAACAGACACAGCAGCAGCCCGCAGATCCAGAACGCCAGCTGCCCCGACAGCGTCATCAACGTCAGCCCCACCACGATCATCAGCGACAGCGCGGTGAGGATCACCGGTTTCGCGCCGAAGCGATCGTCGAGCAGCCCACCGACCACCGCGCCGCCCGCGGCCACCAGGCATGCGCACACCCCGAACAGCAGCACGCTTGCCGGGGAGATGCCGTACACGTTGACCCCGAGCACCGCACCGAAGGTGAACACCCCGGTCAGCCCGTCCCGGAACACCGCGCTGGCCACCAGGTAGTAGACGACGTTGCGGTCACGGTGCCACTCACTGCGCACCTCATCCCACAGCTTCCGGTAGGAGGCGAAGAACCCGACGGGGCGATACCCCTCGACCGCGGCCGGCGCCGGTGCCTTCAACAGCAGCGGCAGCGCGAACAGCGCGAACCAGACGGCGGTCAGCAGCATCGCCGCGCTGACGTTCTGACCGTCATCGGTGGGCAGCCCCAACACACCGCCGTCACCGGAGATGAACGCCACGTAGACGATCAGCAGCAGCCCGACGGTGCCGCCGTAGCCGACCGCCAGGCCGGCTCCGGACACCCGGCCGGAGTTCTGCGGTGTCGTGAGCTGGCTGAGCATCGCGTTGTAGGGCACCGTGGCCAGGTCATTGCAGGCCGCCGCCAGCGCCA
>JBPPMV010000370.1:0-4587 GCA_051306235.1 Mycobacterium sp. | reverse complement strand
TCAAAGCCAGCCGGGGCGACATGCCGATGGTCTTGGAGGACGAGCACGATCAGAACGGGGAAGCACCGATCAACGAGAAGATGGTGCAGATGGTCACTGAGGTGGTCTCGGGCATCTACGGGCTCGATCCGCCGCCGACGGTGACCTTGGACGCCAAGGCGCCGGCCTGCCCGGACGTGAAAGCTACACCGCCGGTGTCCTATTGCCCATCCACCAACACCATCGCCGTCGATCTTCCCGGTCTGCAGGCCTTGGGCAGCCAAGCGGGATCCAAGGAACGGGTGCTGGTCCAGGGCGACAACACCGCCATCTCAGTGCTCATCTCACGGGTGGCGCTGGCACTGCAGCAACAGCGCGGCGTCAACCTCACCGACCCGGCCGCATCTGTGCGCACCGCCTGCCTCACCGGTGTCGCTCAGCGCAAGATGGTGGAGCCGATCGACGCCCCCAGCGGGGGGAACATCGTGATGACCGCTGGTGATTTCGACGAAGCGGTGGCTGGGTTGCTCAACAACGGGTTGGCCTCCTCCGGGGTCGACGGCAACACCGTGGCAGCCGGTTTCACCCGGATCATGGCGTTCCGCTCCGGGGTGATCAATCCGAGTGTCGACGGCTGCTTCACCAGGTTCCCGTGACGATGGCGAAAACAACGCGGCTCAGCCGCGGTAGCGATGCTGCAATTGCGATTCCGTTGCTGGCCTGCCACGTAGGCCTAGCCTGGGGCGCAACACTATTCGTGGGCTTCGCCGTCAACACCATGCGCAGCTGCGAGGGTGGCGTCTGCCCCGATACCCAGTGGGTAGGACTTGCCGTCATCGCCGCCGGCGTTGCCTTGGTGGCGTTACCGGTGATCGACTTAGTCGGGATCATCGTGGCCCTCAGCATGCGTAGGACGGCCTGGATTGTCCCGCTGGCGATGTGCGGAATCCACGTCGCCTACACCGTCTTGCTGCTCGTCCTACTCGCCCAGGCAGGCCGTCGATGACTACCGGTGGGCCCGGCGACGGCCCGGCCAGCTTCGCGGTGGGCTCCAGCGGCTGGGGCGGGCCAACCGCGGTGGACGCTGCGGCCCCGACCGGTAGGCGGGGACGCGGCGTTGATGCGGTTGTGGCGATCACGCTGCTGGCGGCACACGTGATGATGGCGGTGGGCGCGACGATGGTGGTCGGGCTCGCGGTGATGGGGCTAGACCCTTGCGGACATCGTGCGTGCGGTAACCCACTCTGGGCCAGCATCGGGTTAAGCGCGGTGATGATCGCGGCTTGGGCGTTGCCCGTTGCGGACCTGGCGCTGATCCTCGTGCGGCTGGTCAAGAACCGGCCGGCCTGGCCAGTTCCGCTCGTCTTCTGCGCGGCGCATGTCGTCATTGGCGTTGTGTGCTTCGCGCTGATGGTCGCGTCGGGTCCTCAATGAGCACGACACAGCCCGGCCGGGATGGCGCGTCGGAGAACGTCTTCGTCATCGAGCCGCAAGAGACGATCTGGACGTTGGCGCGCCAGCTGATCTCCGGGCAACACACCATCACCCAGCTCAATGAATCGGCCCGCCTTCTCAGAAACGCCAAACCGGATGATCCGGCTGTGCTGCACCATCTTTCGCAGCTTCAACGAACTACTGATGGGTGGTTTCGTGCGGCGTTGCCCAATCTGCTCGCGGAAATGCAGGTCGCTGTTGAGGCTCACGACACATTCGGCCCTGGGTTTACCCGTGTGGAGGACCCGATTGACGCCGCAGCGTGGAACAACAAAGTGTTGGTCTGGCGCGAACGACTCGGCGGCACAGTCGGCAGCAATGGCGAGGCCCCTGATGCTTGTTAATTGTATTGGGCTACAGACAGCTTCAGTTCCGCAAGCTGTGTGACGATTCGGGGAGGAGGATAACGATGCAGTGGTACTGGTGGGCTCTTCTGATCACATGCGGGTATTTTGTGTTGTTCATTCTGATAGCGAAACTGACCTCCAAACGCGGCCTGCGAATATCTGTGGCCGCCACCATCTGCGCACAAATTCTGTACCTCCCGTTTACCGATCCGCCGTCGAGTCACGTCATATCGCTTGTGGCTGTATTCAATCTGCTGGCGTTGGTCTGGCCGCTGCTCGTGCGCGAGGCGCCGCCGAAGCCCGTCACCGTTGAGTAGTTGGGATCAGATTTCTGGTGGTGTTATGGAGTGAAAGCAATTGTGCGCGGTGGGATTGATTGCGGCGGCGCTGTGCCCTCATCCGATGGCGCTAGTGCCAGAATTGACTACCGATCCTGATGATCGGTGGGCATCGCTGCGTGCCGCCTGCCTGGACGCGGTCGCACAGTTGGGCATCCCGGTCGCCGGTGGCCCTCAATTGCCGGTGCCGGAAGCCGCAGAGTTGGTTGTGATCGTGGGCGGCGATCATGTGACGGGCGGTTTCGACCCGGCCAGGGCCTACGCCAGCCTTCTCGGGGCGGGGGTTTGGTGGAAGTCCGGCTGGGGACAAGCAGTCGAGGATCCGCAACCCCTGCCGCTGTCACTGAGCCTCGGTTCCTGGCTGCTGACCGCGTCGCGACCGGAAAACACCGGCATCATCACATGCGATGTCGCTTTCGAAGCGGTCAACTTCGAAGCCTCCCCGCAGGAGTGCTTCACGCTGGGCGCGGATCTGGCAGCGCGCGCTGAGCGGGTCGCGTTCATCGTGATGGGTGAAGGCGTGACGTGTGTACCGCCGGCGCACCGCACGACCGATTTGATGGAGTCCGACAATGCTTTTCGCGAGGCCCTCGAATGCGCCGACATTGAATCGCTGCGGAGTCTGGGGTGCGCCACGTTGACCGGGCGCGCGCCTTGGCAGGTACTGGCCGGAGCTGCGGGTACTGCCGCGTTCGACACCCGCACCCACGGATCTGCACGCCACGCTGGCTTCGTGATCAGTTGGAGGCGAGAGTGACGAACAGACTCTAGGGAGAGGGCTGTTCAATGAGACGTGGGCGATGTCAGTACCTGGACTCCGTCTAGCATGCGGGTTGAATCACGCTGGTAGTCGGCGTTTTTGGGATCGGTGGTCTGTACTGTCACCGAAATCAGATAGGCGCGGCCGCCGCCTGGCACGAACACCTGAAGTGCCTGCAGGTGACGTTCGGCGGACTGAGCACCCATGCCGGGCGACCGGAATGTGAGCCTCTCGGAGGGCAGGCCGCACACCATGACCGGTGTGACCGCCATATCGAGCGCACCAGCGATATTGACGAGATTGTCATGGGTCTGGGCGTAGACGGATTCGGCGTCCTGTGAGGGCGCGGGCTCGACGGTGATCACGATGTTGGGTGCAAACTTGTTTGCGATCAGCGACGGATTGGCCAGGGCGAGGCGGATTATCTCGCTGTCCATCTGGGTGAAGCGAGTCCACCCGGGAGGTTGCGGGACGCGCACTCCCGGCTCGCCGGCGGCCAACGCAGGGACGTCCACCGTCGCGGTGTCCGCCGCGGCGCAGGCACTGCTGTCGCCGGAGGGTGCAAACGTGCTGCGAGGTGCGGTAGGGGTGGTGATGCCAGGCATCGTTTTGTCCGCGAACAGCTCTTCGAAGCTGACCTGTTGCGGTTCATCATTGCCGCAGCCGGCCGTCGTGGCCGCTATCAGTGCGGCCGTCAGGGCCGCTGCGAGCCGTATGCGCGGGCGCTGTGTCGACGTCATGGGGGGTGGCCTTCCGTGCTGGGGTTGCGGACTAGGTGTCATCGGAGAGCTGGAGCTGAGGGTGGTGCGGCATGCGGTCTCATACTGGGCAGGGAGTTTGGGTCCGCGCATCAGCCGGGATCTGAAAGCATGTAGGCGATCCCGGAGATCGCGCCGAGGATCGCAGCGGCGGTCAGCGCTGTTCCGATGATGGCACCCAACGCCGAGAGCACCCACCATGCGGCACGCCTTTGACCACGCGCGAGCGAAACCAGCGCCAGGAACAAAAAGATCGTGGTGGGTCCGACGGCGGCCGCGGTTACCGGTGCTCCGGTGCGTGGTACTTCGACCAGCATCAAGAGCAGCAGTGCCGACAGCGTGGCCAGCGGCCCGAGTGTGAATCCGTTCCAAAGGGCAGCGCCGTGCGCGCGCTGTGTGTCGCTGCTGGCTACGCCCATGATTCCTCACCACCGGTCCGTCGGGCTGTCTTGCCCATCTCCAGGCTAAGGCCGGGCAGACAGGCCGCTGCGCACCAATTTTCGAGCGCGCACCATCGGCAGAAAACTGGTGCATAGACCATGTGCGCGGCGGCGTTACAGTCGAGATGGCCACACAACGGTGTGTCGAAAAGGGATGGGGGAGCGAAATGTTCATAGGAACGAGAATCGGTCGGGTCGTGGCAGCAGCGACGGTGGCCGGCGGGCTACTCGGGCTGGCCGCAGCGCCGGCGAGCGCCTGGCCGATCCCGCTGACCGCCGTTGAGATCAACTTCCTCAACGCGACGCGCGGCAACTTCCCGGGCAACGACGATCAGCTGCTGCTCGCCGGCAAGCAGGCTTGCCGGATGCTCTACACCGGGCAAGGCTCGCAGCCCACGATCGACGCCACCGCCGCGCAGTACGGTGCCAGCCCCGACCAGGCAGCCGGCTTGGTCGGCGCGGCGCGCAGCA
>JBPPMV010000369.1:0-2616 GCA_051306235.1 Mycobacterium sp. | reverse complement strand
GGCCAGCGAGACCGAATCGACCGTGCCGACCTTGATTCCGGACACCGCGACGTCATTGCCCGGCGAGATACCGCCGGCGTCGGAGAAGTAGGCCTCGTAGTTGCGGCCCTGCGGGTACCACGGCAGGCCGGTGTATCCGAAGGACACCAGGACCAGGCATGCCACCACGAAGATGCCGAGAATCCCGGTGCGCAGCGGATTGCTGCTGTCTGGACTAGCCATTCTCCGAGCATCTCCCCTTCGTCGGGTCCGCCGGTCCACCGAACGGGATGAGAATGTCGCTACCGGCCGGGCCGTTGATCTTCAGCCGGATGGAGCAGTAGTAGATATTGAAGAAGGCACCGTACGCGCCAAGGGAATTCAGCCGCATGTAGTTCTCGGCGAGTGGCTCGATCACCTTGTTGACATCGCCCTTGCGCTCATCCATCCGCTGCAGGAACGGGCGCGCATTCTCGATGACACCCTGCAGCGGACGGCGCGAGGCCTCCAGCATCTCGGTCAGGTCGTTCGACGCCGATGCCAGTGGCCCGATGGCCCCGGCGATGGGGTCCCGGTTCTCGGCCAGGCCGGTGATGAGCTTCTGCAGTTCGTCGACGCTGGCGTTGAACTGATCGCCCTTCTCGTCGACGGTACCCAGCACGGAGTTCAGGTTGGTGATCACATCGCCGATGAGCTGGTCCCGGTCCGCCAGCCGCTGGCTGAACGAGCTGGTGTCGGACAACAGACTCTGGATCGCGCCGCCCTGGCCCTGCAGCAATTCGATGACCGCGTTGCTGACCTCGTTGACCTTGGCACCGTCCAGTCCTTTGAGAACCGGCTTCAGGCCGCCGAGCAGCGCATCGAGATCCAGTGCGGGCTGGGTGTTCTGCTGCGAGATGGTGGCCCCGGCGGGGAGCTTCTTGAGCTCGCCCGGACCGGAGGTGACCTCCATGTAGCGGTCGCCGACCAGGTTCTCGTACCGCACCACCACGCGGGTGGAGGTGTAGAGCTGGTAGCGCTTGTCCACGTCGAAGGCCACGTTGACAGTGTTGTCCGGATTCAGCGTCACCGCGCTGACCGAACCGACCGGCACACCCGCGATGCGAACATCCTGGCCGGACTTCAGCCGGGACGCCTCGGCGAAGGTGGCCTGGAACTGGTTGCTCGAGGCGAACCGGAACTGCCCGAACACCACGACCAGACCAGCGGCCACCAGCACCATCGCCAGCGTGAACACGATGACGTTGATCAGGGTTCTACGTTGGTTCATCAGCTACGGCCTTCGTTCTTCTTCAGCTGAGGCTCTTCGCGCAAGCGCTCATCACGGCGCAACCTGGTCATCAGAAGTCATCCCGTTCCGCGAACGCCCCGTTGAACAGGAACTGCAGCGTCGACGGCGCATTGAACTGCAGTTCGGTGTTCGGCTGGTAGGGCACATACGCGTTGTCGGTCACCAGGAACGGTGTGTGGTACCAGGATCCGCCCAGCTGCTTACCCGGGACGTTCGGCAGTCCGCGGCAGTTCGGCCCACCGGAGGCGTTCACCACGGGCAGGCTCTCGGGGAAGGTGTAGGACGGCGCACCGGGCAGGAAGCTCGACGACACGTATAGACCGGGCCGGATACCGCCGATAATCGGAGCGAAGGTATCCAGCGCCTTGGACGTGCCTTGCAGCGTGCAGCCGATCATCGGCGAGTACTCGCCGGCCACCTTCAACGGCGCCCGCAGTCGCTGGATCGCCGCGATGTAGTCATCGGCGGCGGGTTCCAGTGTGGCGGTGCCGTTCTGGGCGAACCCGGTGGCCGCAAGCAGCGCGGCGTTCAGATTGTCCTGTTCATCGACGATGGTCTGGGCCAGCTGCGGTGCGTTATCGAGGAGGGTGGCCAGATCCGGTCCGATGTCACCGTAGATATTGGCCACGACAGCCGCCTTGCGGAAATCCTCGGCCAGCGTCGGCAGCTTCGGATTGAGCTGGGCCAGATAGCTGTTCAGACCGGCCATTGCGGCACCCGCGTTGTCGCCGTTACCGCGCAACCCCTCGCCCAGCGCCGACAGGGTGGCGTTCAGATTGATCGGATCGATCTTGTGCAGCACGTCGGTGAGCGTCTGGAAGAGCGTGTTCACCTCCAGCTGCACACTGGATGCCTCGATATTGGTGCCGGCCCGCAGCGGGGTGTCCCTCGGATCGTCCGGCGGCACGAACTCCACCGACTTCGCACCGAAAACCGTGGTACCGGCAATCTTCACGACGGCGTTCGACGGGATGAAGCGCATCTGGCCGCGATCGATGGACAGCGTGAGCTTGGCCTGATCCCCGACGTAGGCGATCTCGCTGACCTTGCCGATCTGGATACCGCGGTATTTGACCTTGGCGTCCTTCTCCATCACCAGACCGGCACGCTCCGAGGTGACCGTGACCGTATCGGTGGGGGTGAACGCGGCGGTGAAGAACAGATAGGTGAACGCCACTGCGAGCGCGAGCAGCGCTGCCAGAGCTGCAGCGGCCAGCCTGACGTGGCTGCGTTTGGAGGTTCCGTCGGACATCCCTGACCTACCCGGAGAGGTTGAAGTTGCCGGACGCGCCGTAGACGGCGAGTGAGATGAACAGCGTGATGGTCACGACGACGATCAGCGAGGT